>NZ_JBSFGE010000006.1:0-490437 GCF_053596435.1 Streptomyces sp. NPDC001700
GCGCCGTCGACCTTCGTCCAGGCACCCTCCAGGCCCACCTCCTCGGCCTCGATGTCGAGGTCCGACAGATCCCAGGAGGTCACCGGCTTCTTCTTCGCCGCCATGATGCCCTTGAACGACGGGTAACGGGCCTCGCCCGACTGGTCGGTCACCGACACCACAGCCGGTAGCGACGCCTCCACGTATTCGGTCGCCGCGTCACCGTCCCTGCGGCCCTTCACGGCGCCACCCTCGACCGAGACCTCCGACAGCAGCGTCACCTGCGGGACGCCCAGGCGCTCGGCGAGCATCGCAGGCAGCACGCCCATCGTGCCGTCCGTGGAGGCCATGCCGCAGACGACCAGGTCGTAGCCGGTCCTCTCGACCGCCTTGGCCAGCACCAGCGAGGTGCCCAGCGCGTCGGTGCCGTGCAGATCGTCGTCCTCGACATGCACGGCCTTGTCAGCGCCCATCGACAGCGCCTTCCGCAGCGCGTCCCTGGCGTCCTCCGGACCCACGGTCAGCACTGTGATCTCCGCGTCGTCACCCTCCCGCCGACGCTCCTCCGCGATCTGGAGGGCCTGCTCGACCGCGTACTCGTCCAGCTCCGAGAGCAGGCCGTCCACATCGTCACGGTCGAGCGTCAGGTCCTCGGCGAAGTGCCGGTCGCCGGTGGCGTCGGGTACGTACTTCACACAGACAACGATCCTCAAGCTCACGCCGAATCTCCTTACGGTCTCCGAGCGAGCGTATGGCACTCAGTACCCTTCGTAAAGGTACTGAGTGCCATTCTTGCCCGGCGCTGGTGCTACGTTCCCTCCATGACGGACGAACGTGAGGACGGCAGGGCGACCGCGGCGGTCAGCGGGTCTGGGCCATCCGGGAAAACGCCCATGCGTGAGGTGCTCATCGAGGCCGCGTTCCAGCTCTTCATGGAGCACGGTTTCGAGCGGACCACAGTGGACGACATCGTGGCGCGGGCCGGAGTGGGGCGCCGGTCGTTCTTCCGGTACTTCCCGTCCAAGGAAGACGTCGTCTTCCCCGAACACGAGCGCTGCCTGACCGAGATGAGCGCCTTCCTCGCGGCGGGCACCGACGGCGAACCGCTCGACGTGGTCTGCGACGCGGCCCGTCTCGTCATGCGGATGTACGCCGCGAACCCCGAGTTCTCCGTGCAGCGCTATCGACTCACACGCGAAGTGCCCAGCCTGCGCGGGTACGAGCTGTCGGTGGTGCACCGCTACGAACGCACCCTGGCCCACTACCTCCGGCAACGCTACGCGGGAGACCGGAACGGAGCACTCCGGGCGGAAGTGCAGGCCGCGGCCGTCGTCGCCGCGCACAACAACGGGCTGCGGACCTGGCTGCGGGACGGCGGGCGCGGCGATGCCGCGAAGACGGTGGACCAGGCCCTGACATTCGTCCGTCAGACGTGGGGCGCTGCCGACGAATCCGCGGAGAGCGGCGCCGCGCCCGCGCCGGAGGACGACGTGATCGTCATGGTGGCGCCACGGAGCGCTCCCCTGTGGCGCGTGGTGCAGAAGATCGAGAAGACGTTGGGAGACGAGTAGTCGCAGCCGTGACACTCAGCGCCTTGGCTGAGGGTACTCAGTGCCCTGGCCCGGCTGTACCGGTATCGCCCGCCCAGAGGACATCGGCCACGGGATGGAGTTGGGCTGTGCCCACCCCATGTACGCGCAGCCCGCGTCGCAGGCGGCGCTGAGGGCAGGTGCTAGCGTGAAGCGGACTGGGCCGGTCCGTCCGGCGAATCCGTGTCCTGACGGGGGACCCTTTCCCATGCACCACCTTTCTTCCCGCGCCGTGTTCGGCGCGCTTTCCGCCTGCGCTCTCCTCGCCCTGTCGGCCTGCTCCAGCAGCGGGTCGGACGATGCGTCGTCCGCCGCCGGGAAGGACGGGAAGAAGGACACGAGCAGCAGCGGGTCGCCGAGCCCGGCCGCCACGTCGTCGCGGTCCGCCGCGAAGGGTGAGCCGGCCGACGGATCCGGCCCCGCCCAGGCCGTCACGTCCAAGGCCGAGGTCAGCATCAAGTCGTGCCAGATGCGCGACGCGGCCAAGCTGTTCGCGATCGTCCAGCTCGACAACGCGGACGGCCCGGCGGACTACGCCTACAGCGTCAAGGTCCGCTTTCTGAACTCCGCGCACCCCGACGCGGCGGTCTACACCACCCTCACCCAGCAACCCGTCCAGGCCGGAGCCGTGAAGAGCGCACTGGCGTCCACCGCGTGGAAGGGCGAGGCTGACGCGATGCCGAAGACGTGTGAGATCGCCAAGGCCACCAAGGTGAAGTTGGCTGGCTGACCCGGCCGTTACCGGGGCGTCCTGGTCTGCCTTGGGCAGTCGGCGTCCAGGGGGCGGGCCGTGCGGGCGGTGGTCACCATGACGGCCAGGCCCAGGGTCACGACCGCGGCGCCCACGTACAGCGGTGCGGTGTAGCCCAGGCCGGTGCTGATGGCGAGGCCGCCCAGCCAGGCGCCGAGGGCGTTGCCGACGTTGGAGGCCGAGACGTTGGCGCTGGCGGCCAGGGGTGCGCCACCGGCGGCGTCCGTGACGCGGGTGATCATGCCGGGGACACTGGCGAAGCCGAAGACGCCCATCAGGAAGATGAGTGCTACGGACGCGGCCCGTCCCTCGGCCAGCAGGCCGAAGGCCGCGAGGGTGGTGGCGAGTCCGGCCAGGGAGGCGATCAGTGTGCGGTCGCGGTTACGGTCGGCCGCCCGGCCTCCGGCGACGTTGCCGATGACCAGGCCGCTGCCGTAGACGACGAGCAGCCAGGCGACGTCGGCGGCGGAGAAGCCGGTCACTTCGGTGAGGGTGTACGCGATGTAGCTGAACGCCCCGAACATGCCGCCGTAGCTCAGGGCGGTGGCGGCGAGGGTCAACCAGACCTGCCGGGAGCGGAAGGCGCGCAGCTGGGGGCGCAGGCCGGTCGTGCGGTGGGCCTCGTCCACGGTGCCCGCCCAGGCCGGGACCCACACGGCGATCGCGGCCACGGCCAGCGCGCCGATTCCGGTGATCGCCCAGAACGTGGCGCGCCATCCCCAGCGTTCGCCGACGAGAGCGCCGAACGGGACGCCCAGTACGTTGGCGACCGTCAGCCCGGCGAACATCACGGCCACCGCGCGTGAGGCGCGCTCCGGCGGGACCATCCGGCGGGCGACGAGAGAGCCGATGCCGAAGAAGGAGCCGTGACACAGAGCGGCGACGACACGGCCCAGCAGTGCCATGGCGTAGGTGGGGGCGATGGCGGACAGCAGGTTGCCGAGGACGAAGAGCGCCACCAGTCCGATGAGGACGGCCTTGCGGTGGAGGCGGGTGGTGGCGGCGGTCAGCAGGATCGCGCCGATCGCCACGCTCAGGGCGTATCCCGAGATGAGCCACCCGGCCGCCGCCTCGGAGACGTCCAGGTCGCGGCTCACCTGGGGCAGCAGGCCCGCGATGACGAACTCGGTCAGGCCGATGCCGAAGCTGCCGAGCGCGAGCGCGGCCAACCCGGCGGGCATCCTCGGCGCGGTCCCGTCGTCCCGTCGGATGTTCACGCAAACATCGTAAGGGTGTGTCAGGTGGTCAGTTCCGTCTGGGGCGGCGCCGTAGCGGTGGGAGCGTGGCGGATGAACCACTCGGTGGCGAACAGCCGCTCCCGTGCGTCCGGTGCGAGGCCCGCGATGACTCCCGGCAGGGCTCCCCGTTCGGCCTCGGAGCGATGCGCCAGTACGGCGGCGATCTTCTGCTCCATCCATGGGCCGACGTCGACGGTCGCGGTGACCTGTGCGTCCGGGACGCTGTACGCCGTCTTGCGCTCGCCCATCACGTCTCTCAGCGCCGGTACGGCCGAGTGTGGGTGTGTGGCCAGGTAGAGGGCGCGCGGCTGCCAGGGGGCGCCGGTGTCCGGGTAGAGCCGCTCGAGCCCGGCCGCTTGGGCGGCGAGCGTCGTCACCCGGTGGGTGTGTACGTGGTCCGGGTGGCCGGGCAGCCCGCCGTAGGCGTCGTGGGTGACCATGATGTCCGAGCGGAATTCCCGGATGTGCGCCACCAGGCTCCGCACCGCCTCGTCGAGCGGCGCGTCGAGGAACCGTACGCGGCCCGGGGCGGACTGCGGTACGCGCGCGTCGGCGTAGCCGAGCATCCGTGGCTTGCCCGCGCCGAGGATGCGCAGCGCCCCGGCCAACTCGGCGGCCCGTGGGGTGTCGGCGGCCCAGGTCGCTGTGACGACCGGGGTGCTCGGAGGTGTTCTGGACACTGGGCGTATTTCGATTGCCCGCGTGGTCGCACGTCCATGATGATCACAGCGGAATGGGATGCGCGCGGGCGAGGGGGAGCATGTGGCCAGGGTCGTGGAGTTGGTGTCCTATCCCATCAAGGGGTGCGCTGGGATGCCCTCGCACGCGGCGGTACTGACGCCCGCGGGTCTCGCCCATGACCGCAGTTTCATGGTGACCAGCGAGGACGGCGTCTACCGTACGCAACGGCGCCACCCTCGGCTGGCCTTGATCCGTCCCGAGGTCAGCACCGACGGTCAACAGCTCACACTGCGCGCCTCGGGTTCGGAGCCGGTGGGGATCGATGTCGACACGTCTGGGCGCCCTCGGGCGGTGGATCTGTTCGGGGTGCCGTTCAGAGGCATCGATCAGGGTGACGAAGCGGCGGCGTGGCTGTCCGGCGTCCTCGGTACGCCGAGCCGCCTGGTGCGCGTTCCGGCCGACCATGAACGGGTCACCGATGGCCTGACGCCCGGCACCTCCGGATACGCCGACAGCTGTGCCATCCACGTGCTCTCCCGGTCCACCCTGGATCTGCTCAACGAGCGGCTGGGCGAGCGCGGCGCCCCTCCCCTCGCCATGGACCGTTTCCGCCCGAACATCGTGGTCGACGGCTGGGACGTCCCCCACACCGAGGACCGCGCCCACCGGATCACGGTCGCCGACGCGGAACTCGGCTACGCCAAGCTCGCCATCCGCTGCGGGGTGACCATGGTCGACCAGCAGGCGGGTGCCAAGGCGGGCCCCGAGCCGCTGCGTACGCTGGCCACCTACCGCCGGGCCGCCGAGGGCGGCATCGCCTTCGGCACCAAGTACGCCGTGCTGCGTCCCGGCAAACTGTCGGTGGGCGACGAAGTGCACGTCGCTTCTTGGGGCGAGCCGGAGGTCTGAGGTGTCTCCAGCGGACCCCGTCCCGAACGATCAGCAGGGAGTCGTCATGTCTGCCGCGCCCCGCAAAGCCGTCGGCATCGCCCTCATCGTCCTCTATACCGACCACGTGGAGGAGTCCCGCGTCTTCTACAGCGGTCTGGGGCTGCCCCTCGTCCAAGAACAGCATGGGCGCGGCCCGATCCACTACGCCGCCACCCTGCCGGACGGCACCGTGGTCGAGCTGTATCCGGCCACCGCTCGGCGGCCCGCCTCCAGTGTGCGGCTGGGCTTCACCGTCGACAGCCGAACGGTGACTCCGCCGCTGGCTCCTGGCCGCCACGTCGTAGAGGATCCGGACGGGCGTGCCGTGGAGCTGTACGTGGCGTGAAGCCAGCCCCGTCGAGAAAGGCGTCAACTCGACCCTGACAAGTCAAGATTCCCGTGGCACGCTGCCTGACGCACGTCTATCCGCACCGCTCTTCGTTCCCCCACCCTGCCCGGACGCCACCAGTGCGGGCACGGCAGAAGGAGACATGCGTGAGACGCCATCGCACTGCCGCGGGCATTCTGCTGGCCGTTGGAGCCCTGTTGAGCGGCGGCCTTCTTGGTTCGGCCGCGGCCACCGCGGCGACACCCGAACCGGCCTCCGGGTCGCCGGTAGCGGCCCGTACCGCCTCGGCCGTCGAGCAGCACCGGGCCCGCACTTTCTGGACCGCCGAGCGGATGCGCGCGGCCACCCCGCTCGATCTGCTGCTGACCCGGCAGGCCGCCAAGCGGCTGAAGGCCCCCGAGACCGGCGGGCCGTCGACGACCGTCGCGCCCACCGCCGCGCCCGCCTCGTTCCCGCAGGCCGGTGGCCCGTGGGCGGGCGGCGGGGCCGTCGTCAAAACCTCGGGGCGGGTGTTCTTCACCTTCCAGGGGCGTACGGCTTCCTGCTCCGGCAACGCGGTGACGAGCCAGAACGCCAGCACCGTCATCACCGCCGGGCACTGTGTGAAGTACCAGGGCAGCTGGCACACCAACTGGGTCTTCGTGCCCGCCTACGACAACGGCAACGCGCCGTACGGGCAGTGGACCGCGGCGAAGACGCTCACCACCCCGCAGTGGGAGGCCACCGAGGACATCAACAACGATGTCGGCGCCGCGGTCGTGGCCCCGCTGAACGGCCAGAAGCTCACGTCGGTCGTCGGTGCGCAGGGGCTCCAGTTCAACGGTGGCTACAACAAGCAGATGTACGCCTTCGGGTTCGCGGCGGCCTCGCCGTACGACGGGACGAAGCTCATCTACTGCAGCGGCAACAGCTCGAAGGACTGGCTGCTCACACAGGACCACAGCCTCGCCTGCAATATGACGGGCGGCTCCAGCGGCGGACCCTGGTTCACCGGCTTCAATGAGGCCACCGGTACCGGGCTGCAGGTGTCGGTGAACAGCTTCGGCTACGTCTTCCTGCCGAACACGATGTACGGCCCGTACTTCGGGGATGTGGCGAAGGCCCTGTACGACACGGCACAGGCCTCCTAGCAGGCGGGGCCCGGGGCCCGGGCGGTCGCGGCGCGGGGCGGTCGGCGAGGATGAGGGGATGACCGATCCCCTCTCCAAGGCCCCGGGCCGAACCGGCCGGACCAGCCGGGCTCCCCGGGCCGACAAGCCGCCACGGACACGGACCTGGAAGGACCTGTCGCCGCTGCTGCGGCTGCTGATCCTGACGCAGCTCGCCTTCAACATCGGCTTCTACGCCGTGCTGCCGTTCCTCGCCGAGCACCTCGGCACCGCGATCGGCATGGCGGGCTGGCTGGTCGGATTCGTCCTGGGTCTGAGGACGTTCAGCCAGCAGGGTCTGTTCGTGGTCGGCGGCTGGCTGGTGGACCGGTACGGTGTGCGGCCGGTGGTGCTGGCCGGGTGTGTGCTGCGGATCGCCGGGTTCGCCTGGCTGGGGTACGCGGAGTCGGTCGGGGCCGTGGTCGGCGCGGTGCTGCTGATCGGGTTCGCCGCGGCCCTGTTCTCCCCGGCGGTGGAGTCCGAGGTGGCGCGGCAGGCGGTGCTCTGGGAGCAGGAGGGGCGCGGGCCCCGGACCAGGGTGCTGGCCCTGTTCAGCGCGGCGGGGCAGGCAGGGGCCTTCGTCGGGCCGCTGATCGGCGGTCTGCTGCTGGTCGTGGACTTCCGTACCGCGTGCCTCGCGGGCGCGGGGGTCTTCGTCCTCGTCCTCGCGGGGCACCTGCGGCTGATGCCGCAGCACATACCCGGCCGGGTCCGCGTCCGGGAGCGGGGCGGGGTGCGCGCGATGCTGGTGAACCGCCGCTTCCTCGCGCTGTGCTGCGCGTACGGCAGCTATCTGCTCGCCTACAACCAGCTCTATCTGGCCCTGCCGGACGAGGTGGAGCGCGCCACGGGTTCCCAGGCTCCGCTGTCCTGGCTGTTCGCGCTGTCCTCCCTGCTGGTCGTGTGCGCGCAGCTGCCGGTGACCCGCTGGGCGGGCGACCGGCTCGATCTGCGCCGCTCGATGGCGGGCGGGCTGCTGCTCATCGCGGCCGGTTTCGCGGTCGTGGCCGCCGCGCGCCCGGCGGAGTGGTCGGGCGCCATGGGACTGCTGCCCGCCGCGGGGTTCGTCGTCCTGCTCACCGTGGGCCAGATGCTGGTCGTCCCGGCCGCCCGCGCCTGGGTGCCCGACCTCGCCGAGGACGGGCGGCTCGGCCTCTACACCGGCGCGCTGTCCTCCGTATCGGGTCTGATCGTCCTCATCGGCAGCTCGGCCACCGGCTCCCTGCTGGACCTGGGCCTCCCGGCCGCCGTGCCCTGGCTGGTCCTGGCCGCCGTTCCGGCCCTCGCGGTGGCGCTGCTGCCCCACCGGAAGGGATCGGACGGAGGCTGAGGCGGAGCCTTTGGGTCAGGCGGGCGGCTGCCAGCCCAGGGCCGGGGCGAGTCTGGTGGCGATGTCGGTGAGGATCTGGACGTAGTCCTCGTGCTCGAAGGTGAAGGGCAGCGCGAACGCGACCTCCTCGACCTCCCGGAAGGCGGCGTGGGAGGTGAGCCGTTCGGCGATCTCCTCGGATGTGCCGACGAGATCGGGGGCGAACATCATGCGCGCCGGGCCCTGGGGCGTGGTGGTGCGCGGCAGGCGTTTACGGGCGTAGGCCTCGTACTTCGCGCGCTGCTCCGGTGAGGCGGTGTCGGTGGGGATGACGACGAGGCCCTGGGAGGCGCGGGCATGGTCGCCGTCGGGGTGGTGGGCGCGGAAGGTCCGTAGGTGCGAGAGCTGGATCTCGGCGAAGTCCTCGGACTCCTCCGCCTTCACGACGCTGCTGGTGAGGAGGTTCATGCCCTGCTCACCGGCCCAGCGGGCCGACCTCAGGCTGCCGCCGCCGTACCACATGCGGCGGCCGAGGCCCGGGGCGTGCGGCTGGACGCGGTCGGAGAACACCTCGAAGCCTTCGGCGCCGCTGAAGCGGGTGACGGGTTCGCCGCGTACGCAGTCCAGGAGCCTTCGTACGCGCTCGTGGCTGAAGTCCTCGGTGTCGGCCGTGTCGGGGTAGAGCGCGCCTTTGACCTGGTCGTAGTGGCCTGGCGGGCCAACGCTGACTCCTGGGTTGAGGCGGCCTCGGGAGAGGATGTCGACCGTCGCCAGGTCTTCGGCCAGCCGCAGTGGGTTCTCCCAGCCCAGGGGGATGACGGCCGTGCCCAGCTCGATACGGCGGGTGCGCTGCGAGGCGGCCGCCAGGACGGCGATGGGTGAGGAGATGCCGTACTGGAGGTGGCGGTGGCGCACCCAGGCGCTGTCGAAGCCCAGGCGTTCGCCCAGTTCGATGATCTCCAGTGTCGACTCATGGCCCTGGTAGGGGTCGGCCTCGTCGAACAGCCCGATGGTCAGGAAGCCGAGCTTCCGCAGGGGTCTCGGGGGTGTCTTCATACCGTATGAGTCTCCAGTACCGGGTCGGGTTCGGGGGCGGCCGCCAGCAGGGCGCTGGTGTAGGGGTGCTGCGGAGCGGCGCACAGCTCGTCGGCGGGGCCCGTCTCGACGATCCGGCCCCGGTGCATGACCGCGATGCGGTGGCTGACCTGCCGTACGACCGCCAGGTCGTGGGCGATGAACAGCAGGGCGAGGCCGAGGTCGCGCTGCAGATCGGCCAGGAGGTTGACGATCTGGGCCTGTACGGAGACATCCAGCGCGGAGACGGGTTCGTCGCACAGCAGCACGGAGGGTTCCGGGGCCAGGGCGCGGGCGATGCCGATGCGCTGGCGCTGGCCGCCGGAGAACGCGCGCGGCCGGCGGTCGGCGACGGCCGGGTCGAGTCCGACGAGTTCCAGCAGCTCGGCGACCCGTCGCGCACGTGCGGCGCGGTCCGGGTAAAGGCCGTGGACGAGGAGGGGTTCGCCGACGATGTCGCCCACGGTCATTCGCGGGTTGAGGGAGGCGTACGGGTCCTGGAAGACCATCTGCACCTGGCGGCGCAGGGCCCGGAGCGCCGTGCGGGAGGGCCGGGTGACGTCCTCGCCGCGGAGCCGGATCGTGCCGCTGTCGGCGGGGTGGGCGTGGGCGAGCAGCCGGGCCAGGGTGGACTTGCCGGATCCGGACTCGCCGACGATGCCGAGGGTCTCCCCCGCGTGGAGGGTGAGGGAGATGTCGTCGACGGCGACGAGCGGGGCGTGGCGGCGCGCCCGGAACTCCTTGCGCAGGGCGGTGGCCTCCAGCAGGGGTGTGCCCTCTTCGGGGGTGGTGCGGGCGGCGGGCTCGGGACGCTTGGCGGGCGGGGTCTCGTCGTGGTGCCAGCAGGCCACGCCGTCGACCAGGGGCGGCGCCTCGGTCCGGCACTGCTCGTCCGCCGACGCGCACCGCTGCGCGAACGCGCAGCCCGCGAGCGGCAGCGACAGGTCGGGCGGGGTGCCGGGGATGCCGGTGAGGCGGGTGCCGGAGGGGGACGACAGGCGCGGTACGGCGGCCAGCAGCCCCGTGGTGTAGGGGTGCCGGGGCCGGGTGAGGACGTCGGTCGTCGGGCCGTTCTCGACGACGGTGCCGCCGTACATCACCAGCGCCCGGGCGCAGGAGCGGGAGACGACGCCCATGTTGTGGGTGATGAGGAGGAGGGCCGTGCCGGTCTCCTCGTTGAGCGTGGCCAGCAGCCGCAGGATCTGTTCCTGCACGGTGGCGTCGAGTGCGGTGGTCGGTTCGTCGGCCACCAGGACGTCCGGTTCGCCCGCGAGGGCCATGGCGATGAGGATGCGCTGGCGCTGGCCTCCGGAGAACTGGTGCGGGTGGTCGTTCAGTCGGCGCCGGGGTTCCGGGATGCCCACCAGGTCGAGAAGTTCCTCGGCGCGGGCCCGGCGGGTGGCGCGGTCGCCGTGGCGGTGGGCGCGCAGCACTTCGTCGAGCTGGGTGCGGACCGTGAGGACGGGGTTGAGGGAGGTCATCGGGTCCTGGAAGATCGTCCCGATCCGGGCGCCGCGCACCGCGCGCAGCTCCTCCTCGGTCGCGGTGGCGAGGTCGGTGCCGTCCAGGAGCACCGATCCGGCCGTGATCCGTCCTGTGCCCGGCAGCATCCGGGTCAGCGCGAGCGCGGTGGTGGACTTTCCGGAGCCGGATTCGCCGACGACGGCGAGGGTTTCGCCGCGTTCCAGGGTGAAGTCCACGTCGCGTACGGCGTGGACGGTTCGTCCGTCCGGAGCGCTGAAGTCGACGCTGAGGCCGCGTACGTCCAGCAGAGGGGATGTCAGGGGCGGGGTCATCGGCGGATCTCCCGGTTCAGGGCCTCGGAGAGCAGCGAGAAGCCGAGGACGAGCAGGGTGACGGAGAGCATGGGTCCGGCGGCGAAGAAGGGCGCCTGGGCCAGGTAGGGCAGCGCCTGGCTGAGGAGGCTGCCGAGGGTGGGTTCGGGCGGGCGGATGCCGACCCCGAGGAAGCTCATCGCGCCTTCGAGGAAGACGGCGATGGTGAGGGAGACGGCGAGCTGGACGACCAGTGGGTCGGTGCAGTTGGGCAGGATGTGCCGCAGCAGCAGCCGTACCCGGCCGGTGCCGCCGACCCGCGCGGCGACGGCGTACTCGCGCTCCCGCTGGACGAGGATGGCACCCCGCAACTGCCGTCCGAAAACGGGGAGTTCGGCCAGCGCGATGACGACGATCACGGGGAGGCGACCCGGGCCGAGGACCGCGGTGATGGCGAGCGCCAGGATCAGCCCCGGGAAGGCCAGCACCAGGTCGAACAGCCGCTGCGCCACGGTGTCCAGCACCGGGTGGACGGCGGCGAGCAGGGCGAAGACGCAGCCCAGCAGGGCGCCGAGGGGCACTGCGGTGGCGATCACTTCCAGGTCGGCGCGGATGCCGTACAGCACCCGGCTGAGGAGGTCGCGGCCCAGGTCGTCGGTGCCGAGCAGGTGTCCGGCGCTGCCGGGCCCGAGCAGGGTGTCGCCGCTCTGGTCGGTGGGGTCGTAGGCGGTGAGGAGCGGGGCGAGCAGGCCGCTGAGCACCACCAGGCCGACCAGCACCAGGCCGACGCGGCCGCGGGTGGTGGTGAGGGCGGTGAGGTAGGGGTGGCGGGTGGCCCGCTTGCGTACCCTTCGCGGGGTCGCGGTCGAGAGCGTGGTCATGGGGGTGTTCACTCCCACCGGATGCGCGGGTCGAGCAGCGCGTAGACGATGTCGGTCAGCAGTTGGATCACGACGAACACCGCGACCAGGAGCAGCAGCACGTCCTGGACGACGGGGTAGTCGCGGCGGGTGAGCGCCTGGTCGGCGAGCTGGCCGAGGCCGGGCCAGGCGAAGATGGCCTCCACCAGGACGGCTCCGCCGAGGAGCTGGCCGGTCTGGATGCCGAGCAGGGTGACGACGGGTGGCAGGGCGTTGGGGAGGGCGTGCCGCCACAGCAGTCTGCGCCGGGGTACTCCGGCCGCGGTGGCGGTGCGGATGTAGTCCTCACCGAGGGCGCGTTCCAGGCTGTCCTTGAGGTAGCGGCCCAGCACGGCCGCGCTGGGCAGGGCGAGGCACAGCGAGGGCAGCAGCAGGTACTGCAGCTCCAGGTCGGGTGCTTCGAAGAGCCCGATCCGGCCGCCGGACGGCAGCACGACGAACTGCACCGCGAGGACGAGCACCAGCACGACACCGGTCACGAACGGCGGCACCGCCAGGGCGGCGGTGGTCAGGGCCCGCACAGCCGCCCGCACGGCGGGGCGCCGGGAGGTGGCGCCGAGCACGCCGAGCAGCAGACCGATGACGACGGTGAAGAACAAGGCGCCCGCGGTGAGTTCGGCGGTGGCCGCGAATCCGTCGCCGATGAGGTCGGCGACTTCGCCGCCGATGGCGTACGACGGGCCCAGCTCACCGGTGACCAGGTCGCCGATCCAGCTCACGTACTGGGTCAGGATCGGTTGGTCGAGGCCGAGTTGGTGGCGGATGGCCGCGACGGACTCGGGTGAGGCGTCCGGTCCGGCGAGGGCGTCCGCGGCGTCGCCGGGGACGAGCCGGAGGATCGCGAAGATCAGGAAGGAGGCGAGGAGGAGGACCAGCAGCGCCGAGGGGATTTTCTTCAGGAGATAGCCACGCATGGTCAGTCCAGGTAGGCGTTGTCGAGGTTGAGGTACATGTATTTGTTGAGCGTCGGCCCGTGGAGTCTCTTCGACGCCACCTGCACCGCGTCCTCGATGGCGAGGTCGATGATGAACGCCTGGTCGAGGAGGAGGTCGGAGACGTGGCGGTAGAGGGCGTTCGCCTCGGCGCCGTCGGCCCTCTTGTGCCGCCAGGCGGCGTGGACGGCCTCGGTGTACGGCTGGGAGCGGTAGTGCGAGGTGTTCTTGGCCTCGTTGAAGGGGTAGGCGCTGATGGCCAGGGTCGAGGGGTGGACCTGCGCGAAGGAGTGGCTGTTGATCCACAGCGTGGGCATCGTGCCGGAGATCAGCTGCTTCTGGAACACGGCCGGGTCGGTGGGTTCCAGTTCGGTCTTGATGCCGACCTGCTTCAGGTCGTTCTGCACGATCTCGGCGATGGTGGTGTGCACCGAGGTGGTGGGGTGGCCCAGCGGCAGGGTCTGCTTCGTGGACACCCCGGAGGATTTCAGCAGTTCACGGGCGCTGGCCGGGTTGTGGGTGTAGTGGGTGCGGGTGGCCTCGCTGTGCGCGGGTGAGGACCGGGGCCAGGGCGCCGCCGAGGCGAGGCCGTAGCCGCCGAGCGCCTGCGCCACGATCCGGTCCCGGTCCACCGCCCAGGCGATGGCCTGCCGGAAGGTCTTGTTGTCGGCCGGTGCCTTGGTGACGCTGGCGCCGATGTACATGGCGCCGGTGCCGGTGTCGTATCGCTTGACGCTGAAGCTCGCACCGACCTTCAGCGTGGCCAGGTACTTGCCCGACACGTGGTACGACAGCTGCGCCTGGCCCGAGCGCAGCGCGGACAGCAGGGCGTCCGGCTGGGTGTAGAGGCGGAGTTCGACGGCGTCGAGGTAGGGACGGTTCGGCATCCAGTACGTGTCGTTGCGTACGAGGCTCAGGCCCACCCCCGGTTTCCGGCTGACGAACTTGAAGGGGCCGGTGCCGTTGAGCTTCCGGCCCGCCAGGGTGTCCTCGATCGTGTGCCGGTCCGCGATGATCATGAATTCGAAGAGGTCGAAGAGGTTGCTCACCGGGTGGGCGAGTCTCAGCACCAGCTCATGGTCGCCGCGCTTCTCGAAGCCGGTCACCGCCTTGGCGGTCGCGGCGAATTGGGAGGAGCGCTCCGGCACACGCAGGTTCTTGACCGCGAAGATGACGTCGTCCGCGGTGAAGGGGCGGCCGTCGTGGTACGTGACGTCGTCGCGCAGGGTGAGCGTGATGCTGCGGCCGTCGGCGGCGTACTGCCACGAGGTGGCCAGCTCCGGCTGGGGCCGCAGCCGTTCGTCGTAGCGGATCAGGGTGTTGTAGATCAGCCGGTTCTGCAGCGACTGGTCGGCCTGGGTGAACAGCAGGGAGGGCTCGAAGTCCTCGTTGACCGCGACCGTGAGCGTCCCGCCGCGCTTGGGTCCGCCCGCCGACCCGCCGACCGTGGAGACGGCCGAACGGCAGCCGGTCAGCGCGCCACCCGCCCCGAGCAGCAGGGCCCCGGCACCGGCGGCCCGCAGGGCGGTGCGCCGGGGCAGCGGGTCCGGGGGCGGGAGGGGAGGTGTGCGCATGAGGGAAGACCTATTTCTTTTCGCTTCGGCAGGAAGTAATCGGGGGCGCGCACGCGGATCCCGGGGCGCGGCCGACGGCCGGGGGGAGGTGACGCGCTGCGAGGTGTTCCGCTGTGAGGTGTTCAGGACGTCCGCCGGACGCGGAGTCAGGCTGGATCAGCGGTGACTCGGTGGCGGATCAGCGGTGCGCTATCGGCGGGCAGCACAGATCGCGCTGGCCTGTCGACACAGATCGACATGGCAGCGGGAGACGAGGCGCAGGTCCGGGGGCACGCGCAGCAGAATGTCAGCGGTCCCGCACGGTGGTCAACAACCGTTCGGGCAGGGCGGCTTGACGGTCCTACGGGAGTATTGCGGCCGTATTGCGGCAAGCTTGCAGCGGGCTTGTGAGCAGCGGATTCAGTACGACGGTGGCCGCCGCCACGAGAAGCGCCGCCGGTCCAGCATGTGGGACCACGATCCGCTCGGGGTCGTCGCAGACGTGTGCGTGCGCGACCGCGGCCGTCCGGATCTCATCGAGGTAGGCGGGCTGGAGTGTGCTCGACCGCTCGGTGACCACCACCAGATCGGGGCCCAGCACATCGAGGAGCAGTCCCGTGGCCCGGCCCACCGCCCGTGCTCGCTCCCGCAGCAGTGCGTCGGCACGCCGCTCCCCCGCTGCCGCCGCGTCCACGAGCAGTGCGGCGTCGGGCTCGGGAATCAGCCCGCCCGCCACCGCGCGCCGGGCGAGGACGGTGTCGGAGACGGTCGCCTCCAGGCAGCCGGTGCGGCCGCACGGACAGGGCGCCGTGCTGTCCGGCACCGGCAGGTGCGCCACATCCCCGGCGCCCGACCTGGGCCCGCTGTGCACGACGCCCGCGATGGCGAGCGCCGCGTCCACCACGTTGCCGACGAACAGGTGCACCAGGGAGCGCCGTGCCGCAGGCCGCCCGAACAGCAGCTCGGAGCGGGCGACGGCGCGGGCGTGATTGTCGACCCGGACGGGCAGCCCGGTGTGCCGCTGTAGGTCCGCTCCCAGCGGGTAGTGGTCCCAGCCGAGCGCCTCATGCCGTACGACGGTGCCGTGCGCCGGGTCCACCCAGCCGCCGATGGCCGCGCCCACGCCGAGGAGCCTGGCGCCGTCCGGCCGGTGTTCCGCGAGGAACGCGGCCAGCGCCCGGCCGAGGCGTGTCCGCAGCTCGGCGGCGGGTATCCCGTCGTGCGGGAAGTCCTGCCGGGCCACCACCGTGCCACGCAGATCCGTCAGGCCGAAGCTGGACCCGGGGACGCCGATGTGCACGCCCGCGACGAGTGGCCCGCCCGCGTCGCCGGTGTGCAGGTCCACCGGGATCTGCGGTCGGCCCACACCGCTCGCGGCGACCAGCTCGGGCACCTCGCGCACCAGGCCGAGCCGGGTCAGATCGGTGCACTGCCGGGACACGGCCGCCGGGCTCAGCCCGGCCAGCCGGGCGATGCCACTGCGGGCCACCGGGCCGTGGTCGAGTACGGCGCGCAGCACCGAGGCGGCGTTCGCCTCCCGGCGGCCGTCGCCAGAGGTACGGGTACCCGGGGGCGGGCTGGTGGGCATGGGGGTCCTCCTGGTGGATGCGGTGACGCGCTCCCAACATGCCGTGCGCGGTGGTGTTCTGGCGACTGGGGGCAGGCCCGGGTGTCAGGCGTGTTGCAAGGTCGTGAAGCCGACCCGGGATGCCTTGACCGGCCATCAGCACGATGTCCAAGCTCGTGGACGTGACCGCGATGAATCTCCGCGTTCCGCGGCCTTGTGCGGGCCGGGGACGCCCCGCCGCCCGCGCCGGGTGTGCGTGTCGCTGACCGCGCGACACCCTCCCTCACCCCATTTTCTGCGGGCCCACCCCGTGTCATCCGCGCGTTTCACCTGCGCGGATTTCCTTCCGCTCCGACAGCAACGAACCCGGCACCCGCCCCGGCGAAGGGACCTCCACCATGACGCTCACCGCACCCGCCGCGACCGCTACCAACCTCACCGTCGAGAAGGTCGGCGGCCGCCTGGGGGCCGTGATCTCCGGAGTGCGGCTCGGCGGCGACCTGGACGAGGCCACCGTGGCCGCGATCCGGGCCGCCGCGCTCCAGCACAAGGTCGTCTTCTTCCGCGACCAGCACCACCTCGACGCCGAGAGCCACGAGGCGTTCGGCAGGCTCCTCGGCGAGCCCGTCGCGCACCCCACCGTGCCGTCCGCCGATGGCCGTTACGCGTTCCCCATCGACAACGAGCACGGCGGGCGGGCCAACCAGTGGCACACGGACGTCACGTTCGTGCCCGCCTATCCGGCGTTCTCCATCCTGCGCGCCGAGGTCATCCCGCCGTACGGCGGCAACACCCTCTGGTCCAACACCGCCGCCGCCTACGCCAACCTCCCCGAGCCGCTGCGGGTGCTGGCCGACAGCCTGCGCGGGGTGCACACCAACGACTACGACTACGCCGCCTCACGCCCCGACGCACCGGCTGCGGCGCTGAAGCAGCACCTCACGGTGTTCACCGCGATCAAGTTCCAGACCGAGCACCCGGTGGTGCGGGTCCACCCCGAGACCGGCGAACGCACCTTGGTCCTGGGCAACTTCATTCAGAAACTCACCGGCTTCAACGGCCGCGACTCGCGCGCCCTCATCGAAATCCTCCAGTCGCACATCGAACGTCCGGAGAACACCCTGCGCTGGCAGTGGCGCGCCGGTGACGTCGCCATCTGGGACAACCGCGCCACCCAGCACTACGGCGTCGACGACTCCGACGCCCATGAGCGCACCCTGCGCCGCGTCACCATCGACGGCGATGTGCCGGTCGGTGTGGACGGCCGCCGCTCGGTGCTGCTGGCACCGGAGTCGGTACCCGAGCCCGCCCACGGAATCGCCTCGGGCGCCTCCACCGACGGGGTGGTCGCGCAGGCCTGATCGGGCGATCGCGCGCGGCGGACCGGTGATGTGTCGTCACCGGTCCGCCGCGCGCTCATCAGGTGCCTCGTCGGCCTACTTGGACTCGACGCGCCCGAGCGGGCTGGTGTCCGCCGTCAGCGCGTCAACCGCCGTCTTCCACGCGGAATCCCCGGGGTACAGCTCGCTGCGGAGGTAGGCCCAGGTGAGCCGCTGGACGGCGGACACGCGCTCCGGGTTCTCGTCCGTGGTCTCGGCGACGTCATATCCGGCGATCCCGCCGAGCCCGTGCTCCGCGTCGAACAGGGTGAGCAGGGACTTGGGGCCCGGGGCGAGGGTGTACGGATCGGTGTGCCAGTCCGGGCCCATGTCCGTCAGATGGGCGGAGGCGTCCTTGTCTCCGGCGACCACGAGTGCGGGTGTCGTCATCGCGGAGAAGTCCGTGGTCAGGAAGAACGGCATGGTCTCGGCCACGGACGGGGTGAGGGCGTCGCCGCCCCGGCCGGGCGCGGTGAGCAGGACCCCCGCCGTGATGCGGGGCTCGGCCAGGTTCACTTCGCGGCCGTCGTCAGGGTCGGTGAGCCGGGCGCCGAGCAGCAGGCTCGCGGTGTGCCCGCCCATCGAGTGCCCGGCCACGGCGACCTTGCCGTGGTCCAGCCGCCCGCTCAGCTGCGGGACGGCCGCCTCGATCGCGTCGAGCTGGTCCAGGACGCGCGTCATGTCCTCGGCCCGTGAGCGCCAGAACAGGGGCGCGCCGGGGGTGTCGGGGTCGAGCTTCAGCGACCTGGAGCTGAGGTGGGTGGGCTGGATGACGACGAAGCCGTGCGCGGCCCAGAAGTTGGCGAGGGGCGCGTAGCCGTTGAGCGAGGAGAGGTGGTTCGAGTAGCCCTGGCCGTGCGAGAGGAGGAGGACCGGCAGGTCGCTCCCGGTCACGGGCGCCGAGACGCGCATCGCCAGGTCCACGGCCCGGTCGGGGGCGGGCAGCACGACCGGGGCGACCGACAGGACGGGCGCGGGCGAGCTGAACGGGGCGTCGGTGTAGGGCAGTTCACTCATGATGCGGGTTTCCTTCCAGAACAGAAAGCACCTGCGCTTCGACCGCGATCGAAAGCGGAGCGCCGTTCCGGTTAACATACGGAGCAGCGTTCCGTTTCGTCAACGGTCCTCGGGCATGCGCCACGAGAGGGGAAGGGAGGGGCGCCGCCGCGCATCGGGGGCGCCGGGCGGTCGCGTCTGATTTACCGTCGGCCACGTCGGCAAACCCCGGACGGGCCACGATCATCTTATCGAGTTAATACCGACAGTTACCTGAGGCCGACTGGACGTACCGGCGGCTACTGTTCCCCGGGTCTGGACGGATTCCCGGACGTTTGTCCCCCTCCCTTCCTCTTTTCCGGTGACGCGCACGCGCGCGGGGCCACCGCCCTTACGAAGGAGAGCTCGCCCGATGACTGTTGGTACCAGCCCGGAAGCCCCTCAGGAGCCGACTCGGCAGTCCAGCCTGAGCACGGCGGCCGCCCGCAACCTTGCCACCACGACCAAGTCCGCGCCGCAGATGCAGGGGATCACCTCCCGCTGGCTGCTGCGGTCGCTCCCCTGGGTCGAGGTCAAGGGCGGCACCTACCGGGTGAACCGTCGGCTGAGTTACACCGTTGGCGACGGGCGCGTGGAGTTCGTCCAGGACGGTGGCACCGTCCGGGTGATCCCCCGCGAACTCGGCGAACTGGCCCTGCTGCGCGGCTTCGAGGACGTGGAGGTGCTGACGGCCATCGCCGACCGGTGCGTCCAGCGCGACTTCCGCGCCGGGGAGACGCTGGTCGAACGCGGGACGCCCGCAGAGCAGTTCCACATGATCGCCCACGGCCGCGTCAGCCGGACCACCGTCGGCAAGTACGGTGACGAGGTCGCCGTCGCCGTACTCGCCGATGGCGACCGCTTCGGTGAGGACGCCCTGCTGGACGCGGACGCCACATGGGACGCCACCGCCACCGCCGAGACCTTCGGCACCCTGCTCACCCTGTCCCGCGCCGACTTCAGCGCCGTGCTCTCCTCGGCGCCAAGCCTCCAGGCCCACGTCCAGGAGTTCCGCTCGCGCCTCGGCCAGCGGCAGAACCATCGCGGCGAGGCCGAGATCGCCATGTCGGCCGGTCACACCGGCGAACCCGCGCTGCCCGGCACGTTCGTCGACTACGAGCTGAAGCCGCGCGAGTACGAACTCTCCGTGGCGCAGACCGTGCTGCGCATCCACACGCGGGTCGCCGACCTCTACAACGAGCCGATGGACCAGACCGAGGAGCAGCTGAGGCTCGTCATCGAGGCGCTGCGCGAGCGCCAGGAGCACGAGCTGGTCAACAACCGGGAGTTCGGTCTGCTCCACAACGCCGACTTCAAGCAGCGCATTCAGACCCACTCCGGTCCGCCCACCCCGGACGACCTCGACGAGCTGCTCTGCCGCCGCCGCGGGTCCAAGTTCTTCCTCGCCCACCCCCGGACGATCGCGGCGATCGGGCGCGAGTTCAACTCCCGGGGGCTCTATCCGACCCATGTCGACCTCGGTGGGCAGCAGGTCCCGGCCTGGCGCGGTGTCCCGATCCTGCCCTGCAACAAGATCCCCATCTCCAAGGAGAACACCAGCTCGGTCCTGGTGATGCGCACCGGCGAGGACAACCAGGGTGTCATCGGCCTGCGTCAGACCGGTCTGCCGGAGGAGTTCGAACCGGGCCTGTCGGTGCGGTTCATGGGCATCGACGAGAAGGCGATCATCTCGTACCTCGTCAGCGCCTACTACTCCGCCGCCATCCTGGTGCCGGACGCCCTCGGCGTGCTGGAGAACGTGCAGATCGCCCGCAGCCGCGACTAGCGGTCCGTCCGGGACAGCCACCCACCCCACCGAGGAGTCTTGGATGCCCGCGCCCGAGTTTTCCCCTCCGACATCCCTGCCCGGCCTGGGACGGATCCCGCACGGCCCCAGCGGTCTGGGTACGGCAAGCCTCCACCCGGCCCGGCGCGAGTCCGCACCGCCGGAACCCACGCCGGAGGCTCCAGCGGAGGGCACCCCGATCCCGGGCCTCTACTACCACCCGGTGCCGGAGCCCGACCCCGGGCGGGTGGAGGAGGTCAGCCGCAGGATCAAGGCCTGGGCACTGGATGAAGTCGACCTGTACCCCGAGGACTGGGAGGACCAGTTCGACGGCTTCTCCGTGGGGCGCTACATGGTCGCCTGCCATCCCGACGCGCCCACCGTCGACCACATCATGCTCGCCACCCGCCTGATGGTCGCCGAGAACGCGGTGGACGACTGCTACTGCGAGGACCACGGAGGCTCGCCCATCGGCCTCGGCGGACGTCTTCTGCTGGCGCACACCGCCCTCGATCCGCTGCACACGGCGAAGGAGTACGAGCCGCAGTGGGCGCGGTCGCTCCATTCGGACGCGCCCCGGCGCGCCTACCGCTCGGCCATGGAGTACTTCTGCCGCGAGGCCAGCGCCTCCCAGGCCGACCGGTTCCGGCACGACATGGCCCGGCTGCACATGGGATACCTCGCCGAGGCCGCCTGGGCCGAGACGGACCACGTTCCCGAGGTGTGGGAGTACCTGGCGATGCGCCAGTTCAACAACTTCCGCCCCTGCCCCACCATCACCGACTCCGTCGGCGGTTACGAACTCCCGGCCGACCTGCACGCCCAGCCCGCCATGCAGCGGGTCATCGCGCTCGCCGGGAACGCCACCACCATCGTGAACGACCTGTACTCGTACACCAAGGAACTCGCCAGCCCCGGCCGTCACCTGAACCTGCCGGTGGTGATCGCCGAGCGTGAGGGCCTCTCCGAGCGCGAGGCCTATCTGAAGGCGATCGAGGTCCACAACGACCTCATGCACGACTTCGAGGCCGAGGCCGCGGCGCTGGCCGCCGCCTGTCCCGTGCCCACCGTGGCCCGCTTTCTGCGGGGCGTGGCCGTGTGGGTCGACGGCAACCACTACTGGCACCAGACCAATACCTACCGCTACAGCCTGCCCGACTTCTGGTAGAGAGAATGGACTTATTCATGACCAGCACCGAGTTCACCGCCGACGTCGCCACCTCCGCCGGTGCCTCCGTGTTCATCCCCAACCCGGTGACGCCCTACCAGGGGGACATCGCCCGCTACTGGGATCGCGAGGCCAGGCCCGTGAACCTGCGTCTCGGCGATGTCGACGGCCTGTATCACCACCATTACGGCATCGGCGACGTCGACCACGCCGCCCTCGGCGACCCGGGCGAGAGCACGTACGAGAAGAAGCTGATCGCCGAGCTGCACCGCCTGGAGTCGGCGCAGGCCGAACTCCTCCTGGACCACCTCGGCCCCATTGAGCGCGACGACACGCTCGTGGACGCGGGATGCGGTCGCGGCGGCTCGATGGTCATGGCCCACCAGCGCTTCGGCTGTACGGTGCGGGGCGTCACGCTGTCGGCCAAGCAGGCCGACTTCGCCAATCGGCGGGCCCGCGAACTCGGCATCGAGGACCATGTCAGCGCCCGTGTCTGCAACATGCTCGGTACGCCCTTCGAGACCGGGCAGGCCGCGGCCTCGTGGAACAACGAGTCGAGCATGTACGTCGACCTGCACGACCTCTTCGCCGAGCACTCCCGCATCCTCAAGGTCGGCGGCCGCTACGTGACCATCACCGGCTGCTGGAACCCGCGTTATGGCCAGCCCTCGAAGTGGGTCTCCCAGATCAACGCGCACTTCGAGTGCAACATCCACTCCCGCCGGGAGTACCTGCGCGCGATGGCCGACAACCGCCTCGTACCGCAGGCCGTCGTCGACCTCACGCCCGCGACGCTGCCCTACTGGGAGCTGCGGGCCACGTCCTCCCTGGTCACCGGCATCGAGGAGGCGTTCATCAACTCCTACAAGGACGGCTCCTTCCAGTACGTCCTGATCGCGGCCGACCGCGTCTGACCGTCTGCTCGCACGACAGGGCCGGTCCCGTCCTCGGACGGGACCGGCCCTGTCGTCAGTGGCGTGTGGTGGTCTTGCGGTAGCCGAAGGGGCCGGGGAGGTCCATCGACGTCGTCCTGCGGCCGGTGGAGGAGTAGGTGCGCTTGGCGTCGCCCTTTCCGAGGGTGACGGAGACCGACTTGCGGTTGATGTTGAGCCGGACGCCGGGAAATATGCGGAAGCTCTTGCGGAAGGTGACGGGCACGGGAACTCCTTTCCTCTGTCCTCGGCTTCTCGCGTTCCCCGCTCGCGGGCGGATACGCGGTCCGGGCTCGTGGAGACGCTGGGGGGACAGCGGGGTGACGGTCGCGTCACGCCCGTGCTGGCACGCTTCACCGGGAAGAACGTGCTGTGGGAGGGGTTCCGACCGATGCCACCGCCCAAAGCCCTCGCGCCGCGGCCAAAGTCGTCGAAGACGGCTTCCGCCCCGGTGCGGCAGCGTCCGGAAGCACGCGACCCCGGCCCCGCGCGAACCCCGCTCCCCGCGTCCAACGCGGCCGTGTCGGCGGCGCTGGCCGCCGGGCGCGGACCGGCGCCGCTTCCGCCCGCGTCGGCCGCACAGCCGAGCGCCGGGCAGGACACGGTCGGCAATGGCGCGGTCGCGGCGGCCGCGGCCTCCGGGGGCGGGGCTGAGGTGGCGGCGCGTCCCGGACCGGAGGCGGATCCGAAGTTCGCGGCGCTGAAGCAGGACGTACGGCGCAAGAAGCGCTCGGTGGCGACGTCGCACCCGCCTCCCAAGACCGAGGCGACGGCGGCGCAGGACGCGGCCCTGCCGCCCAAGGACGACGAAGAGGCGCAGGGCAAGACCGCCAACGCCGAGAAGATGAACGAGGCCAAGCCGAAGGAGTTCGACAAGGAAGCGTTCATCAGGGCGGTCGAGAAGGCGATCGCCGAGAAGGCGCCGAAGAATCTTGACGAGGCGGACAAGTTCGCCGACTCCGGCAAGGCCGATGAGGTGCGGGCCGAGGTACAGGACCAGGTCGGCGAGGGCAAGACGGACTCGGCCGAGCAGATCGCCACGACGACCGCGGCGCCGCCGGACACCTCGGCGGCGGTGCCCAAGAAGGTCGTACCGCTGGCCGCCGACCGGCCGCCCGGCACTCCGGGGACGCCGAATCCCGCGAGCGCCGTACCGGATAAGCTGCCGCCGTCGGCCACCGACATGTCCGCGGGGCCTGCCCAGGTCGACCAGCGGATGGCGGACGCGCAGGTCACCGAGGCGCAGCTGAAGAAGTCCAACGAGCCCACGTTCGGCAAGGCACTGGGCGAGAAGAAGGCCGCCGAACGGCATTCCGCGGCGGCCCCGAAGCAGCTGCGCAAGCATGAGGCGGGCGAGCTGCACGCCTCCACCGCGCGGGCGAAGCGGCTCGGCGCCGCGGCCATGGGCGCGATGGGCGCGCACCGGGTGCGCACCGGGCAGCAGGTCGGCGCGGGCAAGTCCGGGGCCAAGGGCCGGGACGAGGACAAGCGGGCCCAGGTCACGGCCACACTGCAGGGCGTCTTCGACACGATGAAGAAGGACGTCGAGTCCATCCTCGACGGACTCGACAAGCGGGTAGACGACCAGTTCGGCAGGGATGAGAAGGCGGCCCGGGACGACTTCACCGCCGAACACAAGCGGAAGATGGACGAGTACAAGAGCAGGCGGTACTCGGGTGCGACGGGCAAACTGCGCTGGATGCGGGACCTGTTCGCGGGGCTGCCCGCGGAGGCCGACAAGATCTTCGAGGAGGCCCGCGACAACTACGTCCGCCGGATGCGGCAGGTGATCTCCGACGTCGCCGACACCATCGGCGGGGAGCTGAACCGGGCGAAGCGGCGCATCGCGGACGGCCGGACGGAGCTGCAGGCCGCGGTACAGGCGCTCCCGGCCGATCTGCGGTCCATCGGCCGGGAGGCGGCCGCCGAGTTCACCGACAAGTTCGACGAACTCACGCAGTCCGTGGACGACAAGGGCACCCAGCTCGTCGACACGCTGGCCACCAAGTACACCGATGCGCTCAAGTCGGTCGACGACGAGATCGCCGCGGAGAAGGAGAAGAACAAGGGCCTGGTGGACAAGGCCGTGAGCGCGGTCAAGGCCGTCATCAACACCATCCTGGAGCTGAAGCGGCTGCTGCTGTCGGTGCTCGCCAAGGCCGCGCAGGCGGTGATGCTGATCCTCAAGGACCCGATCGGCTTCCTGCGCAATCTGGTGTCGGCCGTCGGGGCGGGTCTGCGGCAGTTCCTGGCGAACATCGGCCGCCATCTGCAACAGGGCATCTTGTCGTGGCTGTTGGGCAAGACGGCCGAGGCGGGCATCGAGGTGCCGTCGAAGTTCGACGCCCAGGGCGTCCTGAAGATGCTCGGCTCCGTACTCGGGCTGACGTGGCAGAACATCCGCGCCCGGATCGTCCGCAAGGTCCCCAAGATGGAACCGGCGGTCACGGCGGCCGAGACCTCGGTGCCACTGGTCGCAGAGACCCGCAAGCGGGGCGTCGCGGGGATGTGGGACGACCTCAAGACGCGCGTGGGCGATCTGAAGAAGGGGCTGCTCGACAAGGTCATCGCGTATGTGACGCCCACGATCATCCAGGCCGGGATCATGTGGGTGCTCTCGCTGCTCAACCCCGCGTCGGCGTTCATCCGGGCGGTGAAGCTGATCATCGACTTCGTGCGCTTCATCGTCACCCAGGCACGCCAGATCTTCGAGTTCGTGAACGCCGTGCTGGACGCGGTCATCGCCATCGCCAGAGGCGGCAGCGGCGGCGTGCCGGGGCTGATCGAACGCGCCCTGGCCCGCTCCATCCCGGTCCTGCTGGGCGTCCTGGCGGCGGTCCTGGGCGTGGGCGGGATCGCCTCCCGCGTGAAGCAGATCGTCCAGGCGATGTCCAAGCCGGTCAGCCGGGCCGTGGACTGGGTGATCGACAAGATCGTGGGCCTGGTGAAGAAGCTCTGGGCCAAGATCAAGCCGAAGTTCACCAAGAAGAAGCCGAAGCCCAAACCGAAGCGGAAGCCGGACCGGAAGCGGCCGGGCAGGCCACGCAGGCGAAGGCGTCCGGACCAGCGGCGCCGTCCGGACCGGAGGAAGGGTCCGAGGAAGGACCGGCGGAAGGACCGCACGAAGAAGCGGCCCACGAAGGACACGCAGCGCGCCCTGGACGCCGCCGTGCGCGAGGCGACGCGCCTGCTCGGCGAGGAAGGGGCCACCGAGGAGTCGGTACGGGAGGGGCTTCCGGCCATCAAGCGGCGCCATCGCCTCACCCGGATCGAGCTGAAGAAGAAGGGCTCCGACAGCTTCTCCGTGATGGTGACCATCAACCCCTCGAAGAGCACGTCGTACAAGGAGCTCTTCCCGTATCGGATCGACCGGGCGCAGGGGAAGTTCCCCATCAAGCGCCATCCGTTCGCGGTCGTTCAGCTCCAGCCGATCGACCAGCCCATGGAGGGGAACGACCGCTGGATCGGCTTCGTCGTCAACATGGCCGCCATCCCCGCCGAGATCACGAAGAACCCCAAGGTCGCGACCCGCTATCTCGACGAGGCGTGGCGGGGTACGGGGGCGCTGCACGCCCAGGACATGGCGGCGGCTCGGACGGCCGTCGTCATCGGCATCAACTCCTTCGAACGGCTCAACCCGCAGGAGGGCGACCCCATCCGAGGTGCCATCGGCAGCGTCGGCCGCAAGCCCGAGCTGCTGATGGCGGTGTTCGGCTTCGTCTGGACCCCCAGGTGGGTCAAGGGCAAGCGGAAGCGCAAGGTCGACATCGAGGAGGTCCGCGCGGCCTACCAGCAGCTCGAAGGGTCCAACAAACGACGGGCCGAGGCCAACGAGAAGGGCCTGCGCGACAAGGGTTCGCTCCCCTACGGCGTCTTCCGCGACGAGGTGATCCGCTCCGAGTACACCAGGTCCGCGGTGAACATCCTCAAGGATGTGAACCAGCAGGTCCATATCGTGAGCCAGGACGCCGACACGGGTGTCGCCGCGATCAGCGGGGTGGGGGTGCTGCGAGCGTACGAGAAGGTGCTCAGCGAAATGGAGTCCCACCCGCTGCTCACGATCGGCGGCTACCACTTCAACGACTTCGACTGGGGCCGGAAGGCCGACCGCCGCGCCAAGCAACTGACGCGGCTCGCGAACGAGTTGGACCGGGCCATCCGGGTCGGCATCGCCAGGAAGTATCCGCAGATGCTCTACCCGACCGAGCCGAACATGCTCATCAAGGCGTGGGACCGGCAGGAGGGCAGCGTCGGCGGGATCTTCCAGGACGCCCGGGGCCGCGCCCTGCTGGAGGTCCAGGGCCTGCTCTTCGGGGTGCGCGGTGCCGAGGGCCGCGCGATGAAGATCGCACTCATGAAGGCGTTCGGCAGCGACTTCTCCGTGGCGTACGCGCCGGAGGCGAGCACCGGCACGAGCCCGCTCCCCGGCGACGAGGCCCGTGGCCTCACTGTCACCCCGCTGGCCGCCCGCCGCGCCGAGCAGGGCAGGATGCGGGTGCGCGGCGGCGAGGAGGTGCTGCGCACCGCCCACCGGATGTACGCACTCATCATCCAGTCGCAGTCGAATGCCAGCGCCCGTACCCTGGCCAGGGAGTTCACCCGCGCCACCGCGGGGCTGGACGAGACAGCCCAGCGCCTCCTGCAGAACAAGATCTTCTCCCATGTCGAGGACACCGCCATGCTGATGGCCGACAACCCGAGACTGACGGCCGACAGCCGGGCCGTCAGGGCGCTGAAGGCCCGGCTCCATGCCGAGGTAGAGGCTCTGAACAGGCTCCAGGCGGTGGCAGAGGACCCCAATTTCAAGCAGGCGGTCGACACGGCGCATGAGACGACCCAGGAGATCATCTCGGCGATGACCGCTCCCCAGCTCGCCAAGCTCTGGAAGAACATCAGCCGGGCGCTGGACGCCGTCACGAAGAAGCCGTCCGCACGAGGCGGCAGGCGAGGAGGCCGGTGATGACCCCGGGAGATCCGCGATGACGGATGACGTCGACCGGCTGCGCGCCGAAGCGACACGCGAGGACTACGCGTCGATGGCCCGGCTGGCGCTGGCGCTGTACGGGACAGGGCTCGGCCCGCGTGAGGTGCTGCGCGAGTGCTATGGCGTCGCGTTCCCCGAGGAGATCTTCGTCCTCGCGGAAGGCGGGCTGTGGCGGCTGCGTCTGCTGGCGCTCTTCACCAACCAGCCCTGGCAACTGGCCGTGCCGCCCGGCCGGGGCGGTCCGACGGCTGAGCCCGACGGCATGGTCGACACCGAACTGCGGCTCCTGGCCCAGGACTCGGATCTGATGCCGCTGGTCCGCGTGCCCGCCGCCGATCCCGGCAGGGAAGACCGGATCGTCTGCTACCGGATGGACGAGCTGCGGGCGGGCCGTTCCACGGTCTTCCGCCTCTTCGAGTCCTCCGATGCCGGGGACGCCCTGGGCTGTGGCGGGTCCCTGCTGGAGGTCCTGCACGCCGAGCACGCCACGTCCGTACGCCGGTTGGAGAAGGAACTGCGCTCCCCCTCGAACTGGGGCGCCGGTTCGGTGGACGACGACGAGGTGGACCGGGCGTACGCGTCGCTGGAACGGGTCGAGGAGTTGCAGCGGCAGGTCGCCGGGCGCGTGGCCGGGGGTCAGGAGGGCTGAGGGGGTTTCGGTTTCGGCGCCACCACCGCCACCACGACCGGCGGGTGCGGGACGGCGTTCGCCTGGGCCGCCACGGCCGCGTTGCCCACCTGGTTCTGGCCCACCGCCAGGAGGCGGTCGAGCGGGGTCGCCGGCTGCGGCGCGGCAGGAGTGGGGGCCGGGGTCTGGTGGGTGGCGGCCGCGGTTTCCGGGGTTCGGGCCGGTGGGATCGGGGCCACCAGGCGGTGCAGGGAGAGCGGAGGTTCGGTGGGCAGCATCGGCGGTCACCCCTGGGTCGCGTCGTCGAGGAAGTGGGCGTGGGGGCCCAGTTCGGCCGGGCGGAGCAGGCGGGCCTCGCGCTGGAACTGGCGTGTCACGCCGCGGACGATATCGCGCATCCCGATCGTAGCGCTGTCGCCGTCCGCCGCGGAGAGCGCGGCGGTGCGGGCCGCCGCGGTGATGCCCGCGCCGGTCATGTCGAGGCGCGCCAGGGCGTCTAGGTCCACGTCGGGGGCGAGCGGGGCCTCCGGGGGGAAGGCGATGCGCCACAGCCTGCGGCGTTCGGCGGCGGCCGGGCGGGGGAAGTGGACGACGAAGTGGAAGCGGCGGGTGAACGCCGGGTCGATGTTGTCCTTGAGGTTGCTGGTGAGGATCACCAGTCCGTCGCTGGCCTCCAGGCGTTGCAGGAGGTAGCCGACTTCCAGGTTGGCGTACCGGTCGGTGCCGTGCTTGACCTCGCCGCGCTTGCCGAACAGGGCGTCGGCCTCGTCGAAGAGCAGCACCGCCTGGCTCTCCTCGGCCTGCCGGAAGGCGGTCTCCATGTTCTTCTCCGTCTCCCCCACCCATTTGGAGACGACCTGGGCGAGGTCCACTTTGAGGAGTTCCAGGCCCAGCATGCCGGTGACGATCTCGGCGGACATGGTCTTGCCGGTGCCGGGCTCTCCGGTGAAGAGCGCTTTTACCCCGCCGTGTCCCGAGCGGCGGGCGAAGCCCCAGCTCTCGGAGATCCGGGGCCAGGCACGGAAGGCCGAGGCGATCTCCAGGATCTGGCGGAACTGGACGTCGGGCAGGACCAGGTCATCGACGGTGCGGCGGGGCACGATGGAGTGGACGGCGCTGCCGCTGCGCCCCCGGGTCACGGTGGCGATGGCGGGTTCGACATGGTCGGCGACCGGCTCCGGGTGTCCGTTGCCCGCCAGCCGGGCCCCGGCGTCCGCGACGGAGGCGACGGCGCGCAGCTCGCCGCCGCTCATCCGGTACCGGACGGCGAGGTCTTCGAGGAGCGGCCCGTCCAGGTCCGGGAGCGCGGCCGACCACATGGCCCGGCGGTCGGTGAACTCCGGTGTGGGGACGGTGAGTTCGGCGTAGGCGCGGGCGGCGAGCAGGCCTGCGGGGCGCCACGGCTTCAGGCCGGTCAGGCACACCGGTACGCGTGAGCGCGGCAGCGCGGCGGAGATCGCGTCGACGTGCGGCCGTTGCTGCTCGCCGTGGAGGTCGTCGGTGGGGATCCACAGCACCGCGCCCAGCGCGGCGGCCGTCCGCAGGTCGGCCTCGGGGTCGGCGGTCAGGGTCCGCAGCGGGGCTCCGGCGGCCCGGGCCAGGGCCTGGACGGCGTCGAGCTGGCCGCCCGGCGGGCAGCCCCACAGCCCGGCCAGGTCGATGTCGCCAGAGCCGAGCGCGCGGCCCAGCCGGATGAGCCGGTCCGAGGACAGATGCGGGGACAGGACGCGCGGTTCGGGCGGCGCGACATCGCCGGGGTCGTGGCCGAGCAGTCCGACGTCGCCGCCCCAGCCCAGCAGGAAGTCCAGCACCCCGGGGCCGAGGACCAGTTCCTGGGCCAGCTCGACCGGGGCCTCGCCGTGGGCGCGCAGCAGACCGTACCGGCGCAGGGGCCCGGCCGGTCCGAGGGAGCGGCGCAGGGCGAGGCGGGCGGGCGCGCTGTCGGCGCCGGTGCCCGCGCCCACGGTCACCAGCAGTTCGACGCTGGGGAGGCGGCGGTTGAGGTTGTCCACGATGTAGGCGTAGATCCGCTCGTAGCCCCGGTCCAGTTCGGGCGCGGCGACCAACAGCAGCGCGTCCTGCTCGGCGCGGGTGAGGCCGAACCGGGTGGCGAGGGCGTCCAGCGGCAGCGTGGTGCCCTCGGCGGACGCGCGCCGCCGCAGGTCACGTTCGGGCTCCGGCTCCTGCCGCCGGGGGGCGTACGGCGCGGCCATGGCATCGGAGAAGGCGTGCACTTCGCCGAGGAGGACGCCGACCTGTTCGTCGGTGACGCAGTACGGGGTGAGGTCCGGCCGGGTGAGCCGGGCCGCCAGCTGTGCCTGCCGTTCGACGGCGGCGTGCAGGGCCCTGTGTGTGTCGGCCAGCCGCATGCGCAGGTGTTCGACCGCTGGTTCGCCCATGTGCCTCACCCGGCCGAGAAGGTCAGGGTCCGGCCGCCCAGCCAGACCACGTCGGGTACGTCGGCGAGCAGGCCGCCGCGCAGGAGGTCCGTGTGGCGCCGTCCCATCGGTACGCGGACCCGGACGGCCTCGGACTCGAATCGCACGGTGGCCTCCAGGTCGGCGAAGCGGCGCAGGGCCAGCAGTGGATCGGGGGTCTCGCGGTCGCGCCAGAGCGTCCAGGCGATCGTGGCCAGGCCGAGGGCTGCGGCCAGGGTGACGGTGCGTTCCAGGCCTCGGTCCGGCGCGAGCGGTACCGCCCGGCGCTCGGTGACCAGGGCGGTGGCCAGGTCCGCGAACCGCTCGGCGTGGGCGGGCAGTTCGGCGGCGTGACGCAGGTCCGGGGTGACGCCTGACGCAGTCCACAGCGGGGTGCGCCAGGGCAGCCGCGCCACCGGATCGCCGCGCAGCGGCCGTACGCCGGTAAGGAACGGTACGCCTCCCGTGGCCAGGTCGCGCAGGGTGCCGGGCGGCAGGGGGCCGTCGCAGAGCAGTACGGTCGGCCGCCCGGACGCCTGCCAGTACGGCAGCAGCCCGGTGGCGTCCGTGGCCCAGGCGATGGGGAACATGCCCTGGGCGTCGATCAGGAGCAGCGCGTCGTCGGCGCCGGTGATCAGGAGCGGATCGGCGGGGTCGTGGCCACGGCACACCGAGAGCGCCAGGACGCCGTCGAGGACCGGGAGCGCGGGGCGCACCTGGCGGGCGAAGGCGGTCAGCTGTTCCTCGGCGACGGGTGGGTGGAGACCGGCGAAGGCGGCCGCCGCCTCGCCGTCCCGCTCGGTGCGGCGCCAGCCGCGCGCGGTCGGACCCAGCACCTTGTACGCGAGGGCCGCCGCGAACAGCGGTGCGTCCTCGGCAAGTTCGAGACCTGCCAGGGCGGGCCCGATCGCGTCGAGGTATCCGATGCGGCCCAGGGGCCCGGCGAGGAGGAACGGCAGCGCGGAGCACACCCGTACCTCGCCGGTGGTGCGCGGCACCATCGGTGTGGCGCGCGCCGCCTTGGGTTCCACCGCTCTGGTGTCGCCGTCTGTGGTGGTGGGTGGCGGATCAGTGGTGCGGTCCGGAGGGGGTGGCTGCTGGGTGGAGGGGCCGGGTGTGGCGGCCAGGGTGCGGGCCAGCCGTAGCGTCTCGTCGGGGGTTGCCGACGCCACGTAGGCGGCGAGGGCCCGGGGCAGGTCGGCGGCGTCGGTGCCCACGGCCGCGAAGGCGGTGCGCAGCGGCTCGGGCAGCGCTTCGGCGGTCCCGGTGGCGAGGGTCCGTACGACGAGTTCGGCGAGCAGCCGGGCGGCCGTCGCGTCGTCGGCGCCGAGGAGGGCGGGCAGATACGCCCGTACGGACGCGTCGGGCAACAGCGCGAGCAGCGCGTCCAGTTCGCCGCGCTCGGCGAGTTCGGCGAAGAGCGCGGCGGCACTCGGTGCGGTCGGCGGGACGGGGGCCGCCGCGAAGGATTCCTCCAACGACACACGGTCCAGGTCTGTGTCGGGCGCGTCGGCGGGGATCTCCACCATCGGCACGGGAGCGAAGTGGACCTCGACGGGCGGTCCGCCGCTCGTGACCTGGCCGGTGCTGCCCGTCCGGCCCGGCCGGACGGTGACGGTCAGCGGTTCGGTGATCTCCACGTCCGGTCCGTCCGTCCCCAGCCGCTCGGCGAAGTGGTCCGCCAGCAGCTCGGGGAGGGAGTCCACTACGTGGCGGACGAGGCCGCGTGGATCGGGCCCCCAGCTCCACCCACCGCGCCGGACCACGGTCACGGTGCAGCGGTGCACCGTGATCTCACCGGGACCTCCGGTCTCGCCGGTGTCCGGCGCGGTGGGGGCGCTCATGTCACCTTCTCCATGGTCAGGTGGCCCGCCCAGCCCGCGGCGAGCACCAGCACACCGTGGACATCGCCCGCGACGAGGGTCACCGGCAGTTTCACCTGGGTCTGCTGAGCGGGGATCTCCCCGGCCAGCACATGGGTGTTCTGCTCGTCGGACACCAGGGCGACCACGGGCGTCGGGCGGGCCACGGCGACCTTCACGGTGAGGGTGAGCCCGTCCGTGGCCAGCGCGATGTCGTCGGGCCACGACGCGAGGCGCACCAGCGCCGGTTTGGGTTTGCCGTCGGTGGTCACCTCGACGCCAAAGGCCAACGGCTCGGCGAGGGCGCCCGGTTCGTCGTCCACGGCCGCCACGGCCAGTTCCCTGGCGCTCAGCGGAAGGGTCGCGATACGGCCGTCGCCCAGGGCGACCCGCAGCGGCAGCCCGGCCCCGACGAGGTCGGCCGCCTCGGGCAAGGCGGCGGTGGCGGTGCCGGTCAGGGCCAGCGCGCCCACGACATGGCCGGTGTCGGCCGCGTACACCACGGTAAGAGCCATCGTCAGCCACCGCCGTTCGTTGGTGCGACCGTCGCCACGACGAGGAAGTCGACCGCCCCGGGCGCTTCGGTCACCTTGGCCGGGGTGACCAGGGGGTTGTGCAGGCGCACCCGGCACCGGACCCGACGGTCGGCGTCCACGGTGGCCTCCACCGGGCTGTAGAGCGTCGCCTCCGGCAGGGGCGGTATGCGCGGGGTCAGCTGGACGTGGATCACGACCCGGCCGTCCGCCACCTGTTCCGGGGTGATGCCGGACGGCAGTGGCAGCAGCATGCCGTCGGTGGCGGTGCCGGATGCCACCAGTGTGCTCCCGGCGGGCATCCGGCCGCTGAAGCTGCCCTCGATGGTCAGGTTGCCATTGGCGGCGACGGTCATCAGTGGTGCGACCGTGCCACTGCCCTGGTAGAGGCCGAAGACCAGGTTCGGTGTGTCGCCGCCGGTCAGGACGAGCGCGGGCTTGCCCTCCTCGGCCTCCGCTCCCGTCCGCAGGGTCAGTGCGCCCGACCGGGCCGATACGGTGTCCGCGCGCACGCCCGCGTAACGGACCCCGACACCGCGCGCCGTGGTCTCGACGCCGCTGAAGTGGCCGTCCGTCCAGCGGACGTAGCCGAGCAGGACGAGCCAGCGGGCGGGCGGGTCGGCCGGTGGGTCGCCGATCGCGGGCGGCCGCTGCTCCGCGACCAGCCGCTCGTCGCCGAGGCGGCCGAACAGGATCTGGTACGACTCCTCCACTCGGGTCTTGGTGGCGCCGCCGGAGCAGGAGACGGGTCCGGGCCGCTGGGCCGGTTCGCGGTCGGCGGAGGTGAGGAAGACCGGGTAGGGCTCGTCCGTCGGCTGGTCCGCGCCGTTGACCTCTTCGAAGTCGCTTTCGCGCAGCACGACCGGACCGGTGACGACCAGCTCGCGGCCGGTGCCGTCGACGGCGATGCCCGCCGCGACGCTCACCTCCGTATAGCGGGCGTTGGTCAGTGGGTCGGTGCGGGGCTGGGTGGCGAGGGCGAGGCCTTCGACGACGCCCCACTCGTGGAGGTGGCGGGCGTGCCGGGCGGCGCTTCCGCGTGCGTACTCGACCGTGGCCGACAGGTCGGCGGCGGCGAGCACCTGGCCCTCGTGGAAGGCGGGGCGCAGGGGGCCCGTCATGGTGTCTCACCGGGCTTCTGGGTACGGGGGCGGGGCGACCGGGTGCGTTTGGCCGGGGGCTTGGCGGGCGCGTCCGAACGATCCGGCGCCTGGTCCGCTCCCGCGCCCTCGTCCGGGTCCGCGTCCGGTGTGTCGTCGCGCGGCCCGAGGTGTTCCTCCAGGTGGGCCACTTGCGTCTCGGTGCTGCCCAGGTGGGCGCGCAGGCCCTCCACGGCGGCGGTGAGGTCGGCGACCTGGGTCCTGAGCCGGGCGAGTTCCCGCATGCTGTCGGTGACTTCGCTGGGGGTCGTGTAGACCTGTTCGTGCAGTGCCTTGGGCGGTGTCTCGCCGGGTGCGGGGGTCAGCAGGAGGGACAGCATCTCCTCCAGGTCGCCGCCGCGTGGCCAGTCGCCGAGCAGCCCGTCCGCGTACGGGCGCGCCACCGGGCCCTCGGTCGGGAGGGTGGGCTTCTGGTATCGCGGCAGGGGTGCGCAGCACACGCGCTCGGCGAGTTCGCGCAGCCGGTAGAGCTTGGGCAGCCATTCGCCGTAGGCCGAGCCACCGGGCAGTACCTGTTCCCGGGTGGCGGAGCAGACCCGTACGACGTCGCAGCCGTCCAGCTCCACCCGCGCGAGCAGGACATCGGTGTCGGTGCAGTCGCCGCAGGGCGGGTTGAGCGTGGCGCACGCCGCGTCGGTCAGGAACCGGCGGAGGGCGGTGGCCAGCGTCGCGGCCGCTTCCGCGATCTGCTGCACCTCGGCGATGGTCGCCGTCTCGGTGCTGTCCGGTGGCGGGGCGGGCAGGGGCGGTGGTACGTCGGCGGCGGCGACGTCCGTGCGCAGCGCGCAGTCGGCGAGGCCGTCGGCCTGGTCCAGGCGGCACAGCAGCCACTCGCGGATCAGGCCGAGGTCCGCGCGGAACTCCACCCGCAGCGCGTGGCCGAGCGGGGTGCCCTGGGCGAGCATGCGCAGTTCGAGTGGCGCGTCCTCGTTTCCGCGCTGCGGTACGACCCGGGCCGCGGTCTCGGTGACGACGGCGTGGGCGATCGTGGCGTGCAGCGGGTCGGGCCACGCCGCCTCCGCGTCGGCGGCTCGGAGCCGTTCGCACGCCGTGCCCAGGACGCCTCGGGCCTCCTGGACGGTGGCGAGGTCGGGGTAGTCATGCCGGAGCTGGCCCTGCCCGGCCGCATCGTAGGTGTCGAACCGGGCGACGGCGGCGGCGAGCGCGCGCACGTGCTCGGTCATCTCGCGGGCCGTCGGCGGGGGCGGCGGGCCCTCTCCGGCCGCGTTCTCGCGCAGCCAGGCGAGGGCGGTGGCGTACCGCTGGGCGTCGGCGGCGTCGAAGCGGAAGGTGCGGCCGATGCCGGTCGAGGCGAGGTTGAGGGCGTCGGTGTAGAGGCCGAGCCGCCGGTCGCGGATGCGGGCCCGGTCCGCGCGCGGGAGGTCGCCGATGGACGCGAGGAGCCGGGTGCCGGGGTTGTGGCGGTGGTCCTCGGAGTCGTCGCACTTGACGACGAAGCGGAATCCCTCCTGAATCCTGGAGGGCACGCATCCGGGTGAGGGGCAGGGCTCCTCCGTGGCGTACGGGGCCACCGGTTCGACGGGCAGCTCCTGGTAGCGCACGTAGAGCCCGTAGCGCCGGTCCCCCTCATCGTCGCAGTCCTCGCCACAGTCCACGCCGAGGGCGCTGATGCGCCGCTCCTGCACCAGGGCCCGGACGTCGACGCGCTCGGTGCAGGGCACGACGATGTCGTTCCCGGCGCAGTCGAGGGCGTGCCCGGGATGGACGGCCACGGTTCCGCCGCCGCACGGGTCGCAGGTGACGCCGAGGCCGCAGATGACGCCCGGCCCGTAGAGCGACCGGTTGTGCAGTCTGCGCTTCGCCGTCGTGTAGTCCAGCAGCAGGCTGAGATCGTCCTCGGTCAGCAGTTGCCCTGCGAAGAAGCGAGGACGTACGAAGGCGGAGGTCCGGGTGGCGTCGCCACCGCAGCCGCATCCGCAGTCTGTTCGCATGATCAGCGCTCCTTCACAAAGAACCAGCTTTCGAAGACGTCCCCGCCCGCTCCGGTGCCGGACGTCCAGGGGCCGATGCCCGAGGGTGGGAGGTCGCAGCCGCCGCCGTGCGCGGCCGACCGGGTGTTGTGGTCGTCGATGGTCGGTACGCGCCCGCCGACATGGGTGCCGTCGACCGGGCGGCAGCAGCGGTCGAGGATGAACGCGGCCCGGACGGTGATCAGTACGCGGTCGCCGTCCTGCAGCGTCTCGCGGGTGGTCTGGCGGTAGCGGAAATGGTCGGTGAACTCGCCGCACCCGTCCTCGGTCTCCAGGTCCGGGGTTTCCAGGTCCGGTTCGGCGAACCTGCCGCCCATGTACCAGGTGGAGGCGTTGCGTCCGCTGCCGCCCTCGATCACCTGGAGTTCCACCACGCCGGGCCGCAGTGTGTCGGTCCGTACGCCGGAGGAGAACCGCACCACGAGGCCGCCGTCCTCGTCCTGGGTGCCGAGGAGGGCCTTGGCCTCGTCGATGGTGTAGGTGTATCCGTGGATCCAGTTGATGCCGGTGATCACGGTGGGCACGTGGCGGCCGAAGGCGCGGCGAACGTTCATATGGATCTGGTCGCAGCGCACCGGCTCGTACCAGTCGACGCAGTCGATCCTGGCCAGCCACAGCACCTTGTGCTCGCACGGCGAGCAGCAGGTGTCGCAGCGTTCGTCGGCCGGGGGCTCGCACCCGGTGACCCGTACCGTGTAGCACTCCTCCGTCCAGCCGAACTCGCAGTCGGAGGTGTCCGCGCAGGCGTCGTTGTAGACGGCGCGGGTGGGTTCGACGGGCCGCTCAGCGTACTCGACGCCGACCCAGACAGTGTCGGTGTCCCGTTCGTGCGGGGGCAGCGCCTTCCACAGGTCGATCACGCAGCCGCCGCGCACCACGACCTCGTTGCCATCGCAGTCCACGCCGAGGCCGGGGGTGATCGTCACCTTGGCCCGGCGCCGGTGGTGCCGCGCTGTTTCCGTATCGCTCTGCTCGGCGGGTGTTTCCGTACCGCTCTGCTCGGCGGATGGTGTTTCCCCGCCGTCGTCCGGCGGGCAGTCGTCCTCGTCCCGCCGCGCCGGTTCCACGTGGAGGCCGCACACCACGCCGTAGCCGAGCAGGGCGCGCATGCGCAGCTTCAACTTCTCGCGGTGGTAGTCCTGTTCGCGCTGGAAGTCCCGGGCGCCCAGCATCTGGCCGTGGAAGTACCGCAGTCGGCGCAGCGGTGGCGCGTCGAACCCCTCCGTGCCGGACCGTGATGTCTCTGTCTCCGTCATGCCCCGTCCTCTCACGACACCTGTGTGTGCACACCGACGGCGGAGACGGCTCCCACGCCCACCCCTCGGCGCAATCCTCTTGGTCCCGGCCTCAGCACCCCGTCGCGGCCGAGCCGCAGGGGGCGCGCGCCGCCCAGTACGGGCGCGGGCAGCGGGACGAACGCGGTGTCCACGCCGACCGTGGACCGCGACCCGACCACGAACCCCGCGCCGCCGGTCCGTACCGACCCCACCGTGTGCGCGGGCGCCTGTCGCTCCACCAGCCGCGCGAGCGCCGTCCCGTCCGCCGATCCGGCGGGCAGGGCCACCCGGAACCGGTGGGCGTGCGCGGTGAACGGGTCGGTGTCGGGGGCGCCGAACGCGCGCAGCGGCGCCGCGCCCAGTGCCGAGCCGCCGACCCGGAACCGGCTCGCCGACCGACCGAACAGCCTTATGGCGCCCAGCCCTTGGTCCCGCCCCGGCCCCTGTCCCGCTCCTTCGATGGCCGCGCGCAAGTGGGCCCAGCGGCGGTCCGTCGCCAGCTCGTCGATGACCGGGGTCACGCCGAACACGATGCGCACCGCCTCCCGCAGCGCCCACGGTGTGCCCCGGCGCCGGTACAGCTCCGGGGCGGCGGCCAGCAGCGCGCGCCGGGTGCGGGCGTCCCAGCCCGCCTCGAACGACAGGCCCAGCAGCCCGGCCAGCCACGGCAGCACCCGGTCGGGGACCCCGGCGGGGTCCAGGAGGGACGGATACCGCTCGATGACCCGGTCGAGCTGGGAAAGCGTGGCGTCGAACAGCGACAGGAAGCGTTCGGTGAAGTCGTCGGCCGCGGGGTCCTGACGGAAGGCGGGCGGCAGTAGATCGGCGCTGGTGGCCCGGGGGAAGTCGAGGCGGATCCGGCGTACGACCGGAGTCGTGGCGCCGTCGCCGAGAAGCCGGAGCCGCAACCGCAGGAAGCGGCCGGGCGGCTGGTCGACGAGGAAGTCGGTGATGCCCGGGGCAGAGGTCTGCCAGTCGCTGTCCTCGTACCGCCCGTCCTCGCTCACCACGATCGCCACGGCGACCGTCGTCCCGTCGGGCACGTCGGCGTCCACGCGGACGCGGTGCCAGCGGCACCGCGAGATCCCGCTGTCGATCAGGGTGGTGACGTACGACCCGCTGGTCTCGTACGCGTCGGTGGCGGACGGCCCAGGGTCCCGGGGCAGGCCCTGCCAGGTGTGGCAGGTGGCGGCCGGGCCGTCCGGCCCCTGCTCGTGCAGGCAGAACCCGTCGTCACCGGCCGAGGTGAGCGAGGACGGCGGCAGCGCGGCGGCCAGTTCTTCGACGGTGACGGTACGGAAGGGGCCTCGGTGGCCGCCCCGGTGGATCGTGAGCCGTCCGCCGTCGTCGGTGAGCAGCCACACGCTGCGTTCGGGTCCGGTGCGCAGGCCGACGACCTCGCCGCGCGCTCCGGTGCGGAGCACCCCGCGGAAGCGGCCCGCCTGGTCGTACCGCAGCAGGGCCGTGCTGCCCTGACAGGCCACCAGTATCTCGTCGCCGGGGGCCGGGGCGGCCCAGCGGGCCCGCTCGGCGCGGATCACCCCGGCGAGCTGCGCGCCCTCGCGGCGCCACACCAGGACGCGGCCGGAGTCCACCACGGTCAGCCGGTGTCCGCGCGCGGCGACCGAGACCGGGGCGCGCAGCAGGCCGGGGTCGCAGCCGGGCGGCCAGACGGGGGTGAAGGCGCCGCACGCGTCGCGGCGCAGCAACCGCCGCTCGCCCGGGACGAGGAGGTACCAGGCGCACGGCCCGCACCCGGGCGCGAGGCGGGGGTCGGGGAACCACGGCAGCAGTTGGCCGCGGGTGGGGCCTTCCGGCACGCTGCCGCCGTAGGCGAGGCGGAGGCCGGACGGGTCGTCAAAACCGACCGTGCCGTGCGTCTCCTGCTCGTCCCAGCCCGTGTAGGCGTCGAGCAGCCGGAACGTCGCGGGGTGGGGGGTGCACGTCATGGCTGGTCTCCTACCGGGATCAGCAGCGGGCGCTCCGGCCAGACGAGGGTGTGGGGCGGGAGAGCGTGGTCGGTGCAGGGCGGCAGGCGCATGCCGTCGACGGTCAGCGAGAGCCGGGTGACGGCCAGCACCCCGTCGACCGCGAGGAGCGCCCGGACCAGCGCCGTATGCCGCAGCGCGCCGCCGAACGGCCAGCCCGCGCCGTCCTCCCCGCCGCGCAGCGGGTCCAGATAGGTGCGTACCGCGTCGCCCGCCCGGGCGAGGACGGCGGCCCGGTCGAGGTCCGGGTCGAGCGTGACCCAGGACTCCACGCCGACGCGGCGGTACGGCGCGGGGGCGGCCACCACGGTGACCCCGGCTGGGGCGGCCTCACGCGAGAGGAAGTCGGCCACGGCCCGCAGGGTCGCGGCGGTGGGGACGGGCGGATCGCCGGTGACGCCGTCCGGCGGTACGGGCGGTACGACGAGGACTCCGACGACGCCGGGGATCGGCGCCCCCGCGAAGTCGGGGTGCAGTCCGGGCACGCCCCGGGCGCGGGCCACCGAGGCGCCGGGCGCGCGGAGGGCGAGCTGTCCGTAGTCGGCGGGGGCCACGGCCCGGCCACGGGCCCGCAGTTCGCCGACGCCTCGGCGCATGGCGTCGGCGTCGGGTTCGGCGTCGGTTCCTCCGGAGGCCGGGAAGGGGTTGGCCACGCCGGTGACGAACGGCAGCGCGGTCACCACCCCGCTCACGGCTCCCGCCCGTACGGCCCCCGCGCTGCCGCCGCCCACGCGGTAGCGCACGGCGCGGACGTTGCGGAAGCCGGGCGGGACGGCCGCGCCGTTGACGCCGTCCCCGAAGGTCACCTCGCCGGTGTCGTGGTCCACGGTGAACACCCGGTCGTCGGCGCCGTATCCGGCCAGGCTCTCCACCTCGCGCCACCGGCTGGAGGTTCCGGCGCTGGTGCCGAACACGTCGCCGCCCGTGTCGTCGTCCACCTCGATGACCACCGACCCGGCGAGGATGGGCACCTGGCTGAGCTTCATGCGCCGCCGCCCGGTCGCCGCGGCGTCCTGGACGGGCTGCAGCGGTTCGTCGCGGATGGTGCGGGCGGCGGTGGCGGTGACCACGTTGAGCCGCAGCCCGGACAGCACGGGCGCGGCTCCGGGGAAGGCGCCGTGGGCGATGCGCAGCCGCAGCCAGCGCAGCAGGGGCCGGGGCCGGGTGCCGGGCGGGCTGCCCGGCTGCCATGAGCGCGGCACCCTCAGCTCGACGGTGCCATTCGCGCTGAGCCCGGTCGTGGAGTCCCGCAGCACCTCGGCGGGGACGAGCCGGGTGCCGTCCAGGACGTCCCAGCGCAGCAGCGGCGCGGGCGGCAGCGGCAGGGGTACGAGCCCGCCGGAGGCCGCGGGTGCGGGCGGCGCGGCGACGACCACGAAGCCCAGCGAGAGCCGCGGATAGGGTCCGGCCGGTCCGGCGAGTCCGATCCACAGCCCGTTGCCGGGTTCCGGGTCCCGGCCGAAGGGCGCGAAGGGGCGGCTGGGCCCGGACGGCCCCAGCGGCAGGGTCTCCAGCCGTCCGGACTCCTGGACGGCGAGGGCGCCGAGGGTCGCCGGGGTGGCGTAGAGGTCCTGGTCCGTCTCGTAGACGACCTGCCCGGCCGGGGTGGAGGCGGCGCTCTGGAACCCGGCGGGGACGAGCACGGAGGAGCCGTCGGGCGGGTTGACGGTGAACTCCAGGAGCGCGGCCGCCGCGCCGGGCGGGCGCCGCCGTACGCCCGCCGTGGCCAGGTGCTCGGCGAGCACCTTCTCCGGCAGCCGGTTGACGCGGCCGAGTACGGGTTCGGCGAGGGTGCCGAAGAGGCGGACGAGCGCGACCCCGGCGTCCTGCCGGTCGGGGTCGGTCCAGTCCGGGGTGTAGCCCGCGATGCGGCCGCGTACGGCGGTACGGACCGCCTCGCGGGTCGCGTCGACCAGTTCGGGCTGGACGCCGGTCGGTCCGGGTCCTGGCACGGTCCGCCCGTCCGCCCGCTCCTCTTCGCGGGCGTCCCGCTCCCACCACACGTCGCCGGTCATGTCAGCCCCTCCCCCGGTTCGACGGCGGGCACGATCCGGGTGCGGACCGTGCGCAGGACGGGCAACTCCCCCGCGCCGAGTGGCACTTCGTCGCATGTCTCGGCCGCGTCGGCTCCGTCGAGGCCGATCGCGACGGCGGCGATGTCGGCGAGGTCGCCCAGCGCCCGTTGCGCGGCGCGCAGCAGGGCCGAGGGCCGCAGTGGCTGTCCGAAGGGCCAGCCGTCCTGGTCGTCGCCGCCCGCCAGCGGGTCGAGGAAGCGGCGCAGCGCCGCGGTGACCACGGCGGACACGCGGGTGCGGTCGGCCGGGTCGCCGGACAGGTCGACGCGCAGGGCGACATCGCGGTAGCGGGGCGCGCGGACGAAGATCTCGGAGGTGAGCAGCCGCGCCGCTTCCAGGCGGGCGGCGACCGCGCGCAGCATGCCCGGGTCGGGTACGGGCGCGGCCACGAAGTCCTCGCGGCCGAGGTCGTCCCGGGGTGCGGCGGGGACGATGTGGACGGTCACCGCGCCGGGCACCGTGGCGCACGGGAAGCCGGGGTGGCTGCCGAGGGCCGGGTAGGCGCGGGCGACGGCGACGCCCGGGGTCGTACGGGCGAGGGTGACGAAGTCGTCGGCGGTGACGGCACGGGTCACCTCGCCGAGGGAGGCGGCCGCGCGCTGGCGGGCCTGGGGAATCGTCTCCGGGTCCGCGCCGCCTTCGGCCCGTACGAGGTTGGCGGCCGATACCGCACCCGCGGCCGGGGTGTCCTCGGCCGGGAGCCAGTTGCCGGTCATGCCGCCGTTGCCGTCCCGGCCGCCGCCGGTGACGTACGCGACCCGCACGTCCGGGTCGGGGCGGGGGATGCGCCCGGTGAGCCCGTCGCCGAACACCAGGGCGCCTTCGGCGCGGTCGAGCACGAAGGTCCGGTCGGCCGGTGCGCCGAAGGTGAAGTCCGGGACCGGCTGCCACTCCTGGCCCGCCAGGCTCAGCGTGGCCTCCAGGAGGCGGTCGGCGGCGTCCGGCAGGATCAGATGCTGTCCGGGCAGCCGGAGCCAGGCGGCGGTCTGCTCCTGGAGGTCGGCGCCGCTCGCGGTGCGGTGGGTGCGGTGGTGTGCGGCGGACACGTTGACGGCGAGCTGGAGGAGCCGGGGCGGGGCCGCGTAGGTGGCGGCCGGGGTCGACAGCAGCAGCCCGCTGTCCTGGGTGGTCCAGTCGGCCGGGGGGTGCAGCCGCACGACGCCGGAGCGGCGGAGCCCGGCCGTGCCGTCCTCGACCTTCTCGAAGGCGCCGGTGATGTCCGTGCCCGGCCGGAACCAGGACCAGGTCAGCTCGGCGGGCGGCGGCACCCCGTCGGCCGCGCCGGGCAGCCACGACGGTACGGACGCGGCGGGCGCGTCCAGCTCGACCAGCAGGCCGATCGGGCCGGGCGCGGAGTGCGCCCCGGTGAGCGGGAGGGTGAACCGGGCCTCGGCCGGGGCGCCGTCGCTCGCGAGCAGGGCGATGCCGCGCCGGGCCCGCAGGTCCGCGGTGCGGTCGCGGTCGGTCCACACGGTGATCTCGCCGCCCTCGGCGAGCGGCAGGACGGCCACCTCGTCGTCGAGGGTGAAGACGATCCGGCCGGTGGGGTCGCGGGTCAGCGCGGTCCCGGCGGGGACGACGGGTACGTCGGTGTCCTCCTGCCGGGCGGTCAGGCGCAGCACGGTGGCGGCGGGGCGGGCGGGGCGCGGGGGTTCGAGGCCGAGGAGACGCAGTATGGCGACGACGAGCGCGTCCGGCACCTGGTCGAGCCAGTACAGCCGCTGTTCGAGGAGGTAGGCGAAGAGTTCGAGGAGGGTGACGCCGGGGTCGACGGGCGCGTGCAGGGTCCAGGTGCCGTCGGACTCGGCGGGGATGCGGCGGCGGATGGCCGCCATCATGTCGGCCCAGGTGAGGTCGTCCAGCTTGGGCGCGGGCAGGGTCATGACGTCCCCCCGGTGAGGCCGGTGGAGCCCGTGAGGTCGGTCAGCCCGGTGTAGAACGGGAACACCAGGTTCGCCTTGGTGTTGCTGCGCCGGATGCGGTAGACGACGGAGACGGTGATCCGCGATTCGTCGGTGGGATCGGCCTCGGCGCGGACCTCTTCCAGGTCCACGCGCGGCTCGTGGTCGCGGACGGCGGCGGCGATCGAGTGCTCCAGGTCGCGCAGGTTCTGCACACTGCCCGGCGCGAACAGCAACTCGTGGGCACGGGTGCCCAGTTCGGGCCGCATGACGCGCTCGCCGGTGCCGGTGAGCAGCAGCGCCCGCAGACAGTGCTCGATGCTCTCCTCGCCGGTGGCGTAGCCGAGCCGCCCGGACGCGTCGGGCAGGATCGGGAACCGCCACCCGGTGCCGAGGAATTCCTCGCTCATGCCGTCCTCGCCTTCTTGGCCAGCACGGCCGGGGTGAGTGGCGGCGTCGGCGGGCCGGTCGGCCCGGCGGCGGAGGGGTGGGTGTGGGTGTTGAACGCCTGGAGCAGCGCGTTGCCGAGGACGAGGGGTTCGGTGGCGCCGCCGCCGAGGTCGATGGAGGGCGAATCGACGGTCACCTTGGGCGCCTTGAGGGTGATGTCGCCCTGGGCTGTGACGGTGACGCTGCCGCCCTCGGCCGCGGTGATCTTGATCGCCTTGCCCTGGTCGTCCAGCTCCACCACGTGTCCGGCGGCGGAGGTGATGCGTACGGCGGCCTGGGACTCGGTGTCGTCCAGAAGCACCTGGTGGCCGTGCTTGGTCCGGATGGTCTTCTGGTCGCGGCCGTCGGTGCGGGCGGTCGGCGGCTTGTCCGCGCCGTTGTAGAGGCCACCCAGGACAATCGGGTAGCGCATGTCGCCGTGAACGAAGGCGACGAGCACCTCGTCGCCCTTCTCGGGCACGAACACCGAGCCGTAGCCGTTTCCCGCGTACAGCTGGCTGACCCGGACCCAGTCGGTGACGGTGGTGTCGTCGAACCACGGGAACTTCAGCTTGACCTGGCCCTCGTCGTCGCCCTCGTTCTCCACGACGAGCGCCTCGACCACGCCGTAGTAGCGCTTGTCGGTGGAGCGTGCGCGTGGCGTGCCCCTCATGGTCACTGGTCCCCCTGATGGATGCGCCGTCCGGTGAACTGGGTGAAGAAACCACTGGAGTTGAGCGTGTGCTCCACCCGTTTGACGAAGTACGTGCCGGAGAAGCGGCGGCCCAGGCCGTAGATCTCCAGGTTGTCGCCGGGGCGCAGCTCGGGCAGTCCGGCCACCTTGCCGGTGGCGGTGATGAACTCGTACGCCCGCTCGCGCAGCAGGCTGATCGCCAGTTCGCGGGCCTCCTGGTCGCTGCCGACCGGCGCGTCGACCATGACCTCCTGGCGGCCCTGCAGGGTGGACTCGGCGACCTGCGGGCCGCTCTGCCCATCGGCCGTGTTCTGCCCGGCGGGAAGGTTCTCGGCGGTGGCGGTGAAGGCGATGGCCTGCTTGGTGCGGGGGTCCCAGCCGCGCACGGTGACCTTGCTGACCTGCTGGGACACCGTCAGCGTCGGGGTGAACTCGATGAGGTTGGGGATCAGCCCGGCGGGCTGGCCGGTGGGGCCGGTGCTCAGCCCCGGCGCGTACGCCAGCCGGTACAGCCGGATCGGGCGGCCGTCGCGGCCGTCGGTCGGCTTGATGAAGTACAGCGTGTCCTCGCCGGTCTTCGCATCCGGCAGGATGTAGCAGTCGAAGTCCAGCCGCTTGGCCCGCTCCAGCAGGAACGTGGCGTCGTCCTGGTTCTTCTGCACCACCAGGTCGTGGGTGGGTCCCTCCCGGGTGACCTCGATGCGCAGGTGGTTGCGCTGGGCGATCTGCTCGGCGATGCGCCAGTCGGGCAGATTGCGGTAGGTCTTGGTCTCGTTCTCGGTGGGCTTGCGGTCCTTCAGCCGCAGCAGCCCGTCCACGCCGCTGACCTGCACGGTGGGCGAGGCGGCGTCGGTGAACTTGGGGCTGAGCGTGGAGATGGTCCCGGTGGCGACGGTGAGCAGCTTGTCGGCGTAGCCGAGCCGGACCGAGACCCGGCCGCCGAGCCGGAAGCTCGGCGAATCGCTGTGCTTGAACCGCAGGTTGGCGTCGTCCCAGTTGTTCAGGGTCAGGTCGAACCCGGACATCTCATCGATGTCCCGGTTCACCTTGATGTCGATGATGTCGTTCTTGGTGGACGGGTCCACCTCCAGGCCCTCGATGCGCACATCGAACTCGGGCGCGTACCGGTCGGGCGACGCGACCTCGGGTGCCGGGGTGCTCATCGGGCCCCCTTCACGGCAGCCGGGGCACGGTCAGCACCCGGCCCGGCCGCAGGTCGCGCGGGTCGCTGATGCCATTCGCGCGCGCCAGCTCCCGCCAGGCGTCGGGCCGCCGGTACAGCGCGGCGGAGATGGAGCTGAGCGTGTCGCCTCGGCGCACCACATAGCTCTTCTCGACCGTGGGCGAGGAGCGCGGGGTCTCGGCGACCTGGACGGCGGCGGTACGGAACTCCTTGAGCGAGAGGTCCAGCATGGCGCGCAGCGGCACCCCGTCCGGCCGGAACAGCTGGTAGTTGACGTCGAGTTTCTCCACCACGCCGGTGAAGACCTCCTCGTCCCAGACGAAGCGGACGACCGGTGGCGCGTGTTCGCGGCTGTCGGGGCGCAGCAGGTCGCGCAGCGCGTTGACGTAGGCGGTGCGTACGTTCTCCAGGGTGTCGGAGGTGTCCACCAGGGCCTGGACGGTGAGGGTTTCGGTGCCGCCGCGCACGTACTGCAGGGGCGGGGTCTCCAGGCCGGGGATGGTGATCTCGGCGAACGTGTTGCTCTTGCTGAGCTTGTAGTCGGTGGGGTTGAAGCGCAGCGGGATCCGCCGTTTCCGCTCGTCGGCGATCACCGGGCGGACGATCTCCAGCCGGGCCCGGGCGGCGCCCTGGCTCGCGAAGGACACGGGCGTCACGCTCATTGCGGCACCTCCTCGTCGCCGAAGCGGCGTTCGGCCCTGGTGTGCTCGGCGCGGGCGCACTGGTCCTCGTAGAGCTTCGCCCAGGCCTGGATGTGCTTGTTGAACAGGCGGGTGAAGACGGCGCCGTCGTCGCCGTCGACCTGGAACCGGACCTCCAGGTGGTGGATGGTCACCTTCGGCACGCCGGTCACCTCCCCGGGCTCAGGCGAGACAGGGCGTTCGCCGCGGCGTCCTGCAGGACCTTCGTCAGCCCCTCGTGGGCGATTTCCAGCGACTCGACGGCGATCGCGTTCTGCTCCGCGTGCAGGTCCGGGCCGCTCCACTTGGCGGCGAGCCCGCCGTGGAAGGCCCATGCCGCGCCGGGCACCCCGTCCGGGCCCAGCACGATGACCGCGCCGTCGCGGCGGGCGCCCAGCGAATCGGCGAGCCCTGCCTGGTACCAGGACCACAGCCCGGGGTCGCGGACCACGCCGCGCTTGAGCGTGATCCGGTTCCAGGAGTGGCGCAGCGGTAGCTGGTGGACCGAGTCGTTGCGGCCGCCCTCCGGATAGCTGGTCACCTCCAGCTGCGCGCCGAGCCCGGTGACCTCCTGGAACGCGCCGGACGCGGCCAGTGGCAGCAGCAGTGCCTGCGCGGGCGGCAGATAGGCGTCGCCGGGGTCGAGGGTGACCAGGAAGCGGTATTTGGGCAGGGGGTCCAGGGTCATGCCTCGATTACCTCCAGGTCTCGGTCCTGGCCGAGTACGAGACGGAGCCGGATGAACTCCATGGGGACGGCCGGGGCGACCTCGATCTCGCAGACCAGCTGCCCCGGGTCCTGCTCGGGCGGGTTGTTGGTGTCGTCGCACAGCACCCGGAACGCCTGCTCGGGCCGGTCACCGGCGAGCGCCCCGGCGCGGAAGGCCGCCAGGAGTACGGAGGTCAGCGCCCGCACGAGCGTCAGCCGCAGCTCGGGCGAGTTGACGTCGAACACCAGCGGGCCCGCCGCCCGCCGGATGGCCCGCACCAGCAGGTGCACCAGCCTGCGGTGGGCGATGTAGCGGGTGCGCGGATCGGCGGACAGGGTGCGCCCGCCCCACACCATCAGCCCCCGCCCCCGGGTGCAGCGGATCAGGTCGATCCCGGCGTCGAACAGCCGGACCTGCTGCGGTTCCGGGTACTCGGCCGCGAGGTCGACCGCCTCCAGGATCACGGCGTTCGCGGGCGTGTGGTGGGCGCCGCGCTCGCCGTCGAGGCGGGCGATGACGCCGAGGACGTGTCCGGAGGACGGCACGGTCCGCAGCTCGTGTCCGTCGGGGACGCGCAGCGGCGGGTGGTAGACGGCGGCGCAGCCGAGGAGCCCGCTGTCGCCGGTGGCCGCCAGGGCGCCGACCCAGCCCGCCGCCTCGTCCACGGAGGACAGCCGGGGCGGTACGTCCAGGACGGCGAGGCGGTCGTGCAACGGCTCGATGCCGCGCAGCAGTTCGAGCACCACATCGGTGTGGGCGGTGCCGGACAGATCGGTGCCGAGGTCCGGCAGCGCCACCAGCGCCGGTTCCGGCAGCTCGGCCTGTACGGTCAGGGCGCCGGTGTACGCGTCGCGGGCGGGCGCCGCGTCGGTGCCGCCGGTGAGGGTGAGGTCCCAGGACGCGGTGATCGGGCCGGGCGGTCCCGCCGGTGGTGGCGGGCCGTCCGGGAGCAGCCGGATGTAACGGGACGCGGCCAGCCGGTCGGCCACTTCCCCGAGCGGCAGCCCGGGGAAGGTCTCGGGCGGCTCGCCGGGCAGCATGACCCGTACGCCCACGGTGGGCGGTCCGGCGACCGTGCTGGCCTGGTAACGGATGGCGACGCGCGCGCCGTTGGCCCACGCGCCGGGGCTGGTGGCCACCACCTGGAAGCCGGTGGCGGCCAGCCCGCGCAAGGGTCCGGCCTCCCACGGTGTCCGGGCCGTGGTCGCGGGCCCGGACACGCGGATGACCCAGGCGGTGCGGCCGCCGTTCTCGAAGAAGCCGCGCAGGGCGTACGGGGTGGCGAAGGCGCCCTCCGGCGGTCCGAAGGCGGCCACGACGTCGTTCCAGCTCTCCACGCGCACGGGAGTGCCGACCGGGCCCCGGCGGAGCCGGCCCAGGAACGCCGCCACGTCCGTGCGCAGCGGCTCCGTGCCCGGGTCACGGGGCGCGGACGTCAGGGATACGCCGGGAAGCGCTTCGCCGGTCATGTCAGGCGTCGATCTCCAGCTTCTCGACCGCCAGGACGAGGGTCTCCATGGCGATCTCGTTCTTGGTGGCGCTGAGCGTCGGACCGGTGTACTTGGTCGGCCAGCCCCGGTCGAAGTTCCAGCGCATGGCCTCCTGGCGGTTCTCGTCCAGCAGCACGATCGATCCGGAGGTGCGCCGTACCTTGCCGTTGAGCGCTTCGACGATCCAGTTCCAGAAGCCGACGTGGCCGGTGACGCCGCGCTTGAAGGTGAGGTTGGTGAACTTCTTCAGCCCCGGGATCTTGCGGACGGTGATGTCCTCGCTCCCGGTGCGGTACTCGATCGGCGGGATCTCCAGCTCAAGACCGCTCACCTCGGTGAAGGACCCGCTCACCGCGACCCCGTCGTCGCTGACGTTGGTCACGATGATCTGGAAGTTATATGACGCGTAGGGATCGTCCCTGGTGACGGGCGGCATGGTGGCCTCTCCTCAGTCCTCGGTCGGGCGCTCAGGCGAGCTGGGACTCGCGGGTCTTCTGCTGGATCCGGAAGATGACGAACTCCGCCGGGAAGACCGGCGCGACGCCGATGACGCAGATGAGGCGGCCGTTGGCCAGGTCGTCCTCGGTCATAGTGGTGCGGTCGCAGGCGACGAAGAACGCCTCGTCGGCGGTGGTGCCCGCGAGCGCGCCGCTGCGCCAGACGGTGGTCAGGAAGTTGGTGACCGTCTGCCGGACCAGGGCCCACAGCGCCTCGTCGTTGGGCTCGAACACCACCCACTGGGTGCCCTCGTCGATGGACTCCTCCAGGTAGAGGAAGAGCCGCCGGACGCTGACGTACTTCCACGAGCTGTCCGAGGAGAGCGTGCGCGCGCCCCACACCCGGTGGCCCATTCCGGGGAAGAACCGCAGCGCGTTGATGCCCTTGGGGTTGAGCAGGTCCTGATGGCGCTTGGTGACGTCCTGGGCGATGCCGTCGGTCAGCCGGATGCCGCGGATGACCGCGTTCGCCGGTGCCTTGTGCACTCCGCGCTCGACGTCCGTGCGGGCGTAGATCCCGGCCATGTGGCCCGACGGCGGCACCTCGGTGTCGCGGCCCGTCGACGGGTCGCGGGTGACCAGCCAGGGGTGGTAGAGCGCCGCGTACTTGGTGTCGAACGGCTCGCGGAACGCCTGGATGCCCTCGGTGTCCAGGCCGTCCTGCGGATCGAGGATCGCGAACCGGTCCCGCAGCAGTTCGCAGTGGGTGACCAGGGCCGATTCGACGGTCCCGGACCAGACCCCGGGCACCGCGCACACGGCCACCTCGTCGATGTCCTCCAGCGAGGCGATCCCGGTGCGCTTGCCGCTGCCGCCGTCCTCGCCGACGAAGTCGGCCACGCTCAGGGTTCCGTAGGCGTCGTCGCCGTCCGCCAGGGTGAGCCAGGAGCCGACCGCGGGCACGGGGAACTTCGCCGGGTCGGTGGACAGGCCGGACAGCGCGGTCGCGCGCACCAGCTGGGAGCGTCCGGCCAGGGTGGTCACCAGGTTCGACGGCGCGTCGCCGGTGAGCCGCAGGCCCGGGTACGACTCCGTCACCACCGCCCCCGAAGGGTCGGTGAACCGGGCGTCGACCCGCGCCTCGACCAGATGCAGTCGGTCGGTTTCGAACAGCGTCCCGGGCACGTTCCCGTCGAGGGTGACGACGTCCGCGGCGACCGACTCGACCGTGCGGACGGTCAGGTTGGTGCCGTCGTCGAGCTGGACGACGGCGCCCTCGTACAGCCTGCTCGCCCCGCCGACCCGCAGCGTCGGGCCCGCCGAGGTGTTGCCCCGGCGCACCCGGCGCACCAGCAGCCCGCGCCGCCACGCCGCATGGGAGGTGCCGGACGGCAGGGTCAGCGTCACCTTCCCGTCGGCGGGCTGGCTGACCTGGACCTTGAACCGGCCGGAGCCGATCTGCACCCACACCTCGGCGGGAAGGTCGTCGGGGTCGAGTCCGGTGCGCGCGGCGACCTCGACCGTCTCGCTGTCCGCGGCGGCGTCGGCGGCCAGCTGCGTGACGAACAGCGCGCCCTCCTGCGGCTCCGGCAGCACCGGCAGCGCGGCCGAGGCCATCGGCTGGATCCGCACCTGGACGGCGCCGCCCCACGAGCCGGGGCTGACGGCGCTGAACTCCAGTGTCTCTTCCGTGTCGCGCGTCCCGATCTGCACATAGTCGCCGCGGGTCGTCCTGACCTCCGCGGGCAGCGCCGCGTCCAGTTCGATCCGGCGGGCGGTCGCGTCGTAGGCGGCGACACCGGCGGTGTGGATCGCCTGCTGGTCGTCGCCACGGAAGATCTGGATCTGCTGCCCGACGCCGGTGAACCCGATGAGGTGGCCGAGTTCCAGGCGGGTGGCGCCCTTGGCGGCGTCACCGGCGACCGGGGACACCAGGCCGTGGCCCAGGACGCCCGAGGCCGGTGTCGCCTGCCTGCTGGCGACGCGCTTGATGTACAGGCGCTGGCCGCCGTTGTCGAAGAAGCCCTTGACCGCCAGCGGGAACAGCCACCAGCGGCCGCCTTCGGCCGGATCACCCGCCCAGGTGTCCCGGATGAGCGGGTCGGGCTCGGGGACGAAGCCGCCGAACGTGTTCTGGAACTCCAGGAAGTTGGTGACCAGCTTGGGCTTGCCGCTGTACGGGCCGCGCACGGTGACCCCGGCCATACCGGCCGTACTGGTGCTCACCCCCGCGATCGGCCGTGGGCCCGCATCGATCTCCTCGATGTAGACCCCGGGGCTCAGATACTCCGCCATGGACGGCTCCTCAACTCTCGCGGATCTCTATGACGTGCCGGCGCTCGGCGTCCTGGGGCAGCCGCACGACCAGCGATCCGGACCTGCCCGGCCGCTCGGTGGCCCGCAGCTGGAAGGTCTCCTCGACGGCGTGTTCACCGGCCTTCTCGCCCTCCCACCGCAGGGCCAGCCGGAAGGTGCCCGTGGCGTCGGACAAGGTGCGCTCGTGCCAGGGCGTCAGGTCCCGGCTGGTGTGCCCCTCGGCCTCCACCAGCGCGCCCGCGACCGGCGCGGCGGTGGCCGCGTCGACCACGGCGCCGTGCACCGTGCGCACACCCGGCGGATAGGGGAACGAGACGCCCGGCAGCAGCCGGACGAGCCGTGGCGCGGTCGCCACCGCGGGCGGGTGGGCGTGGTCGTACGGGTGCACCAGGAACTCGACGCCCACCAGACCGGACGAGAACGGCTCGCCGTCGGCCGGGTACAGCGGCTGGTATCCGGCGGCCGCGAAGCGGGCCCGGTGGCGCCGGGGCGGGGCCGCCCACGGCTCGGCGCACCGGCCGAGCCCCGGGTAGGCGAACGCGGCGCTGGGTGTACGGACCGCCGCGTCGTCCAGCGGCAGCCAGGCGCCGTCCTCGAACCGGTCCAGTTGGACGGTCACCCCAGCGCCGCGCACCCGCCGGGCGTACTCGTCGTACGGGATGAACCAGGCGGGGCTGTGGAGCGTGGAGCGCTCCAGCGGTCTGAAACGGCTCATGGCGTCGCCGCCCCGCTGATGACCCGGTTCTGCACCGGGCGGACCGCCGTCGCGGTGGCGGAGTCCAGGTTGACGACGCGGACCTCGTAGTTCAGCGAGAGCCGGTACGGCTTCTGGATCGCGTACCAGACCCAGGACTTCTGGTCGAGGGTGAGCGGGGTCAGGCTGAGGTGCAGCGAGTCGGTGCTCGCCGCGAGGCTGCCGGACAGCTGGACGCCGTCCAGGATCGCGTCGTCGTAGAACGTCTGCATCGCCCGGCCGAGCATCCGGTGCTGGGTCTCCTGGTCGCCGCCCCAGGGGGTGACGAGGTACCGCAGCAGCAGCGCCATCGGCGGCTTGCGGGTGACCGGCGGGTCGGGCGGCTGGGAGCGCACCGGTGGCCGGTTGCGCGAGGTGGGGTCCTCGGCGATCTCGTAAAGGAACACGGTGAGTTTCGGCGGCGGTGTCTGCACCGTCTCGGAGAGATCGTTGAGTTCCGCGATCGGCGGTTCCACCTGGCTGAGCCCGCGCAAGGACTGGGTCAGGGTCTCCACGATGACCGTCGAGACGTCGGCGATGACGCCGAAGTCACCCATGCGAATCCTCCCCGCGCTCCGCACCCGAAAGCGTGCCTCGACGAGGATGCAGGGCCCCGCGTGACTCCATCGCGATTCATCCATCACACGAGCGTCACCAGCCCGTTCCGTCGCCCGGCGATGACGTCGGCGGTCACGCGCCGACAACGCCGGGGTGACACGGATAAGGCATATTTTCCTTCCATGGAAATCCACTCAGAGCAGGCCGGCGTCCTGATCCTCCGAGTGTGGGTGGAAGAGGGAAGGCCGGACGGCTTCCGCGCGCGCATTGTGTGGACGGGCGGCCGTCACCAGGTGCCTCCGACCGCGGTGAGCGCGGTGGACGATGTGCTCAGCACCGTGCGCGCCTGGCTCGATCAGTTACTCGAACCCGAGAGGTGACGTTTCCGCGACGCCCCGGTGATGCCCGGCCATATAACATTCTGTACCCGAAGGGCTGGACACACGATCATGAATTGCTCGTAACATGGCTGGGCAGCATCCCGATTGCCGGTTGGGGATCTTTCACTGAGGATCTTTTGCTGGGATCTTTTGCTGGGGATCTTTCACCGAAGCTGATATCGCCCGGGGGGCCGATGACCGCAGAAGGCCACGTCCTAACGTTGAGGCTGCTCAAAAGCTTCACGCTATCGGTCGATCACAAACGCGTTCCCCTTTCTTCCAGCGCCCAACGCCTCCTCGCCTTCCTCGCCCTGCAGGACATGCCGCGAACCCGCACCTATGTGGCGGGAATGCTGTGGCCCGACGTCACGGCGTCCCGCGCCAACGCCAACCTCAGATCGTCTTTGTGGCGCGCGACCCGGACGGGACATCAGGTCATCGACGCGTCCTCACAGGAACTGGCGATCGCCAAACACATCGACGTGGACATTCACGCGGCGGCCACGCGCGCGCACCGGCTGCTCGACATGTCACGCCCGTGCGACGACATCCTCACCACCCAGACGCGGGCCGACCTCTCGTCCGATCTGTTACCGGAGTGGTCGGAGAACGAGTGGGTGCTGATCGAGCAGGAGCAGTACCACGAACTGAGGCTGTACGCCCTGGAGGCGATGACCGAGCGGCTGACGGCGGCGGGCCGCCACGGTGAGGCCGTCGCCGCCGGGCTCGCCGCCGTCCGGGCGGAGCCGCTGCGGGAGAGCGCTCACCGCGTGCTGATCACGGCGCATCTCGCCGCCGGGAACCGAGGCGCGGCGCTGCGGCAGTTCGAGCAGTGCCGCCGGGTGCTGCTCGACGAACTGGGCCTGGAGCCCTCGCAGGCGCTGCGCAGCCTCGTACCGTCCCAGCCGCCCCACCCGTCCGCCGCCGGGGCGGCGGCACCCCCGGCGCCAGCCCGGAAGCCCCCACGTGTCGTGATGCGCCGCACGGCGAGCGATGTGCTGGTGGAGGGCGCGGGCGGACGGTGAGCCCCGCGCCGCCCCCGCGGCTCAGCCCAGCCCGTCCCGGTGGGACCAACGGGGCTCACCGGGGCTGTCGTACGGCTGCGGGGGCTCCCTGCTCGGCTCACCTCGGACGGCGCTCCGCGCGGCCCGCATGTGGTCGCAGGCCCGGGCGCCGGGGCTGAACTCGATGCCGGTGGCGGCCTCGAGCGCCGCGAAGAAGCTCTCGCCGAACTCCGACTGCTTGGTGGTCGTCCAGGTGTACGTCTCGCCGCCGCGCAGGGCCCGCATCATCATGCGGCTCCCGTAGCCCCGGCGCTGCCACCGGTCGGCGACCTGGATCTTCCGGATCAGACCCCTGCGGCACACGCCGCACACCTGCCAGGTGAGCCGGGCGAAGTCCTCGCCCTCCGGCACCTGGCACACCCGCAGTTCCCGGCAACCGGCCGGGACGCCGGGCGGGGTGTACGTCCAGACCTCCCCCTCCGCCGTGGGCCGCCCGGGTTCGCTCCGCCCGGATAACGCGCCCACCAGACGGCCCCAGAGCCCCGCCCGCTCGCCCGCCATCAGCAGCGGATCTCGTCGGTGGTGCCGAATCCGCGCCCGTCCTCGACGGCTAACCCTCTCAATGCCACCACGCCCCTTCGTCCGTCCCCCGACTTACCCTGACAGGTCGCCATTCGGGGGCGCGCGGTTCCGGGGGCCGGGCGGGGTGCGTGGTGTTGACGCCTCGGCTCAGGGTGTGCGCCGGGGGCTCACATCCACGCAGATCCAGTCGTACTGGCCGTCACTCAGCAGTTCGGGGCCTTCGAAGAGGGTCACCACGGAATCGCCGTACACCCAGACCACGCCCCGCTCGGCGTCCAGCGCCTCGTCCGGCGGCCGGGGCACCGGCTCGCCCAGCCGGGTGCGCAGCAGTTCCCCGGCCGCCCGGTACGCGGATGTCCAGTCGTCCTCGGTGGCCTCCGGCCGCCACCGCCATCCGGTGAAGGCGTCGAACTCCCAGACCTCCTCCGGGGGCAACGGCGTCCCGTCCGGCTCGCACACCTCGAACGCGCTGTACGCCAGGGGCATCAGCACCCCGCGGTCCTCCCGGCACGCGGGGTGGGCGCACGCCACCTCCGCGCCGTCTTCCTCGCAGCCGGGGTGGTTGCCGATCCAGAGGTGCCAGCCCTCGTCGTGGTCCTCTCCGGGCGGTGGCCATATCTCCATCTCATGGATGACGGGTTCGCCATCGGGCCCCGACAGATGCCAGCCGTTGCGTACGAAAAGCGCCTCATAGGGCGGGTACGTCCAGGTCAGCCCCGCGAACTGCAGGGCGCGGTCGAGCCACTTGCCGTCCGGCTGCGTCATCATCGCCATGCGCGGGACAGTACCCGGCGCGCGGGGAGGGCCATGGGGACGTGGCTGGTCGGGCCGGTTATCGTGTCGAGGCACATCGAGCACGCGCAGGGCGGAACGAAGAGGGACGCGGTGTCGGACAAGGAGCGGCTGGTCGCACGGCGGTACCGGCTGACCGAGCGCATCGGCAGCGGCGGCATGGGCACCGTGTGGCGGGCCGAGGACACCGTGCTGGGCCGCCAGGTGGCGGTCAAGCGGCTGCACGCCCCGCACCACCTCTCCGACGACGAACTCTCCACGCTGTACGAGCGCACCCGCCGTGAGGCGCGCAGCGCCGCCCGCATCACGCACCCCGGTGTCGTCGTCGTCCACGATGTGGTGGACGACGAGGAGGGGCTGCCGTGCATCGTCATGGAGTACGTGCCGTCCACGACGCTCGGCGCGCTGCTCAAGGAGCGCGGTACCGTGCCGCCCCAGGAGGCGGCACGGATGGGCCGGGGGATGGTCGCCGCGCTCCGGGCCGCGCACGCGGCGGGGGTGCTGCACCGTGACGTCAAGCCCGGCAACGTGCTGCTCGGCGCCGATGACAGGATCGTGCTCACCGACTTCGGCATCGCGGTGGCCAGTGGAACATCGACGCTGACCCGGACCGGCGAGATGATCGGCTCCATCGAGTACATGGCGCCGGAGCGGATCAGGGGACAGAAGCCCGGTCCCCACTCGGACCTCTGGGCACTGGGGGCGACGCTGTACCAAGCGGTGGAGGGTGCTCCCCCGTTCCGGCGGGATACGGCGATCGAGACGGCCTACGCCACCGCCGCCGACCCGCTGCCGCCCGTGCGGCACGCCGGGCCGCTGGCGCCGCTGATCGAGGCGCTGCTGGCCAAGGAGCCCGGCGAGCGGCCGTCGGCGGAGGAGACGGAGCGGCAGCTGAAGGCCGTGGCGGCGGAGGAGCCGACGGCGCTGCGTCCGACCGGTACCGCCCGGACGCCACGGGAAGACACTCCGGCACCGCGGCGAGATGCTCCGGCGTCGCGGCAGGACACCCCGGAGCGAGGCGGCGGCACCCGTCCGAGGCGCCGCCGCGTGGTGTGGAGTGCCATGGCGGTGGCGCTGGCGACCGCGGCGGTCGCGGGCGCCTACGCCGTATGGCCGAACGACGGCGGCGTACAGCCGAGCGACGACGGCAAGGCGAAGGCCCCGGCGGTCCCCCACGGCTACCACCTGGTGGAGGAGAAGAACCTCGGCGTCTCCTTCCCCGTACCGAACGGGTGGAAGCTGGACAAGCGCACCAGCGACGGGGTCAGCTACATCGACCCCTCCCGTCTGGTCCAGATCTCGATCGGCACGGTGGACCCGGCTGGTCCGACGCCCGTGGCGCACTTCCGGGACATCGAGGCGAACACCAAGAAGAACTACGAGGTGTACCGGCGGCTGCGCCTGGACCGCACCACGTTTCGGGGGCAGCCCGCGGCGATATGGGAGTGCACGTTCGCCGGGAGGGTGCGCACCTTCCGCGCCATCGACCTCGGCTTCGGCCGGGAGGGCGAAAGGGAGGTCGACATCTACCTCTCGGCGCCCGACGCGCAGTGGGGCACCTACCGTCCTGTCTTCGACAAGGTCAAGGAAGGCCTGCGCACCCGCTGACCGCACACTCCCTGACGAGGGGTCACTAGCCCACGCGGGTGTACTGGTTGACGCCGTCGGTGAACGCCACCGTCGCTCGCCCTCGGAGCACGAGGACGTCCAGGTGCGCCGCGGTCTCGTTGACCGCGAGCATCTGGTTGAAGGCGCTGAGGTCCCCGAACGGCACGGCACGGCGCGTCCAGGCGAGTCCGCGCGCCACCGCGTGGGCGTCGAGCGTGTCCTCGCCCAGCGCGGTCAGGCTCGCGGCCAGCCGGTCGTCGTGGTGGGCGAGCAGTTCGCCGACCCGGGTGTGGGCGCTGTCGGTGACCGGACCGTGGGCGGGCAGCAGCCGGGCGTCGGCGTAGCGGGTCATCAGCCGTAGCGAGTCGAGGTAGTCGGCGAGCGGAGCGCCACCCGGTTCGGCCAGTTCGAAGCCGATGGAGGGGGTGATGTGCGGCAGGACGTGGTCCCCGGAGAACAGCAGTCCGCGCTGCTCGTCCAGGAAGACCACATGGCCCTTGGTGTGTCCGGGGGTGGGCACGACCCGCAGTGCGCGGTCGCCGAAGCGGAGGGTTTCGGCGGCGAGCCAGCGGTCGGGGGCCTCCCATACGCTCGGGTCGTAGCCGCCGTGGTCCATCGCCTCGATCTGGTCGGCGAGTTCCCCGGCTCCCGCCGCGCGCAGGGTGCGCAGCGAGCCTGCGGGCCGGTCGCTGCGCAGCCGGTCGAGCATCTCCAGTCCGGGGCGTTCCCCCGCGCCGAGGTAGACGCGTGAGCCCAGCAGGCGGCGCAGTTCCACGGCGTGGGTGTAGTGGTCGCGGTGGATGTGGGTGACCAGGATGTGGCTGATGTCGCCGGGGTCGCGGCCGATGGCGGCCAGAGCTTCCTCAAGTGTTTTGCGCGCCTCGGGGATCGCCCAGCCGCCGTCGATCATGACGATGCCGCCGTCGTCGTCCAGGTCTTCCAGGAGGTAGACGTTCACGGCGTGGAGGCCGTCGTTGGGGAGCGGCAGGGGTACGCGGTGTACCCCGGGCTGTACCGTCTGGACTCCGGCCGCTGCCCACGGGCCCTGGTCGAACCGCGCTGTCATGATCCTCCTCGTTGCTGAACTGCCTGGATCACGCGAGCGGACATGCCGCGGCGGCGGCCGCTCGCGCACGCACCCCCTCGTCAGGCCCGGCCGGGCTCTTGAGCCCGCAGGCCCGCGGCCAACTCCCGGGCCCCGCCCCGGTCGAGCTTGCCGACCTTCGTCTGGGGCAACTCGTCGGTACCGTACACGTATTCGGGCCACTTGGTCTTGGACAATCCGATGCTCTCCAAGTGGCCGGTCACCTCGGCCAGATCGACGGGCCGGCCGTCCGTGGTGACGACGAGCAGCGCCACGCGTTCGCCGAGGATGTCGTCGGGGACCGGCACCACACACGCCCGGGCCACGCGCGGGTGTCCGGCGACCGCGCGCTCGATCTCGGTGATGTCGATGTTGCGGCCGCCCCGGATGATGATGTCCTTCTCGCGTCCCATGATGGTGAGGGTGCCGTCCTCGTGGACCATCAGCAGATCGCCGGTGGGCAGATAGCCGTCCTCGGTCAGCGCCGGGGGAACGGCCCGCCCGTCGCCCGCGTAGCCGAGGAAGAGGGAGGGGCCGCGCACCTGCGCCCGGCCGGTCACCCCGGGCCCGGCCACCTGGCCGTCGGGGGTGAGGGCGCGCACGTCCGTGCCCGGGAAGGGGCGGCCGTCCCTGCCGAGCCGGATCTCCTCGGGGTCGTCGGGGCGCGGCGAGGTGTGGCCGAGGCATTCGGACATGCCGAAGACCCGCAGGATCTTGGTGCCCAGGGACCGTTCGGCCCGGGCCAGGGCCGTGCGGTCCATGGGTCCGCCGCCGACGGTGATCGAGCGGACGCCCCCCAGGACGCCGGAACCGGCCGCCTCGTCGCCCATCTGCAGCGCCATGGTCGGTACGCACATGGTCCAGCGGACACCGGTCTCGGCCATCCGCCGCAGCGCGAGGGCCCGGTCCCACTTCGCCGTCATGACGAGCGGCCCGCGCAGCAGGAGGGCGAGATAGACGCCGAAGCAGTACGCGGCCGTCGACGACAGCGGGACGATCGCGGCGACGGCGTCGCCCGGCGACAGGCCGTTGACGGAGATGGTGGTCGCGGCGGCGTAGCGCAGGGCCTCCTCGGACTGGACGACGCCTTTGGGCCGCCCGGTCGATCCGGAGGTCAGGCCGATGAGGACGCCGCCCGACCACCGGGACACCTCGCGTTCGCCGGGTGCGGTCAGGCACGTCCAGCCGTCGAGCACGGTCCGCGCCGGGCCGGGCAGCCGTGTCGACACCGCCCACGCGTCGATCGCCGAGTCCTCGGCGATCACGGCGTCCGGGCGGATGTCCGCCCATGCGGTGGCGAATTCGGCCTGGGTGGTGTGCCGGTTGACCAGGGCGATGACCCCGCCGTCGCCGCCGCTGAGGCCCGCGGCGAGGGTGGCGGCGACGGTGCGCCATGAGTTGTCCGCCTGGATCATGACGGTACCGACGGATCCGTCGGCCGTGCCCTCGGCCAGCGCCGCGGACAGCCGGGTGGCCTCGTCGAGGAGCTGCCGGGCCGTATGGCTGCCCGTGTCGTCGATGACGGCGATGAAGTCGGCCTCGGCGGCCCGCCGCTGGAACTCCCGCACTACTTCTCGCATCTCGTCCCCTCCTCAGGCGGCGAACAGCTCCGCCTCGTGCCCCATGACCGCGATGCGGCGGCCCTTCATGTCGCCCACCTGGGCGACGGCAGCGGCCCATTCGGGGCTCGCGAGGGCCTTCTTCAGGTCCTCGGGGGAGTCGAAGCCGAGGACGGAGAGGCCGTCCCAGCCGTCGGAGCGCGGCTCCAGCGCGGCGTCGATCTCGGTGTGCCGCCAGCTGCGCAGTCCGGGCAGGCGGCAGGTCAGCTCGGCGTGGTCGCCGCGCCACCACGTGATGAACTGCTCGTGTGTCCACTCCGGGGGCCGGGCTGCCAGCAGGACCAGGTTGTACATGAAGCTCCTCCGCAGGGTGAGTGGTCAGGGGTCAGGTGAAGCGGATCTCCGACGAGCGCCCGATCAGCAGGCGCCGCAGCCTGCCCTCGCCGTTCATCCGCCCGGTGGCGACGAAGGTCGCCTCGGGGACCCCCGCGCGCCGCACCTCGCCCAGGAAGAATTCGTCCCGGCCGAGCGTGGTCGCCGCGAGCCGGTGGTGGGTGCGGGTGCCCTTCTCGCGCTGTTCGAGGTAGCCGACGAGGGCGGCGCGGCCTCCCGCGAAGTCGGTGGCGTTGCCGTCGCCGGTGGAGAAGAGGATGGACAGGGCGAAGTCGTCGCTGATCAGGTCGAGGATCCGGGAGGGTTCGTCCCCGTCGAGGATCTCGAACCACGCGGTGAGGAAGGGGGCCGCCGCCGGGGTGTCCGTCATACCCGGCTCCTCTCCCCGGCCCAGTCGATCAGCTGGAAGTCGATGTGGAAGAAGGCCTGGTAGCGGGCGAGGAGTCCGCCGGGCGAGAGCACCGCGGCCGAGTGGAAGGAGCCCTTGTACTCCCCGCCCTCGGTCACCACTCCGTATACGGTCTCCAGATCGCCGTCCCGGCCGTGGCGCAGGATCTCGTGTGTCCGGTCCACGGGATGGCGGCCCGCGATGTACGCGGCGAAGTCATCCCTGGAGGTGCCGGTGACCTCCTTGCCCGGCAGGGCGATGAGGAACCGGAAATCGGGTTCCAGCAGTTCGAGCGTCTGTTCCGGCTGATGGCTGTCCATACCGGCGAAATACGCGCGCAACACCATGAGGGTGCCCCTTCGATTGGCGGCCAAGCGCCCCGGGACCCAGGTCCGCGACCTTCTAGATCAACCTGAGTTCAGTTCAATACGGATGCTAATCCTGCGGAAACAAGACTGACAAGAGTCCGTACGAACGGAAGACGGCCCCCGGCGGAAGTCCACCGGGGGCCGGGAGCGAACGGGGTCGCTCAGCGCGTCACGTGGCGACCATCCGTACGCAGGCGCCCTCGATCAGCTCGCTGATCTCCGACAGCGGCGTGGGCCCGGACGGCCGGTACCACCGCCAGACGCTGACGATCAGACCGAGCACACCCGCGCCCAGCAGCTGGGCGTCCCGGAGCGGGAACGCGCCCTGCGACATGCCCCTCACCAGCAGGTTCGTCCAGTCCCGCTCGACGAGCTGGACCAGTCGGCGGGCCTCGACGCGCTCGGCCTCCTCCCGCTTGGACTTCCGGGGGCCGGAGAGCAGGTCCATGTGGTTGTGCAGGATGCGCATCTGCAGAACCTCGTGGTCGGAGACGTCGTACGCCGCGTGCACGGCCGCCCTGAGGGCCTCGACCGGGTCGGTGACGTCGGCGGTGGCCTCCGTGAACTTGTCGTGGGAGCGCTGCAGCTCCAGCCGCATGATGGTGAGCAGACAGTGGGTCTTGGACTCGAAGTAGTGGTACAGCGCGGTCTGGCCGATGCCGACCCGCTCCGCCACGGTGGACCACTTGGTGGCCTCGAAGCCCGTCTCGCCGAAGCAGCCGACGGCGGCCGCCAGAATGGCGGCGCGCTTGGACCTCGGTCCCGCTTCCGGTTCAACCCTTGTCGCCATGACCCCGTCTCCTGGCCGCCGTCCACCTCGTCGGTACCCGAGAGTAGACCCAAGCTGAACTCAGTTGCCAATCGGCTCGGGCCGACCCGGCGTGACTCGGCCCGGCTCGGGTCAGATGCGCTCCAGCACGGTCGCGTTCGCCATGCCGCCGCCCTCGCACATCGTCTGCAGGCCATAGCGTCCCCCGGTCCTGCGCAGCTGGTGGACGAGCGTGGTCATGAGCCGGGCGCCGGTGGCACCGAGCGGATGTCCGAGCGCGATCGCGCCACCGAAGGCGTTGACCCGCTCCGGCGCGGCGCCGGTCTCCTTCTGCCAGGCCAGGACGACGGAGGCGAAGGCCTCGTTGATCTCGACCAGATCGATCGCGCCGATCGGCAGCCCAGCCTTGTCCAGGACCTTCTCGGTGGCCGGGATCGGGCCGGTCAGCATGTAGATCGGGTCGGAGCCGACGACGGCCATGGTGTGCACCCGGGCGAGCGGGGTCAGACCGTGGCGGCGCACCGCGTCCCCGGAGGCGATCAGCAGGGCGGCGGCGCCGTCGGAGATCTGGCTGGAAACGGCGGCTGTGAGGCGGCCGTCCTCGGTGAGGGTCTTGAGCCCGGCCATTTTCTCCAGGGTGGTGTCGCCGCGCGGGCCCTCGTCGGCGGTGAGGCCGAAGGCCGGGGTGATCTCGTCGTCGAAGGCGCCGTCGGCCTGGGCGGCGACGGCCCGCTGGTGGCTGGTGAGCGCGAACTCCTCCATCTCCGTACGGGAGATGCCCCACTTCTCGGCGATCAGTTCGGCCCCACGGAACTGGGACACCTCCTGGTCGCCGAAGTGGTCACGCCAGCCGTCCCCCGCGTAGGGGCTGCCGAGGCCCGCCTGTTCGCCGACGTACATGGGGCTGGCGATGGGCACCAGGCTCATCACCTCCACCCCGCCCGCGACCACCAGGTCGGCGGCGCCGGAGCCGACCGCCTGGGCCGCGAAATGCACGGCCTGCTGGGAGGAACCGCACTGGCGGTCGATGGTGGTGCCGGGCACGTGCTGCGGCAGTCCGGCGGACAGCCAGGCGGTGCGGGCGACGTTGCCGGTCTGGGCGCCGATCTGGCCGACGCACCCGAAGTACACGTCGTCGACGGCGCCCGGGTCGGCGCCGGTGCGCTCCAGCAGGGCGCGCAGCACATGGGCGCCGAGGTCGGCCGGGTGCACACCGCTGAGCGCGCCCTTGCGGCGGCCGACGGGGGTGCGGACGGCTCCGACGATGAACGCTTCGGACATGGCGGGCTCCATGGGGTTCGGAACGGGTTCAGGCAGGGGGGCCGAAGTCGGGCGCACGCTTGCCCAGGAAGGCGGCGACACCCTCGGCTCCGGTGTCGGAGGTGGCCGCGGCGGCGATCGCGCGGGCCTCCCGGTCCAGCTGCGGGCCGAGGTCGGCGGTCAGTCCCTCGGCGACGAGCCGGCGGGTGGCGCCGAAGGCGGCGGTGGGTCCGCGGCGCAGCGCCTCGGCCGTACGCGCGGCCTCCTCGGCCAGCCGGTCAGGGGGGACCACCCGGCTCACCAGCCCGAGGTCCGCGGCTTCGGCCGCCGGGACGCGGCGGTTGGTCAGCAGCAGGTCCAGGGCCCGCTTGGGGCCGATGAAGCGGGGCAGGAACCAGCTGACCCCGGCGTCGGGTGTGTAGCCGATGCCGGTGTACGCGGCGGTGAAGGAGGCGGTGTCGGCGGCGAGGGTCACATCGGCGGACGCGGCCAGGCCGATCCCCGCGCCCGCGACGGCGCCCTGGACGGCGGCCACCACGGGCGCGTCGCTCGCCGCGAAGGTGCGCAGCGCGTCGTGGAGGGCGTCGGTCACGGCGGTGAGGTGCTTCTCCAGTGCCGCGCCGGAGAGCCCGGAGAACTCTTTGAGGTCGCCGCCGACGCAGAAGGACTTGCCCTCGCCGGTGAGCAGTACGGCCCGTACGCCCTCGGCCGCGCAGGTCCGTGCCGCGTCCAGCAGTCCGCGTGCCAGGTCCAGGCCGATGGCGTTGCCCGCCTCGGGGCGGCGCAGGGTGAGGTGGGCGAGGCCGTCGTCGATGTCGAGGGAGACCGTCATCGCGCGGTCCATCCGCCGTCGACGGTGAGGATCTGCCCGGTGCAGTACGAGGAGGCGTCGGAGGCGAGGAACAGCAGCGCGCCGTCGAGTTCATGGCCGTCGCCGCCGCGCCGCAGCAAGGTGTTGCGCTCGACCCAGCGGGCGGAGCGCTCATCGCCGAAGAGGTCCGCGGTCATCTCGGTGCGGAACCAGCCGGGGGCGAGCGCGTTGACGCGGGTGCCGCCCGGGCCCCACTGTCCGGCCAGCTCCCGGGTCAGCCCGATCAGTCCGGCCTTGGACGCGGAGTAGCTCGCGCCGCCGAGCGGGGCGGCGGTGACCAGGCCGAGGATGGAGGAGACGTTGATGATGCTGCGGGGCGGCCCGCTCTCCTCCGCGGGTGCCTCGGCCACCAGACGCGCGAGGTGGAAGGGCGCGGTGAGGTTGACGCCGAGGACATCGGCGAAGGCGTCCGGGGATTCGTCGGCGGCGCGGGTCTCGCCGGAACTCGCGGCGTTGTTGACGAGGATGTCGACGTGTCCGGTGGCGTCGCGCGCGGTCTCGACCAGCCGCGCACGGTCCGCCTCCCGTGCGACGTCGCAGACCACGGGGCGGATGCGTGCGTCGGAGTCGGCGAGTTCCTTCAGCCGGTCCAGGCGCCGGGCGGCGGCGAACACGGTGGCACCGGCCTGTGCGAGGACGGTGGCGAAGCGGGCGCCGAGCCCGGCGGAGGCGCCGGTGACCAGGGCCGTCCTGCCCTGGAGCGAGAACAGCTGGGCGGCGGGTCGCGGTGCGCTCATCCCTCCACCCCGATCGGCAGGACGGTCGCGCCGCCGTCGAGCACCAGGGTCTGGCCGGTCATCCAGGAGGAGGCGTCGGAGGCCAGGAAGAGCGCCGCGTTGGCCACGTCCTCCACTGTGCCCAGGCGCCGCAGTGGCAGCTTGGCGGTGAGGATCGGCTCGCGGACCTCCCACACCGCGCGCGCCAGCTCGGTCTTGATCAGGCCGGGGGCGATGGCGTTGACGCGGGCGCGCGGCCCGAGTTCGTAGGCGAGCTGCCGGGTCATGTGCAGCATGGCGGCCTTGGTGGCGTTGTAGTAGCCGATGTGCGGATCGACCACGAGCCCGCCGACAGAGGAGATGTTGACCACCGCTCCCCCGTGGTCGGCCATCCACGCCTGCCAGGCGTACCGGGTCCAGGCGACCATGCCGTACTGGTTGACGCGGACGGTCTTCTCCGCGCGCGGCAGGTCCAGGTCGAGCAGATCGCCGTGGTACGGGTTGGTCGCCGCGTTGTTGACGAGGATGTCGAGGCGGCCGAAGCGGGCCATGGTCTCCTCGACGCAGCCTTGCGCCTGCTCGGGTTCACCGGCGTTGGCGACCACGGTGTGGATGTCTCCGTCGCCCTTGACGCGCAGCAGTTCCTCCCGCGCCCCGTCCAGTCCGGCGGCTTTGCGGGCCGCGATCACGACGTGTGCTCCGGCCGCCCGGTAGGCGGTGGCGATGCCGAGGCCGATGCCACGGGATCCGCCGGTGATGACGGCCACTTTGCCGTCGAGGCTGTTGGCGCTCACGCTGCCCCCGTCTCGGTCTTCCGGCCGGTCTTCTTGATGGCTTCCTTGTAGGGCGCGAGTTCCTGGCGGGCCACCGTGCGCAGGTGTACTTCGTCGGGGCCGTCGGCGATGCGCAGTGCCCGGGTGATGGCGTACAGCCGGGCCAGTACGGTGTCGTCGCTGACGCCCGCCGCGCCGTGTGCCTGCACCGCGCGGTCGACCACCTTGTGGGCGACCTCCAGCGCCGCGACCTTGATGGCGGCCACCTCCATACGGGCGGCGGCGTTGCCGACGGTGTCCATCAGCCAGGCCGATTTGAGGACGAGGAGGCGCAGCTGCTCGATCTCGATGCGGCTGCGGGCGATCCACTCCCGCACCACGCCCCGGTCGGCGAGGGGCCCGCCGAAGGCGGTGCGCGCGGTGACGCGCTCGCACATCAGCTGGAGGGCGCGCTCGGCGAAGCCCACGGCGCGCATCGCGTAGTGCATCCGCCCAGGTCCCAGCCGCCCCTGGGCGAGCGCGAAGCCCTCGCCCTCGCCGCCGAGGATGTTCGCCACCGGTACGCGGACGTCCTCGAAGAGCACATCGCCGTGGCCGAGCCGGTCGGTGTAGCCGAACATGGGCAGGTCGCGCAGGATGGTGATGCCCGGGGTGTCCCGGGGGATGAGCAGCATGCTCTGCTGCCGGTAGGTGCGCGCCTCCGGATCCGTCTTGCCCATCAGGATGATGAGCTTGCAGTCGGGGTCGAGGATCCCGGAGGTGTACCACTTGCGGCCGTTGACGACGTACGTGTCGCCGTCGCGGGTGATGCGGGTGCGGATGTTGCGGGCGTCGGAACTGGCGACTTCCGGCTCGGTCATGGCGAAGCACGAGCGGATCTCCGCCTCCAGCAGGGGGCGCAGCCAGCGGTCCTGCTGCTCCGGGGTGCCGTACAGGGCGAGGAGTTCCATGTTGCCGGTGTCGGGCGCCGAGCAGTTGAACACCTCGGGGCCGATGATGGAGCGCCCGGCCAGTTCCATGAGGGGCGCGTATTCGAGGTTGGTGAGGCCCGCGCCCCAGTCGCCGTGTGCCATGAAGAGGTTCCACAGGCCCTCGGCGCGGGCCTTCTCCTTCAGCCCGGCCATGACCGGCGGCAGCGCGTGCGGGTCGTCCGCTTCGGCGAGCTGCCGGTCGTAGACCGCTTCCGCCGGGAAGACGTGCTGCTCCATGAACGACCGTATGCGGTCCTGGAGTTCACTCGCGCGGGGCGAGAATCCGAAATCCACGCTTGCTCCTGTTCAATGGGGCGATCAGCCGAGGATGTCGCGTGCCGTGCGGATCATCGCGGCGATGGTGGGCGGCAGGCGTTCCTGGTCCGGGTCGTGGTGCTTGCCCTCGCGGTGGCGGCGCAGGTTGTGGCCCATGATCGCGGCCATCTTCATGCGGCCGAGCGCCCGGAACCAGTCCATCGCGGGCAGGGCGGGCCCGCCGTCGCGGTAGGTGTCCAGGAGGTCGGTCTCGCCGGGCAGGCCGGGCACGGGGTGGCCCAGGCGGGGGAAGTTGCGGTGGTCGGCGAAGAGCAGGAACCAGCCGAGGTCGATGCGCGGGTCGCCGACGCTCCAGATCTCCCAGTCCACGACGGCCACGGCGCGCTCGTCCACGCACAGCACATTGCCGAGCCGGAAGTCCCCGTGGAGCAGCACCGGCGGGAGGGCGCTCGGCACACCGTCGGCGAGGCGTGCCAGCAACTCCTCCCCGCCGGGCCGCAGTTCGGAGGGGACGGCGTGCAGGGTGCGGCTCCACCGCTCCAGCTCACCGGCGGCGTCGAGGGGTTCGGGCGCGCCGAGCGCGGGCGCCCGTACATCGGTGGTGTGCAGCCGCCGCAGGACGCCAGTGATCTCCAGCATCCGGGCGCGGGCCGTCGCGGCGGGCAGCTCGTGCTCGTCGAGGACCGGTTCGACGGCCTCCCCGGCCGCGAAGTCCATGGCGAACCAGGCGGGCTGGGTCTCGTCGACGGCCACGACGCCCGGCACCGGCACCGCGGATCCGTCCAGCGCGCCCAGCACCCGGGCCTGGCGCAGCACGTCGTTGCGTCCGACGGGCCGCTGTCCGGGCGGCACCGCCTTGACGACGTAGCGGGCCTCCCCCGCCGTGACCGAGTACGTCAGCCCGGAGTGGCCGCCCGGCAGTACGGTCAGCTCGCCGATGGGCGCGCCCGGGTGGTGGCGGGCGAGCCGGTGGCGGACCCGGGCGGCCAGCTCCGGTGTCTGTGTGGCGGTGCTCATCGGACGGGCTCCTTGGGCAGGCCGAGGACGCGTTCGGCGAGGATGGTGCGCTGGATCTCGTCGGTGCCGCCCGCGATGCTGTAGCCGGGGGCGCCGAGCAGATGTTCCGTCCACGCGTAGGTGCCCCACTCCCCCGTGTCCGCCACGAGGCTCGGGCCCAGCAGTTCGGACACCAGGTCGCTGGTGCGGCGCATGGTCTCGGTGGCGTACAGCTTGCCGACCGAGGCCTCCGCGCCGGGTTCGCGTCCGGCGACGAGGGCGGCGGTGACCCGCAGTCCGATGAGCCGCTGGACCAGGGTGCGGATGTGAAGGTCGGCGGCGCGCTGCTGTTCGGCGCCAGTGAGGGGGCGGGGCAGGTGGGCGGCGAGGTCGAGCGCCCGGTCGGCGTTGTCGAGGCCGAGGCTGCCGGAGTCGAGCCGCTCGGCGGCCAGCACGCTGAGCGTGACCCGCCAGCCCTCGCCGACCGGGCCGAGCCGGTCGGTGTCGGGGACGCGCACGCCGTCGAGGTAGACCTCGTTGAAGCTGGTGCCGCCGGTCATCTGCCGGATGGGCCGTACGGTGACGCCGGGCGCGTCCATGCGCACCAGGAAGACGGTGATCCCGGCGTGTTTGCGCACCGCCGGATCGGTACGGCACACGGCGACGCCCCAGGTGGCGACGCGGGCTCCGGAGGTCCACACCTTGTGCCCGGTCAGCGTCCAGGTGTCGCCGTCGAGCACCGCCCTGGTGCGGACCGCGGCGAGGTCGGATCCGGCCTCGGTCTCCGAGAACAGCTGGCAGGCCAGTTCGTCGGTGCGCAGCATGGGCCGCAGCCAGCGCTCCTTCTGCTCGCCGGTGCCCCAGATGGCGATGGCGGGGGCGACGAGTGCCTGTGTCACCGGGAAGATCTCGGGGCGGTGCGGCACGTCGAAGGCCGCTTCCTCGGCACGGTAGAGCTGTTCGTAGTACGCGGGCAGGCCCCGGCCTCCGTATGGCTCCTCCCAGGTGAGCGCGGACCACCCCTGGTCGTAGCGGGTGCGTTCCCACTCCTGGACGCGGGCGGTGTGCGCGCGCTCCTGCTCCTCGGTCCAGTTGTCGAACACGGCGACGGAGTCGGAGCCGCTGCCCCACTCCCCGTCCGCGGTGCGGGGCCGGGCGACGGTGCCGAGCCACTGCCGGGCGCGGGTGCGGAACTCCTCGGCTTCCGGGATGCCGCTCATCTCTTCTGCCACCTCCTCCCATAAGTGGGGACACATTTAGCGGGACAGCACCGTGCAGGCGCTCACGCCGGGGGCGCCGTACACATGGGTGAAGCCGACCCGGGGACTGCCCGGGACCTGCCGTTCACCGGCCCGGCCGCGCAGTTGCTGGACGATCTCGTAGACCTGGCGCAGCCCCGAGGCGCCGATGGGTTCGCCGTTGGCGATGCAGCCGCCGTCGGTGTTGACCGGGAGCGCACCGCCGATGCCGGTGGCGCCGGAGGCGACCAGCCGCTCCTGCTCGCCGTCCTCGCAGAACCCGCACTCGGCCATGTGCATGACCTCGGCGCCGCTCTCGGTGTCCTGCAGCTGGCAGACGTCGACATCGCGGGGGCCGAGCCCGGCCTGTTCGAAGGCCTCGGCCGAGGCGTCGCGGCTGACGCTGGTCGGCTCGCCCGCCGGGACCGACGGGCTGAAGACCTCGAACGAGCCGTAGCGCCGGGTGCGCAGCGCCGCCGAGCGCAGGGTGACCGGCGAGCCGTCCATGGTGCGGGCGGCCTCCGGGGAGCAGAGGACCAGCGCGGCCGCGCCCGCTCCGGGTGAGCAGAACATGAAGCGGGTCAGGGGGTCGCTGACCATGCCCGAGTCGAGGATCTCCTCGGCGGACAGCGGCTTCTGCCGCCATGCCTCGGGGGTCAGGGCGCCGTTACGGTAGGCCTTCTCGGCGACCAGGGCGAGGGTGCGCGGGGTGACCTGGTGGTCGTACAGATAGCGCTGGGTCTTCATGCCGAAGAACTGGGTGGTCACCATCAGCCCGTCGCTGCCGTATTCCTCGCCCAGGCCCCAGTCCTCGGGCCTCGGGTCGAAGGCGCCGCGCGGGTGTTTGTCGAAGCCGACCGCGAGGACCACGTCCGCCATCCCGGAGCGGATCGCGTTGACGGCGGAGATCAGCGCGCTGCCGCCGGTGGCGCAGCCGTTCTTGACATTGACGAACGGCAGCCCGGTGAGGCCGAGTTGGGCCACCAGGGTGTCAGCGAGGCCCGCGCTGTCGCTGCCACCGAACGCGGCCCCCACGCGCGACCACGCGATTCCGGCGTCCGCCAGCGCGGCGTTCACCGCGTCGACGGCCAGCTGTCGGCCGGTCGCCTCGGACCGGCCGAACGGGGTGCGCCCGGCGCCGCAGATCAGGACGTCGGTGCTCATGGACCCTCCTCGCTCATGGCCGCCTCTCTCATGGGGTCTCCTCGCCGCGCATGGTGGGCCTGGCCCGGGGGACGCCGGGGCCCGCGGTCACGGTCAGGGGCATGCCGATGCGTACGTCCGCCAGGTCGTCCACGTCGAGGACGGCGGCCACCCGCACGCCCTCCGGCAGCTCGACGTAGCCCAGCGCGAACGGCACGAAGCCACCGGGCGGGGGCTGGTAGGGCGGCGACTTGGGGGCGTACCGCTGCACCGTCCAGGTCCACAGCGTGCCCGTGCCCTGGAGGGCCACCGGCTCGGCGGCCCCTCCGCAGCGCGGGCACGCGCCCTGTGCGGGGTAGGCGGTCACCGCGCAGCCGGAGCAGCGCGAGCCCTGGAGCCCGGCGCCCGGACTCCGCGGTTCCGCGGCCATCAGGTTCAGCGCCCCTGCCACTTGGGTTCACGCTTCTCCAGGAACGCCGACACGCCCTCGTTCGCGTCGTCGGAGTTGAGCGCCACGCCCACGGCGAGGTGCTCCATCACCATCAGCGACTGGGTGTCGGCGTCCAGGCTGCGGTCGATCGTCATCTTGGTGAGCCACATGGTGAAGGGGCTCTTGTCGGTGAGGTTCCCGATGAATTCCTCGACCGTCGCGTCCAGCTCGTCGGCCGGTGCGGACTGGTTGATGAGCCCGAACTCGGCGGCCTCGACGCCGGAGAGGAGCTTGCCGGTGAGCATCAGCTCCTTAGTCTTGCGGATGCCGATCATGCGCGGCACCCGGTAGATCGGTCCGGCCCCGCCGAACAGCGCGCGGCGGATGTGGAAGTCGCCGATCTTGGCGTCATCGGAGGAGATGGCGAAGTCGCAGGAGATCATGATCTCGAAGCCACCGGCGGTGACGTGGCCCTCCAAGACCGCGACCGAGGGGGTCTTCATCGAGTAGAGGCGGTCGCACACCTTCGCGGACTTCACCGCCACGTCGATCGCGTTCGACTTGCCGACGTACTCGGCCTTCAGGCTGTCGAGGTCGAAGCCCGAGCAGAAGGTGCCGCCACGGCCACGGACCACCAGGACCCGCAGCTCGGGGTCCTCGTCGACCTCGGTGATGATCTCGTCGAGCCGGTCCAGGATCGGCACGGTGACGCAGTTCTTCTTCCAGGGGCGGTTGAGCCACACCCGGGCGATGTGGCCGTCGCGCTCGAACTGGATCTCGTCTTCCACTGTCATATCCTCACCCCTCTAAACTGAACTGAATTCACTACAACTCTGTAAGGCGGGGGCTCCGCTGTCAACCCCCTTGATCGAGACAGCTGACGCGACGGTCAAACCGAACATGGTTCAAGCGCGAGTCCGGCGAGCCGGGTCCGATGCCGGTCCGCCGTGCCGAACAGCACCTCACCGGCGCGGGCGCGGCGCACATACAGATGGGCCGGGTGCTCCCAGGTGAAGCCGATACCGCCGTGCAGCTGGACGTACTCGGCCGTGGCCAGCCGGAAGGCTTCGGAGCAGACCACGGCGGCGGCACAGGCGGCCACCGGCAGCTGCGGCGGGGCGACGGCGACGCAGGCCGTCGCGTACGCGGACGCCGAGCGCGCCGCCTCCAGGGCGACCAGCACATCGGCCAGCCGGTGCTTGACGGCCTGGAAGGACCCGATGGGACGCCCGAACTGATGGCGCTGGGCGACGAATTCGACCGTGGCGTCCAGGGCGTGCCCGCTGCCGCCGACCTGTTCGGCCGCCAGCGCGGCCCGCCCGGTATCCAGCGTCGCCGATACGGTGGCCCCGGCGCCCTCGGCCGTGCCCACGGGGGTGGCGGGCGCGCCCCGGAACTCCAGCAGCGCCTGGCGCCGCGTCCCGTCCAGGACGCGGCGCGGTGTCCTGCGGCAGGTGCCGGGGTCTGGCTCGCAGGCGAACAGCCGGGGCCCGCCGGGGGTTCCGGCCCGCACCAGGACCAGGTCCGCCCCGGCCCCGTCGAGTACGAAGTCCGCCCGCCCGCGCAGCACCCATCCGGCGCTCCCCGGCTCGGCGGTGACCCCGGGCCCGTCGTCGCCGGACCCTCCCCCGAGCCCTTCACCGAGCCCGTCGCCGAACCCGGCCACGGTCGCGGTGAGCGTGCCGTCGGCGATGCGGGGCAGATAGCGCTCGCACGCCGTGCGGTCACCGGCGTACAGCAGGGCGTGCGCGGCCAGGACCACCGTGGGCAGCAGCGGCGCGCAGGCCAGGGCCCGCCCGGCTTCCTCCAGGGCGACCGCCAGCTCGGCGAAGGTGAAGCCCGCCCCGCCGTACTCCTCCGGAACGGCCAGCCCGTGGACCCCGATCTCGCCCGCGAGCCGCGCCCAGAGCGCTTCGTCGTATCCGCGCGGTGCGGCCAGGTGTTTACGGAGGTCTTCGGGGCCGCACGCCTCGGCGAAGAGGTCCCGCAGGACGGTGCGCAGCTGCCGCTGTTCGTCCGTTTCGGACAGCAGCCGGGGGGCGATCTCGGGGTGGCGAGGGTGCATGGGGGCTCCATCGTGCTCGTACGACGGGATTCAGGGCTAAAATTGAACTCAATTCACGACCGTAAGCATGGAATCCCGACCGGGCAAGACCTCCGTACGCCCCGGCCCTTTCCCTGACCATCTACTGAACTCACTTCACCTCTGTTACCGTGGCGGCCGCGGCCCGCCACGACCTGGGACGGTGATGATGAGGGCAGTGCGGCTGACGGTGTGGGGCGAGCCCCCGGCACCGGCCGATGTCGAGCGGCCCGTCCCCCACGGCGCACAGGTCCTGGTGCGGGTGGAAGCCACCGGGCTGTGCCACTCCGATCTGCACGTCATCGACGCGGCGCCGGGGGTGCTCCCCTACCGGCTGCCGTTCACGCTCGGCCACGAGGTCGCCGGGCGGGTGGCCGCCCTGGGGCCCGACGCCGACGGAGTGCGGGTGGACGAGCCCGTGGTGCTCTACGGACCGTGGGGCTGCGGCGCCTGCGGCCGTTGCGCCGCGGGCTGGGACAACTACTGCGACCGGCGCGACACACTCCCCTGGCACGGCGCGGGCCTGGGCCGGGACGGCGGGATGGCCGAGTACGTGATCGTCCCGTCCGCCCGCCAGCTGGTGTCGGCCGACGGCCTCACGGCCGAGCAGGCGGCCCCGCTCTCCGACGCCGGTCTGACCTCGTACCACGCGGTGGCCGGGCTCCGGCACGCGCTCGGGGAGGGCGCCACCGCCGTCGTCATCGGCATCGGCGGGCTCGGCCACCTGGCGGTGCAGATCCTCCGCGCGACCACGGCGTGCCGCGTGCTGGCGGTCGACGTCCGGGAAGAGGCCCTGGCCCTCGCGGAGCGCTCCGGCGCGGACTTCGGCACCCTGCTGCGCGCGGACACCGCCCGGGTGCTGAGGACGCGTGGCGGGGGCGCGGGGGCGGACGCCGTGCTCGACTTCGTCGGCACCACGGACACCCTGGCACTCGCCACCGGCGTCCTGCGGCCCGGTGGCGAACTCGCCGTCGTCGGCAGCGGAGGCGGCTCTCTGACCGTCACCAAGCCGGGCGTTCTCCCACCCGGCTTCCGGCTCTCGCTGCCCTTCTGGGGACCTCGCCCCCAGCTCGCCGAGGTGGTCGCGCTGGCACGCTCGGGAGTGCTGCACGTCGAGACGGAGCGGTTCCCGCTGTCCGCCGCCCCTGAGGCCATCGACCGGCTGCGCCGGGGCCGGGTGCGGGGGCGGGCCGTGCTCGTGCCCGACTGATCGATACGTACCGACTGATCGACATGGAGAGGGAATCGGCATGCGCTTCGAAGGAAAGGTCGCGATCGTGACCGGCGGGGCCCGGGGCATGGGCGCCGCACATGTCCGCGGACTGGCCGCGGAAGGGGCCCGGGTCGCCGTCTGCGACCTGCTGGACGACGAGGGAGAGGCCCTGGCGGGCGAGATCCCCCAGGCGCGGTACTGCCATCTGGATGTCACCGACGAGGCGCGGTGGGAGTCCGTCGTCCGCACCGTCGAGGACACCCTCGGCCCGGTGGACGTCCTGGTCAACAACGCCGGGATCATTCACTTCGGCGGTGTGGAAGAGCAGTCGCCCGAGCAGTTCCGCCAGATCCTGGACGTCAATCTGGTGGGCGCCTTCCTCGGCATGCACACCGTCCTGCCCGGCATGCGCGCCCGTGGCCGGGGAGCGGTCGTGAACGTCTCCTCGGCGGCCGGACTCATGGGGTTCGCCAATGGCGTCGGCTATGTGGCGAGCAAGTGGGGGGTGCGTGGGATGACCAAGGCCGCAGCTCTCGACATGGCGGGCACGGGGATACGTATCAATTCCGTGCATCCGGGCGTCATCCGCACGCCCATGGGTGAGAGCGCCTCACCCGCGCTGTTCGCCCGTCAGCCGGTGGCCCGCATCGGCGAGCCCGACGAGGTCACCCGCATGGTGCTCTTCCTCGCGAGCGACGACGCCTCCTACACCACGGGCGGGGAGTTTCCCATCGACGGCGGCCAGACCATCGGCCATGTCGGCCACGCCCACGCGGCGGACGAGGACGGTGGGTGACCCGCGGCCCCTTTCGCTTCCCACGCCCCTACACATCCTTGCGGACGGTGAACAGGGCGCCCAGCCCGATCAGGCAGACCGTCATCACGAAGAACGCCGGTGAGAGCAGGTTCCCCGTCCGCTGGACCAGCCACGCCGCGATGTAGGGGGCAGTGCCGCCCGCGAGGACGGTGCCGATGTTGTATCCGATCGCCATCCCGGTGTACCGGACCCGGCGTTCGAACAGATGCGGCCACAGGCTGGCCGCCGGGACCTGCACGAACGCGCTGCTCAGCATGAAGAGCAGGTACGCGAGCCCCGCCACGGCCAGGCTGTGCCGCCCCATGAGCGACATCGCGGGATAGGCCGTCACCAGGAAGCCCAGCAGCCCGCACAGCAGGACGCGACGGCAGCCGAACCGGGCGGCGAGCTTGCCCGCCGGGACCATGAGCAGCACGGTGACGAGCACGACGCCCGCGGTCAGCCAGAACACGTGCGTGGAGTCGTAGCCCAGGTTCGTGGTCATGTAGATGCCCATGTACGTCAGCCCGAGGAAGATGGCGCCCCCCTGGGCCATGGCCAGGCCGATGGACTGCAGCAGCGCGGTGCGGTGGGTGGACAGGACCTCCCGGATCGGCGCGGTGGGGATGTCGGCGCGCCGCGCGGCCTCCTTGAATTCCGGGGTGTCCTCGATCCGCAGCCGGGCCCACAGACAGATCAGGGTGAGGGGTACGGCCATCAGGAAGGGCAGCCGCCACCCCCAGTCGGACATCTGATCCTGGGTGGTGAGGGCGGATATCGCCCCGGCGGTGGCGGCCGCGAACATGAACCCGAGGTTGGAGCCGATGGGTGTGACGGCACCGAGGAACGCCCTGCGCTGGGGCGGCGCCGACTCGTAGATGTAGGTGTAGGCGCCGACCGACTCGCCGCCCGAGGAGATGCCCTGCACCAGCCGGGTGAGGAAGAGCAGCACCGCGGCGAGCACGCCGATCTGGCTGTAGGTCGGCAGCAGCCCCGTGATGCTGCTGGCCACGCCCATGCACAGCACGGAGGAGACCAGCGCCTTGCGGCGGCCCCACCGGTCGCCGAGCCACCCGAAGAAGACACCGCCGAGCGGCCGCACCACGAGGCCGGTGGCGAGCACCGCGAGCGCCGCCAGCGTCGAGGCCGTCGGATCCTCGTTCGGGAAGAACTGCGGGGCGATGGCCACGGCCAGATAGCCGTATACGCTGAAATCGTAGTATTCGATCAGTGTGCCGATGCTTCCGGCGAGCATCGCGCGACGCACCGTGCGGGGATCGTAGGCCGTTGGCTCCGCCCCTGGCGGAGCGGGCTGCTCAGTGGTGCTCATGATCCGGCTCTCCTTCCGAATGGCACGGATCCGTGCCTTGCCGACGCCCGGGACGCTACAGAACTGAACTCAGTACAGCTAGCCTTAGGTACGGATTTCTCGGATGAACGGGGAAGCGTCACGGGAGGCTACGCGCGGTGATCTGAATTTGATTCGGTAGATGGGGTTCAGACGGTGAACCGGCCGCCGTTGGCGAGCAGCACCGCGCCGATCAGGTTCGCCGCGGCGTCGCTCGCCAGGAACAGGGCGATGTCGGCGATCTCCTCCGGGGTCGCGTACGGGCGCACCCGCGGATCGGCGAACCCCGTGCGCAGAACCTCCGGGGTGCGCGCGGCCATGCCCGTCTCGGTCGGCCCCGGCGCGACCACGTTCACCCGGATCCCGGAGGGGATGACCTCCTTGGCCACGGCCTGGCACAGGGCGTGCACCCCCGCCTTGGACGCGGCGTAGTGGGGGTAGCCCGCCGGGGTGTCGAAGGCCGACGACGAGCCGATCACGACGATCGCCCCCGCCTTCGCCGGGCGCATGGCCCGTACCGAGGCGCGCAGCACATGGAAGGTGCCGTCGAGGTTGATCCGCATGACGCGCCGCCAGGCCGCGTCGTCGAGCGCGTCGGTCACCTCGGGTACGCGGCCCTCCACCAGGGCGTCCGCGATCCGCTGCTTGGCCTGCGGATCGTCGACCCCGGCGGCGTGCACCACGAGGTCGAGCCCGCCGTGCCGCCGCGTCGCGTCGTCCACGGCGCCGTCGACCGCCGCGGCGTCCGCCACGTCGACGCTGATCGCCCGGCCGCCCGGCACGTCCCGCGCGACGGCCGCCGCGCTCGCGCCGTCGACGTCGGCCAGGACCACGGCCCGGGCCCCTTCGACGGCCAGCCGCCGGGCGACCGCCGCTCCCATGCCCGAGCCCGCGCCCGTCACCAGGGCGACCTTGCCCGCGAACCGGCCCGTGTGCGCTCCTTCATCTGTCATGACGACCTCCCGCTACCGGCATTGAACTGACTTCACCTCTCCTATCGCGTCGGCCACGGAACCAACAAGACCCGGGCAGTGGTATTGAGATGTGAATTGGATTCGGTTCTACTGAGATGCGGACCTGCGGACACCGGAGCCGGGCAGAGGAGATTCGCGTGGACACGGAAGTCGTCGATCTGCTCATCATCGGGGCGGGCATGGCAGGCCTGACCGCCGGTGCCCGCGCCGCGCGCGATGGTCTGTCCGTGGTGGTCGTGGAGACGGGCGAGGATGTCGGCGGCTCCGCGCGTTTCGCCGGTTACGCCTGGACCGCTCCGAGCCACGAGGTCATGGAGCAGCACAATCCACGAGGGGACCGCGCGCTGAAGCGCGCCCTCGTGGACCGGTTCGACGAGGGCGTGTCATGGATCCGCTCCACCGGGGTGGAGGTCAAGGACGCACAGCGCATCCTGAGCTTCGGCCGCGGACACCAATTCGACACCAACCACTACCTCGACACCTGCCGTCGGCTCATCCTCGACGGCGGTGGCCGGGTCCTGCTCACCACCCACACCGAACACCTGCTGACCGACCACGGCGCCGTCGTGGGAGCCCGGCTGAGGTCATCCGACGGCACGGTCAGGGAGATCGGCGCCCGCGCCACGCTCCTCGCGACCGGAGGGTTCCAGGGCGACCCCGCGCTCCGCACGGCTCATGTGCACCCCCACGCCGACCGCATGGAGCTGCGCTCCAATCCCCACAGCCGGGGTGGTGGTTACCGCCTGGCCACCGGCGTGGGCGCGGCCACCGGCCAGGTGGACGCCGGGTTCTACGGCCACCTCATCCCGAGCGGCGTCCCCTTCGCCGACCCGGTGGACTTCGTCGATCTGTCGCTGTACTACAGCGAGCACGCGCTGCTGTTCAACCTGCGCGACGAGCGGTTCACGGACGAGACGCTGGGCGACCACCTCACCGCGATGGCGCTCTTGGACCAGCCGGAGAGCCGGGGCCTGCTGGTCGCCGACGCCCGGGTCTTCCGCGACTGGATCACCGGCTCGTACGTGGACGGCGCGGTCGCCGTCGACAAGTTCGCGCTGGCCAGCAAGCGGGGCGGCCGCGCGGGGCTGGCCGAAGACCTCGACGAGCTGGCCTGTCTGCCCGAGGAGTGGGGTTACCGGGGCGACGCCATCCGCGACGGTGTGAAGCGGTTCAACGAGCGCGCCTCGGCGGGGCTCGCCACGGCCCCCGGCCGGGAGCTGGACCCGCTGCCGCTGGACGAGCCGCCGTACTACGTCATCGAGACGGTACCGGCCATCACCTTCCCGTTCCACGGCGTGCGCATCGACGACCGGGCCCGGGTCCTCGCGGCGAACGGGGAGCCGCTGCCGGGGCTTCTCGCCGCCGGTTCGGACACCGGCGGCCTGTGGCACCGCGCCTACGCGGGCGGTATCGCGTCCGCCCTCGTCTTCGGGCTGACGGCGGCGGACACCGCTGCCCGCCGCCCCTGATACGTCAGCTGGCGCGTCCGGCCTCCGGGACCGTTTCCTCAGGTGGCACCGGGCCGGGAGGGGTGCCGTCGCCGAAGGGGCGCCCGCCCAGTTCCTCGCGTCCGTGCGGGGCCGACCAGCCGGAGAGGTCGGGGCCGAGGGGGACGATACGGCGCGGGTTGAGGTCGGTGTGCACCTGGTAGTAGTGGCGCTTGATGTGGTCGAAGTCCACCGTGTCGCCGAATCCGGGCGTCTGGAAGAGGTCGCGTACGTACCCCCACAGCACCCGGTCCTCGCTCAGCTTGTTCCGATTGCACTTGAAGTGGCCGTGATAGACGGCGTCGAAGCGGACCAGCGTGGTGAACAGCCGGATGTCGGCCTCGGTGATGGTGTCCCCGACCAGATAGCGCCGCGTGGCCAGCCGCTCCGACAGCCAGTCCAGCCGGTCGAAGAGCCGCCGGAAGGCATCGTCGTACGTGTGCTGGTGCTGGGCGAAACCGGCCCGGTAGACGCCGTTGTTCACATCGCGGTAGACCACCTCCATCACCTCGTCGATCTCCTCGCGGTGCCGCTCCGGGTAGAGGTCGGGCGCCCCCTTCCGGTGCAGGGCGGTCCACTGGGTGGCGAGGTCGAGGGTGAGGCTCTGGTAGTCGTTGGTGACCAGCTTCCCGCTGGGGATGTCGACGATCGCGGGGACGCTCACCCCGCCCGGGTACTCGCTCTCGCGGGCGTCGTACGCCTCGCTGAGGTACGCGATGTCCAGTACCGGGTCCCGCTCCCCCGCGTCCAGCGTGAAGCGCCAGCTCCGCTCGTCCTGGATGGGGTCCGCGATCGCCAGCGAAAGGGCCGGTTCCAGACCGAGCAGCCGCCGCGAGACCAGCGCCCGGCTGGCCCAGGGGCAGGCCCGGCTGACGACCAGCCGGTAGCGCCCGGCCTCGACGGGCCAGCCGTCCCGGCCGTCGGCCGTGATCCGGTCGGAGAAGTGCGGCCCGGACCGGGCGAATTCCTTCTGGCCAGCGGTGCTCAACTCGGCCACCTCCTGAAGCATGTGTGTACGGCTCGGCTCACCGCCTACCCTGCCCCCATCCGGGGAGTCATGCGACGTGGCTCGCACCGCCGCGATGCTCGCCGAAGCGCTGGCGAGCCGCTCCCCCGTGGACGGCGACTGGTGGGCCGAGCTGGCGGCGCGTCCGACCGGGCGACGGCGCCGGGTTCCTGCTGTGGCTGTACTGCCGCGAGGACCCGCTGCTCGCCGAGGGGCTGATCGCTCACGCGCTCGACCGGCTCGGCACGCGGACCGTGTACGCCTTCGAGTTCGCCTCCGCGCTCACCCTCGGTCTGGAGGGCCTTCCGGCCCGCCACCGCCCGGCAACCCACCGGGCACTGCGGAAGGCCGGATTCACCGGCCGCGACCTGTGGCGGTACCTGCGCGCTGCGCTGCCGGTCGACGGTCTGCCGCGTGGTGCCGACCACATCACCCTCCACGAATCCGACCATCCACGGGGCATGAGCGTAGAGGCCGTTGAGCGCGGCGAGCGGGTCGCGGAGGCCACGGTCGGCCACCCGGTGGCCGGTGTCGGGGTGCTGTGGTGGATCGCCGTCGTCCCCTCCGCCCGGGGCCGCGGCCTGGGCCTGGCCCTGCTCGGCCGGGCCCTGGACCTGCTCACCCGGCTCGGAGCCCACGAGGCGATCCTTTACGTCGACGACGACGCCCCGCCCGGAGACGCCGAGCGCGACCGTACCGCCGCCAACGCCCTGTACGACCGGGCCGGTTTCACCGAGGTCGACCGGCTGCACTCCTTCAGCCGCTGAGCAGGGGTGCGGCCACTGCGGCGTCCCGCGCCAGGCGTCGCCATGGCCCTCCGCCCAGAGGGCCACCCAGGGCTGGTGCGCCGACAGCGGGACGAAACCGTGCAGGGCGTGGGCGTGGCGTACGAGTGGCGGCTGTTCTGGAAAGGCGAGGAGCGAGCCCGCGCGGGCAAGTGGCCGCCCAGGGAACAGTCCGCGATCTGACCCGGCGCCGTGGAACCTGACCTGTGCCCCCGCCCGGTATCCACCGGGCGGGGGCATGGCACCGCCGGACCACATCATGGTCCGCGATGATTGACGGTTACCGCGTTGCGGTGGCCAGTGCCGCGCGGATGGCGTCCTCGCCGACCGGCTGGCCCTTCTCGTTCGAGTACGGCCCGTACGGTGTTCCCCACACCGGCGTGCCCGTCGCCTGCCGCCAGCTGTCGGCCAGCGTTCCCGCGTCCACCACGCTGTAGCCGATGGAGTCGATGAATTCGGTCACCGCCGCCTTCGCCGGTGCGGAGTCACCGGCGATCGGCAGGTAGGAGCGGTCGGCCACCCCAGCCGGGCGTGCGAGTGACAGCAGGTGCTTGAAGAAGATGTTGTTGAACGCCTTTACGAGCAGGGCGTCCGGGACGTACCGCAGAAGCAGCTCGCTCGAGGTGAGGGACTTGCTGTCGAGCTCGGGGATGTGCCCGTCACGCTCGGGGCCGTAGTTGCAGGTGTCGATGACCGTCTTCCCGGCCAGCGGCGCGGCGGGCACATAGGGGAAGGCGCTGACCGGCACCGTGACCAGGACAATGTCACCGGCCGCCGCGGCCTCTTCGCTCGTCGCCGCGGACGCCCGCGGCCCCAGTTCCTCGGCCGTGTCCACGAGCGTTTCGGGACCGCGCGAGTTGCTCAGCACCACCTGGTGCCCGGCCCCGACAGCGAGTCGCGCGAGGGTCCTGCCGATGCTTCCGCTTCCGATGAATCCCACAGTCGTCATAATCTCAACGTCCTTCAGAAGAGCCGAACTTGCTGATTGCCGGGGTCGTTACGATCCGGGTTCCTGCCGTCAGCTGGCGGGGAAGTAATGGCCGTTGTCCATATCGGCGAGCAGGCCGGGCCGGGCGGGTTCCCAGCCGAGGGTCCGGCGGGTGATGAGGTTGGACGCCGGGTAGCTCTGCGTGACGATATTCGTGAGGAACCCGAAGTACCCCGGCGTCATCAGGGCATCGTTGGGAACGCTCACGGCGGGCAGGCCCAGGCGGCTGGCGATGGCCTCGGCGATGTCGCGGAACGGGATGCCCCCGTCCTCGACCGCGTGCCAGTATGTGCCGGCCGGCCCCTTCTCCAGCGCCAGGCGGAACAAGGTGGCGGCATCGCGGATGTGCACGGCGTTCCACAGGTTCGCGCCGTCCCCGGGGTAGCCGACGAACCCCTTTTCCTTCGCGAGCGCGATCAGCGTGGGGAGGAAGCCGGCACGATCGGCCGTGCTGTGCGCGATGTTGGCGATCCGCACGACCGAAGACCGCACCCCCTGCCCGGCGAGGTCCACAACGGCCCTTTCCACGATGTTGCGGACCCGCAAGGTGCCCTTGTGCTCATCGCCGGCGGGGAGGGCCGGGTCCTCCTCGGTGACCGGCCGGCCCAGGTTCCCGGGCGAGCCCATGCTTCCCGCCGTGACCAGCGGCTTTCCGGTTCCCGCGAGTGCCTCGCCGTACGCGAGCATGATCGGGAGCTCCGCGGTGGCCACGGCGTCGAGCCCGCCGGAGGGAAGCAGATCCTGCCTGTGGGCGACGTGGATGACGCCGTCGGAGTCCGCGGCTGCCTCCTTGAGCCCGTCGAGATCCTGTAGGTCGCCACGACGCACCTTCGCGCCGAGCGCGGACACGGCCGCCGCGGCCGCGTCCGACCGGGCCAGGCCGGTGACCTCGTGCCCGGCGGCGATGAGCTCGGGGATGATGTGCGAACCGGAATGGCCGGTCCCCCCAGTGACGAAAACGCGCATCTAACTGTCCTTGCGAGAGTAGGTGCAGGGTCTTTTCGTGCCGTGAGTGAACTGGCGTAATGCGGCACGAGAGGTAGTGGTAGGGGGTGCACTCAGCCGAGAAGGGTGATGCCGAGGGAGAAATTGGTGTGCTTGACGGAGTGGTTCATGAGGCCCAACTCCAGCAGACCGACGTTCTCCAGTGCCCGGGCCATATTCCCCAGTCCGATAATGCTGATACCGCTCATCGATGTTCCTGCTTTCCGGGCTTTGGCCCTGCGGGCAACTTCCAGTATCGAATTCTTGGGTCGAATTCACTTCGGCGCCCTTAAGCGCCTGTTTCAGGCTGCCATCGGGTCTGAGTGGGAGTCCAAGACCTCTTGAAGCTGTGGTGATACCCTGAAGGCATCACCGGGCCGAGAGGTGCCATGGATCTGGATCTGCGCAAACTGCGTTACTTCGTCACCGTGGCCGACCGGCTGCATTTCGGCCGCGCCGCCGAAGAGCTTCATATCGCGCAGCCGGTGCTCAGCCGCCAGATCCGCGCACTTGAGCAGGATCTCGGCGCCTCGCTGTTCACCAGGGATCGCCACGGAGTAGAGCTGACAGACGCGGGCCGGCAACTGCTGGCCGACGCCGGTCCGCTGCTCGCCTCAACCCACGCGGTCCGCCGCCGGGTGTCCGCGGCCGCCAGCGGCAAGCGGCGGCTGATGGTCGGCTTCCGGGCCGGTATCGCCGTCACCCCGGCGGCCCGTGCGTTCGAGGACCGGCACCCGGACGTGGTCGTGGACGTGCAGCGGATCGAAGGGGACAACCAGGCCGCGATGCTGCTCGACGGCCGCATCGACGTCGGCTATGTGCGGCTGCCCATCGACGAGGCCGGCCTGCGCGTCACCCCGCTGTACACCGAGCCGCGGGTAGCGGTACTGCCCGCCGGACACCGGTTTGCCAGCAAGGAGCAGGTCACTGAGGCCGACCTGGCCGGTGAACCACTGGTCTGGCACGGTGACCCGAGCACGCAGCCCGCCAAACGCCCGCTCCGCAACGCCGGTTACCCGGTGCGCGGGGTGGACGAGACACTCGAGCATGTCGCGGCCGGACGGGGCATCTCCTTCCTGGCCCGTTCGGCGTCTGTGTTCTACTCGCATCCAGACGTCGCCTATGTGCCCATCCCGGATCTGGCGCCCGAACAGGTGTGCCTCGCGGTGGCGGCAGCGCACACCTCGCTGGTCGTGGATGACTTCGTCACCGCGGCTCAGTCGACGGCCGAGATCACGGCAGAATGCGGGAACTATGAGATGTGGCAGCTTGGAGGCGATGCCGCCACAAGGCACGCTTGAGCAGTTCGACTGACCCCGTTCATCACGGCTGATCGCCCCGTCGTCGGAGCGGAGCCGTTCACCGACGGTCTGCCGTTCGTAGCGTCGGGAGCCGGCTGGTACGAGTTCTTGCGCACCTTCGAGGGTCGCCATTCTCCCCGGCGGCTCTTGCTGCGGCCTTCAATAGGCAGGCGGGGCGGCCAGTTCCGTAAAAGCCTGCAATGCCAGGTGCCGCGCGGCTGGTATCGCGTACCAGCCGGTGCAGCCGCGTGACCGGCAGCACGTCCAGCCCAGCCGCGATATACCGCGTTAACTCGACGCTTCCTCCCGTCGTCGGTCATCGCTGGCCGTGGCGGGGATGGCGTTGTCGATGAGGACGGCGGCGATGGCGGCGGCGGTCGGGAAGGCGTCGGCGTTGAGGACCCGGGTGCGGGCCGCGGCACCGTCGATGAGCAGCGCGAGCTGCTCGCCGAGCTGTTCAGGGTCGGCGGCGCCGGCTTCGCGGGCGGTGTCGGCGAGCCGCGCGGCGACGGCTTCCTTGTACTCGCGCGCGTACTGGGATGCCGGGTGCTGGGGGTCGTGGAGTTCGACAGCGGCGGCGATGTAGGGGCACAGGGGGGTGGTGGGGGGGATCTCGAAGGCGGCGAGGAGCCGTTCGCGGGGCGTGAGGTCGGTGCGGCCGAACACGCCGGACAGAACGGAGGGGTCGAACCGGCGCAGGTACTCGGCGACGAGTTCGTCCTTGCCGGTGAAGTGCTGGTAGGCCGTGCGCTTGGACACCTGGGCCGCCGCGCAAAGCTGGTCCATGCCGGTGCGGTTGATGCCCTGCTCGCGGAACAGCTGCTGGGACGCGCTGATGATGCGCTCGCGGGCGCCCCGGCCGCGGCGGCGGCCCGTGGGGCCCTTCTCCAACTCCGTCATGGCCCCATCGTACCGCAACCAGGTAACGACCGGTGTACATAGCTTGTGTCCCGGCCACCCGCCCATTACCGTAAGCACACAGGGCGGTGTACATAATGTCGTCGCCCCAGGTACACACGGCACCACCGACTCAAGGGAACGACTATGGGAAAGCTCGACGGCAAGGTCGCGGTCATCACCGGCGGCACCACCGGCATGGCGCTGGCCGGCGCGAAGCTGTTCGTCGACGAGGGCGCGCACGTCTTCATCACCGGCCGCCGCCGGGATGCTCTGGACGAGGCCGTGAAGCAGATCGGCCGCAACGTCACCGGCGTCCAAGGCGACGCCGCCGACCTGGATGACCTGGACCGCCTGTACGACACCGTCAAGCGGGAGAAGGGAAGCCTCGACGTGCTGTGGGCCAGCGCCGGAGGGGGCGAGCCCGCCCCGCTCGGCGAGATCACCGAGGCCCACTTCGACGCCGCGTTCCACCTCAACGCCCGCGGCACCCTGTTCACCGTCCAGAAGGCCCTCCCGCTCTTCAACGACGGCGGCTCCATCCTCATGACCGGCTCCAACGCCTCCCTCGGCGCCTTCCCCGGCTGGAGCGTCTACGCCGGCAGCAAGGCCGTCCAGCAGGCCTGGGCCCGCGTCTGGCTCAACGAGCTCAAGGACCGCCGCATCCGCGTCAACGTCCTGACTCCCGGCCAGGTCGCCACCGCCAAGCAGGAAGAACTCTTCGACGAGGCCACCAAGCGCCAGTTCGAGTCCCTCATTCCCCGCGGCCAGATGGGCCGCCCCGACGAAATCGCCACCGCCGCCCTCTTCCTCGCCTCCGACGACTCCAGCTACGTCAACGGCATGGAACTCGTCGCCGACGGCGGCACCACTGCCATCTAAACCGAACAACCACGACCAGGGCAGGACATCTCATGAGCAACATCAGCATCATCGGCACCGGGAACATGGCCCGCGCCATCGGCGCGCGGGCGATTGCGGGCAGCAACACCGTCGAGGTCATGGGCCGCGATCAGTCCAAGGCCGCTGACCTGGCCAAGGCTCTCGGTGGCGGCGCCACGACGGGAGAATGGGGCACCGCCCCGGCCGGGGACATCGTCATCGTAGCCCTGCTGTACGACGGCGTCGTGCCGGTCGTCGCCCAGTACGGAGACGCTCTCGCGGGCAAGGTCATCGTCGACATCAGCAATCCCTTCAACTCCACGTTCGACGGACTGGCCCACCGCGAGGAGACCTCGAACGCGCAGGAAGTCGCCAAGGCCGCCCCGGCAAGCGCCAGCGTGGTGAAGGCGTTCAACACCATCTTCCGCCATGTCCTGGAGAAGGGTCGGCCCGACGTATTCATCGCTGGCGATAATGCGCGGGCCAAGGCAAGTGTGGAGGCGTTCATCGAGACCCTCGGGCTGCGCCCGCTGGACGTCGGCGGCCTGAAAATGGCGCACTGGCTGGAAGGAGCGGGCGTGGTCACGGTGGGCCTCGCCAACCACGGGGTGGGTAACTTGGACTTCGCCCTCAGCATCACCGAACTTCCCGTCTGAGGTAACGGTTGACGGATCACCGAAAGGACTCGCCAAGTGAGGCCGTGGCGAGTACGCGGGGTAGCCGTCCTGCACGTCCTTCTCGAAGGCGAAGATCACTCCGTCAGGTCGATGACCGCTCCGTCCAGCCGTGCTTCGATTGATGTAGATCAGCTCACGCGTCCCGATCCGGGACGTGCGTTCTCCTCGTCTGAGTCATCTACTCCCAGCTCAAGAGCTGTTCCTCCTCCGAGGTCGCCGCGATGATCGAGGGCCTGCTGCGGCACTGCACGGACGCCGAGATCAGCAGTACGACCAGATGGTCAAGTACGCCACCGCGCTCCGGCTGGGAACGGCCGAGGCCGAACAGGTGCTGCGACGCTTCACTCGCGGCGGCCCCAAGCACCCCACCTACCAGGCCCTCGAAGAACTCGGCCGCGCCGTACGCACGATCTTCGCCTGCGACTACCTCGCCAGCCCCGATCCGCGCCGCGAGATCCACGGCGGCCTCCAGGTCGTGGAGAACTGGAACTCGGCGAACACCGTGCTGCACTACGGCAAGGACGGCGCCCTGACTGGCCCGGACAAGGAACACGCCGAGACGTCGATGCTCGCGCTGCACCTGCTCCAGTCCGCGCTCGTCCACGTCAACACTCTGCTGCTCCAGCAGGTCTTGGCCGAACCGGCCTGGGCATCGAGGCTGAGGCGCCGAGGACCGGCGCGGCCTGACGGCACTGTTCTGGTCGAAGATCAATCCCTACGGCACCTTCCGGCTGGAGATGGACCGGCGGCTCGACCTCGCCCCGGCCGCCCCGCCCACGCTCCGACAACCAGCGACGCAGGACCGGCGCCCGGCGGGCTGATCTTGTTCCCACCTGCCCCCATGTCCGGGGGCAGGTCACATACTGCTGAACAGCCGGTCCAGATGGACGTCGATCGCGGCGAGCGCGTCCTGGGGCTCGATCACGTCGAGTTCGATCAGGGAGGTGAAGCCGGTGAGGGCGAGGAGCAGGTTGGTCTCGGTCGCCGGGTCGCGGCCGGAGTCGACGTGCCCGTCGGCGATCGCCTGGCGGACCAACTGCTCGACGAGGGCCCGCCCTTGGACGAGGCCGCGGCGTGCCTGCTCGTGCACGGCCTGGTCGTGCAGCGCCTCCAGGACGTAGGCGGCGCTCATCCGGCTGGTCGCGCGGGCGTCGGCATGCAGGGGGAGCATTTCCGCGAGCGTCAGTCGCAGCACGTCACGGGGGTGCGGACGGTCACCGAGCTTTTCGAGCCCCTGGTGTACGCGCACCGAGGTCTGCTCGGACGCGAAATCCATGGCGAAGGAGAGCATGGCGGTCCGGGAGGCGAAGTAGTGCTGCAGCTGCCCGAGTGACATGCCCGCCTCCTGCGCCACCACGCGCATCGTCAGCTGTGTGACGCCGCGCTGCTCCACCACCCGCCACAGTGCGCGGGCGATCGCTTCGCGGCGTCCGCGGTGATCCACCTGTTTCGGCATCGCCGGCCCCTCCTTCGTACCCCGAGACTGTTCCAATACAGTTGACATAATACACCCGACCCATAACCCTGGGGCCCACTCAAGGGAAGGAACCGTCATGCCCGAACAGCCAAAGGTACGGACCACGGAAGGCGTGGTGCAGGGGCGCTGGCGGCAGGGGAACGCGGTGTTCCGCGGTATCCCCTACGCCCAGCCCCCGGTCGGAGCGCTCCGCTTCGCCGCGCCCGCGCCGCCGCACCGCTGGGAGGGGACGAGGCAGGCGGTCGAGTTCGGCCCCGTGGTGCCGCTGTCCCTGCCGATCGACGTGCCCCCGCAGGGCACCGACTGGCTGACGCTCAACGTCGGCACTCCGGATCCCGGCGCGGCGGGACTGCCGGTGCTGGTGTGGATCCCCGTGGGCGGCTACCTCTCGGCGGCGTCGAGCGACCCGATGTACGACCCTGCAGCGCTGGCCGAGGCGGGAGTCGTCGTGGTGACCATCAACTGCCGCGTGGGCGCGGAGGGATTCGCGTTCCTCGACGACGTGCCGCCCAACCGCGGATTCCTCGACCAGATCGCGGCGCTGGAATGGGTGCAGCGCAACATCGCCGCCTTCGGAGGCGACCCCGGCCGGGTCACCGTGGGCGGGCTGTCCGCCGGGGCGGGCTCGGTCGCCGCCCTGCTGACGATGAAGTCCGCGCGCGGCCTGTTCCGGCGGGCCATCGCCCATTCGGTGCCGGGGCTGCACAGCACCCCCGCGCTGGCACGGCAGGTCACCGCCGCGTTCGCGGACCGGCTTGGCGCGGCGGCCCCCACCGCCGAGGCCCTGCGCGACATCGACCCATGGCACCTGGCCGCCGAGCTCACCTCCTTCAACGCCGGCCTCCACGCGCACCGGGAGAGCTGGGGACGCCTCACGGAGACCGGCACCGCGCTGTGCCCCGTCGTCGACGGCGAGGTCCTCACGGAAACGCCCTGGCCCGCGCTGACCGGCGCGCGCGCGAGCGGGACCGAACTGCTCGTCGGCCACACCCGGGACGAATTCCGGTACTTCAGCGTCATGAGCGGACGGTACGGCACCTTCACCGAGGAGGACGCCCACGCAGCCCTGGAACTGCACGCCCCGCAACCGGACGGCGCGCGGGCCTACCGTGCCGCGTTCCCGCAGGCAGGCCCGGAGGAGCTGGTGGAGACGGTGTACTCCGACGCCCTCTTCCGCATGCCGTCACAGAAGCTGGCCGAGGCGAACACCGCGGCCGGCGGCACCTCGTACCTGTTCGAACTGTGCTGGGTTGCCCCGGCCCTCGGCGGCATCCTGGGCGCCTGCCACAGCCTCGACGCGCCCCTGGCGTTCGGCACGCTGGACAGCCCCGTCGGCACCGAGCTCATCGGCGAGGAGCCTACTCCGGAGGCCGTCGCGCTCTCCCGCGACCTCCAGGAGGCATGGGTTCGCTTCGTCACCACCGGCGACGCGGGCTGGTCCGCCCACCGGCCCGGCGGGCGCCTCACCCGCGTCCTGGACGCCGAGTCGAAGACTCTGCCCTATCCCGAACAGGCATCCCGCCAGATCTGGGAAGGCCACTCCCCCGCCCCCTTCGATCATTCGTAATCGTCCTGGTCGGCTGCCCACCCGAGGGTGACGGATGATCCCGGCCAGGGCCCGGATGGGCTCGCTCTCCGCCTCCCTCCGCCACACCAGCGCGTACGGCAGCAGCGGCCCGGGCGGCCATCAGCCGCAACTCCTTCTACACGCACTTCTCCGGCATCGCCGACGCTGGCCACGGTGCCGCTGCTGGAGCACATCGCCGCCCACCGGGTGCTGTATGCGGGCCCTGGAGCGGGCGGTGTCTGACGCGGAGGCGCGGGTTCGCGCTCGGCATCCAGCACCTGCTGGAGCAGGTGGATGGATGGGCGTGCCTCGACAGGATTCGCCCCTCCTCGACAGCGGCATAGGCGTCGTAGAGCGTGATGTCCCGTGGGGCGCGGGCAGCGAGCCTCCGCCCCGGTGCACCAGCATGGTGCCTCCGTCAATCCGATGCATCAGTGAAAGTGGGCATTATCCCGTAGATGGAGAACCCGTGAACGCCACTTCGCATCCTGCGCACAAAATCACCAAAGTAGCGGCGCATATGCAAGTATCCGACCCCCCGGGTCGATCCGGCCCGGGATGCGGAGGGGAAACCATCGTGAAATCAATGACCTTCAGATCCGCTGCCGGGGCGGCACTGACGGTGGCGCTGACGGCCGTGGCACTGCCCGCCTCTGCCGCGAGTGCGGCGCAGACGGGTGTGGTGGACGGGGCGACCGCCACGTCCTTCGGGCAGTTGGCCGACGCGGTGCTCACCGAGCGTACGGCGGCGCTGCTGGACGGGCAGCAGGCGCGGCGTGCGGCGGCACCGGTCGCCAAGAAGGCGCGGCTGTCGGCCGGTCTGACGCGGACCGAGAACACGGCGCAGTCCACGCTGCGGACCCGCAAGGCGCGGCTGGCCGCGCTCGGCGAGGCGTACACGGACGCCGACACCAAGGTGACCGTGGGCAAGACCGTTGTCGCGGGCGGGCGGGCGACCGTCCAGGCCACGGAGACCACCACGCTGACGTACAAGAAGATCCGCGGGGACGAGCCCGCGACGACCCGTTTCGAGGCTCACCACGAGCTGAGCTTCACCGCCGGGACCGGCGGGAAGTGGGAGCTGACGGGGATCAGGCCCACGGACGAGGGGCCCGTGGCCATCAACGAGCCCGCCACGGTGTCGGTGAAGTCGGCGGCGGCGCTGCCCAGCGCGAAGCCCGCGGCCACGACGAAGCCGTCCCAGCAGGTGACCAAGCCCGCCGGGGCGTACAACTACGCGGCGATGGCCACGTACGCGGAGAAGTACTGGAGCAACTACAACCCCGCGTACCGGAAGTTCAACGACGCCGGCGGGGACTGCACCAACTTCATCAGCCAGGCCCTGAAGGCGGGCGGCTGGAAGCACGCGCCGGGCGACGCGCTGGACTACCGCACCTGGTGGTACGACACCTCCACCCAGGCCACCTCCTGGGTGGGCGCCAATGAGTGGTCGTGGTTCACCCTCGACTCCAAGCGGGCGACCAACCTGGCGAACGTGTACCACATGGGTGTCGGGGACGTCATGCAGATGGACTTCGACCGGGACGGGTCCAAGGACCACACCATGATGGTCACGTACCGCTCCTCCAGCGGTGTCCCGTACCTGACGTACCACTCGGTCAACACGTACCGGAAGTCGGTGGCGAGCATCATCGCCTCCAACCCGAACTCGCTGTACTACGCGTACCGCACCTGACCGGACCGGATCTGCCGGTGACCGTGGCCTCCGCCCCCAGAGGGTGGGGGCCACGGTCCGTTGGTCAGGCGCGGTGTTCGGTGGGGGCGTTCTCCGCCGTCGTCGGGGTCTCGCGGCTGAACGCGTGCTCCGGTTCCGGGTGGCCGGGGCCGGGGCCCGCGAGGTGGTGGGCGGCGCCGGGGCGGAGGCCGTCGAGGTGGACGGCGATGTGGCGGCGGGCGGTGGCGTCGAGCCACTCGGGCGGGGTGTTGGGGAGGGGGCGGCTGATCATGGCCGCGGCCATCAGCAGGTCGGTGGCGTTGACGTCGTCGCGCACCGCGCAACGCTCCCGGCCACGGGCGAGGACCGCGTCCAGGCAGCCGGTGATGCGGTGGCGCAGGACGGCGGCTTCCTCGTCGTGGAAGGCCGGGCCTCCGAACAGCGGGAGGACGAGGCGGGAGCGCTGTTCGACGACGCCGGTCAGAAAGCGTTCGACGGCCCGCAGCGGGGCGTCGGGGCCGTTCTCCTCGGCCACTTCCTGCGCGGCCCGCGCTTCGGCCAGCACGGTTTCGTAGCCCTCGACGGCCACCTGGCGGCAGAGTGCGGCGCGGTCGGGGAAGCGGCGGTAGAGCGTCGCGATGCTGACGTTGGCGCGGCGGGCGATGTCGTCGAGGGGCGCGGCGGTGCCGTGCTCGCTGAACATCGCGCGGGCCGCGTCCAGGATGCGCAGCTGGTTGCGGCGGGCGTCGGCTCGCATCGGGGGCTTCGACCGTATGGATTCCTGACCGTCCCTCACGTCCTCCGCGCCTTCCTTCCGTGGGCGTACGGCCCATGGGTGTACGCCCGTGGGCGTACGGCATGCCGTGGATCACACCGCACGGGTGAGCCTAGCCGGGCGGTGGGCGGGATCCGATCGCCCCGGACGGGGCGTCGGCGGTCGGGGGCGGTTCGGTAGCCTCGGCCCTCGTCACGGTGGCCGGGTGCGGATCGGGGGATGTTCGGTGGATGGGACGAGGGCGGACGTCGAGGAGCGGGTCCGGCGCGACTGGGGGCTCACGCTGCCGGAGTCGTTCTTCCGGCTAATGGAGTTCCTGGGACGGCTCGGGCCCGTCGAGCGCCGGGCGCTGGCCGACATGGACGTGTCCCCGTGCGGTGTCGCGGACCTGTACGACGCCCCGGGCGCGCGGCCCCGCGAGGGCGTCGATGTGCGGGTGCACGGGCGTTACTACCGGGACCCGCCGGAGTTCCTGACGTTTCTGCACGGCGGGTCCGACGGGCTGCACTACGGGCTGTGGTCCGACGACGGCCGCACGTGCGAGGGGATCGCCTCGTACTACACCAACGACGGTGGCGGGATCGAACGGCGCCCGGGGACACCGCTGGAGGCGGTGCGGGCGCTCCTGGAACGTCACTGGCAGGACCTCGCGGACGACGACGGGGACGCGGAGTACGTGGCCGGGCGACGCTCTGGGCTCGAGGCGCTGCGGCTGGCGCTGACCGGCTTCGAGACCGGGGACCGGACGGAGGTGGGGATCGCCTACTCCATGCTCCACGACGCCGCCGCCCTGCCTGTCGACCCGACGCGGATCACCACCCTGGACGGTGCGGGCGCGCTCGTCGCGGGTGGCACCGCGCTGGACCGGCCGCCGCACAACGGCGCCGACGATTACGCGTTCGCGCAGTTCATGTACGGGTTCTTCGACGACCGCGCGGCCGTGGAGCAGAGCGTGGCGGAGGCGCGGCGGCGGTGTGCGGCGGGGGATCCGGCGGAGGCGCTGGTGCTGGGGCGCGATCTGCACTGGGCGTCAGGGCGCGAACCGGTACTGGAGGAGTTCGCGCGGGATCTCCTGGCGGCGGCCTACGGTGCGCTGGACCGCCCCGCGCTGGCGGGGATCGCCGCCGCCCATCACCGCCACCGTGATCTGCCCCGGGTGGACGTGCTCCGCTGAACGGTTGTCGTCAGGGGGCGTCGGCCCAGCCGGTGGCGGTGACCAGCTCTCGCGCGATGTCCACCACCAGCCGCCCGTCGGTGGCCACGCGCAGGGTGTCCGCCGGGGCCTGCTCGTCCAGGAGGCGGGCCTTGCGGGCGCTGCCGCGCAGTTCATGCTCCAGTTCCGAGCCGAGTTCCCGGCCGGTCAGCCGCTCCTCCGTCGTGGTGTCCGAGGCGGTGAGCAGGACCCGTACGATCCGGGCGCCGGGCCCGGTGGCGCGCTCGATCATGTCCGTGGCCTCGGGCAGCACGCTCACGGTGTTCGTGTAGACGAGGCGCCGGTGGCCGAGCGCGGCGTAGTTGGCCCAGATCGCCGTCAGGTTGCGTTCGGCGATCTTCCTGCGGTGCGGGTCGTCCTCGGGGGCCGGGTGGATCTGGGCCATGTAGTCCCCCTCCAGGATCGTGTGGGGCACCGACGCGGCGCGCAGCTGCGCGGATACCTCCCAGCCGACGGTCGTCTTGCCGACGCCCGCGCGTCCTCCGATGACGAGTACTTCGGTGTGTTCCATGGCGGAAGGGTGTCAACGGCGGTCCGCAGGGCGCGAGGCATTATCCGCGCCGTGGGCATTCGCACACTGGCCACGGGCGAGGCCTGCTCGGGCCGTCGGTGACCCGGCGGCTGCTGGCCGAGTTCGTCCGCTCGGCGCCGGTCGTGGTCCCTGGTCACACCCTGCGTTAGCGCTGCTCGGCGGCGTCCGGCGGCGGGGAGTCCGACAGGAAGTCCGACAGGCCCGTCAGCAGCCGGTCCACGTCCTCGGTGCTGGTGTAGGGGGCCAGTCCGACGCGGAGTGCGCCGGTGTCGCCGAGGCCCAGCCAGCGGGAGGTCTCGATCGCGTAGAAGGCTCCGGAGGGCGCGGCCACGCCGCGAGCGGCCAGGTAGCGGTAGGCGTCGGTGGTGTCGCGGCCGTCGATGGTCAGCAGGAGGGTGGGGGTGCGGTCCGCCGCGCGGGACAGGACGGTGATCGGGTCGAGAGCGGCGAGCCCCTTGTCGAGGCGCAGCCGCAGCGCGTCCTCGTGTTCTTCGAGTGCCGCGTACGCCGCCGCCAGGCGTTCGCGGCGGCTGCCGTGCGCTCGCGGGTCGAGACCGGCGAGGAAGTCGACGGCGGCGCGGGTTCCGGCGAGGAATTCGTACGGCAGGGTGCCCAGCTCGAACCGCTCGGGGATGGCGTTCGTGGAGGGAAGCAGCTTGTCGGGGTGGAGGGTTTCCAGGAGTTCGGGGCGGGCGGCCAGGACGCCGAGGTGCGGGCCGAGGAACTTGTACGCGGAGCAGGCGAAGAAGTCCGCGCCGAGCCGGTCGAGGTCGACGAGGGAGTGGGCGGTGTAGTGCACACCGTCGACGTACAGCAGCGCCCCGGCCCGGTGGACGCGCCGGGCGATCTCCGGTATCGCCGGGCGGGTACCGATGAGGTTGGAGGCGGCGGTGACGGCGACCAGCCGGGTGCGCTCGCTCAGGACGGCGCTGATGTCATCGGGGGTCAGCTCGCCCGTCGCCGGGTCGAAGTCGGCCCAGCGCACGGTGGCCCCGGCGCGGGTCGCGGCCTGGATCCAGGGGCGGACGTTGGCGTCGTGGTCCAGGCGGGTGACCACGATCTCGTCGCCCGGTGACCACTCCGTGGCGAGCGTGCGGGAGAAGTCGTAGGCCAGTTGGGTGGCGCTGCGGCCGAAGACGACCCCGGCGGGGTCCGCGCCGAGCAGGTCGGCCATCGCCTGCCGGGCCGCCGCCACGATCGCCTCGGCGTTGCGCTCGCCCGAGGTGGTCCGGCCCCGGTTGGCCAGCGGGTGCGCCAGTGCGTCGGTGATGGCCTCGATGACGGGTACGGGGGTCTGCGTACCGCCGGGGCCGTCGAAGTGGGCCGTACCGGCCTTCAGGGCGGGAAACTGCGCGCGGATGGCGGTGATGTCGTACGTCACGGCAACTCCTTGCTGCGGTGCGGCGGGCGGTCGGCGGGTGAGGCACCGTGGTGATCGATTATGGAGTTCGCCGGGGCTGTGGGGAACAGCGCCTGGAGCGTGATCAGGCGCGGATCCGGCCGCCCTGATTGAATCATCACATCAGGCCGATAACGGGATGAACGGGCGCCCCGTACCGCACCGTATGTGGCGCCGGGGCGGACCGGCGTGCGGAGGGTGGTGGCATCGGCGTGAGCGGCGAGTCTCCCCCTCCGGGGCCACCCGGTACGGACGGGGCGGGCGACCGGGTGCACCCCGGGCTGCGGCTGGCCGCCGCGTACGCGTGGCGGCTGCTGGCCGTCGGGGTGGCGGTCTATCTCGCGTTCACCGTGCTGGGGCGCTTTCAGCTGGTGGCGGTCGCGGTGTTCCTGGCACTGGTGGGCACGGCGCTGCTGCGGCCGCTGGCCGATCTCTTGGCGCGCGGACTGCCCCGGCCACTCGCGGTGGCGCTGGCGGTGTTCGGGAGTCTGCTGGTGGTGCTGGGGCTGCTGGCGCTGGTGGGCAACGCGGCGGCGGGTGAGGCGGGCAGGCTGGTGGGCGAGTTCCGCGGCGGGATCGGGCGGATCACGCGGTGGCTGGAGGGGCCGCCGTTCCACGTCCGGCACCGCACTCTGACCGGGCTGCACGACAGGATCAGCTCGTTCGTCTCGGCCCATCGCGCCACGCTCATCAGCAGGGCGCTCAGCAGCGCGGGCCGGGTCGTGGAGGCGCTGACCGCGGCGGCGCTGGCGCTGTTCTGCTCGCTGTTCTTCGTCCATTCCGGAGACGGGATGTGGCGGTGGTTCCGCGAGCAGCTTCCGGAAGGAGCCCGCTCCCGGTGGGACCGGGCGGGCCGGGCGGCCTGGAGCACCTTCGCCGGGTACACCCGGGGCATCATCCTGGTGGCGGCCGCCAACGCGGTCGTGGTCGGCCTGGCCCTGTTGCTGCTGGGGGTGCCGCTGGCGCTGCCGCTGACCCTGCTGGTCTTCTTCGCCACCTTCATCCCGCTGATCGGTTCACCGATCGCGCTGGCGGTGGCCACGGTGGTGGCGCTGGCGGGGCGGGGGCCGGTCATCGCGGCGGTGGTGCTCGTGCTCATCGTCGTGGTCGGGCAGTTCGAGGGGCATGTGCTGCATCCGCTGGTGATGAGCTGGGCGGTGCGGCTGCATCCGGTGGTGGTGGCGATCTCGGTGATCGCGGGCGGCATCGTGGCGGGGGTGGTCGGCGCGATCGTGGCCGTGCCCGTGGTGTCGGTGGCCTGGTCCGTGAGCCGTGCGCTGCGCACCCCGCCTCCCTAAATTGCATCTTAGATTCGCATTATCTAATCTGCTGTCATGCGGCTGACGAAATCAACCGACCTGGCTCTCCGCGCCATCATGCGACTGGCGGTCACCGGAACCGAGCCGTGCACCGCACGGCAGATCGCCGGGGAGATGCGGGTGCAGTACAGCCACCTGGCGAAGGTGGCCGCCCGGCTGCAGCATCTCGGCCTCATCGAGACCCGGCGGGGGCGCGGCGGCGGGCTGGTGCTCACCGAGACCGGCCGCACCGCGTCGGTCGGCCAACTGGTCCGGGAACTCGAAGGGGCCGGTGAGGTGGTCGACTGCGAGGGCGACACCCCCTGTCCGCTCCGGCAGGGCTGCCGACTGCGGATGGCGCTGCGGCAGGCACAGGAGGCGTTCTTCTCCTCGCTCGATCCGCTGACGGTCACCGATCTGGTCGACTCCCCGACCGGGCCCGTACTGCTCGGACTGGTCGGCCGGGGCCCGGGGGCGGACCGGTGACGCCGATCGCTCTCTCCCGGGCCCCCGCTTCGGCGCCCGCCCTGCCGGGCTTCTTCGCGCCAGATTTCTTCGCGCCGTTAAATACGAACCTCACGTACCACTTAGGAGCCGGTGATGCTCTCCCAGAAGTCCGCTGACACCGTCCGTGCCACCCTGCCCGCCGTCGGCGCGGCCATCGGGTCCATCACCGACCTGTTCTACCGGAAGCTCTTCGAGGCCCACCCGGAGCTGCTGCGGCACATGTTCAACCGGGGGAACCAGGCCGCCGGGGTCCAGCGGCAGGCCCTCGCCGGTGCCGTGGCCGCGTTCGCCACCGCGCTGGTGGAGCACCCCGATGTCCGCCCCGACGCGATGCTGACCCGGATCGCGCACAAGCACGCGTCGCTCGGGGTGAGCCCCGCTCAGTACCCGCTGGTGCACCGCCATCTGTCGGCCGCGATCGCGGAGGTGCTCGGTGACGCGGTCACCAAGGAGGTGGCGGCCGCCTGGGACGAGGTCTACTGGCTGATGGCAGGCGCCCTCATCGAGATCGAGCGGCGGCTCTACGCCGAGCAGGGCGTCCTGGCGGGCGGGACCTGGCGGCCGTGGGAGGTGGCCGAGCGGGTCCAGGAGACCGCCGATGTCGTCACCTTCCGGCTGCGGCCCGCGGACGGCCGCCCGGCACCGGCCTTCGCGGCGGGCCAGTACGTCTCGGTCCAGGTCGAACTGGCCGACGGGGCGCGCCAGATCCGCCAGTACAGCCTGACCAACCCGCCCGGGGCGACGATGCGCTCCCTCACCGTCAAGCGGGTGCGCGGCGGCTCGGGCCCGGACGGCGAGGTCTCGGCTCATCTGCACGAGCACGTCCACGAGGGCGATGTGATCAGCGTGTCCGCACCGTACGGGGACCTCGTGCTCGGCTCCGGGGACGCACCGCTGCTGCTGGCATCGGCCGGTATCGGCTGCACCCCGATCGTCGCCATGCTGGAGGACCTGGTCGACCGGGGGCACCAGGCCCCGGTGACAGCGGTCCACGCCGACCGCTCCCCCGCCGACCACGCGCTGCGCGCCGATCAGGAGCGGCTGGTCACCAAGCTCGCCCGGGGCTCCGCGCACCTCTGGTACGAGCGGCCGGAGGACCACGGACCCACCACGCACACCGGCCGGATGGACCTGTCCGGCATCGACATCCCCGACGGTCTCCACGCCTATCTCTGCGGGCCGCTGGAGTTCATGCGTTCGGTGCGCGCCCAGTTGCTGGAGCGCGGCGTGCGGCCGTCGGCCATCCACTACGAGGTCTTCGGCCCCGATCTGTGGCTCGCTCAAGACTGACCCAGGACTGGCCCAGGACCGACCCCGGCCACCCGACCGCTGTTTTCGGTCGTCTCCGGCAGCCACCGGGCCCGGATTCTGGCGTGAAGGACACGAATGGCCCAGGGCGCGGTCGCCTTGGCCGGGGCACTCGTGGGACGGTACGCATCACGGATTCCGCCCATCCCGGATGAATCGCCGGAAATGGCCGTCGGTACCCCCGCACTCGACCGAGGAACCATGGATCGCGAAAAGATCACTCTCACCGGTACGCAGGAGACGATGCTCGCCACGCTGTACGGCAGGGCGGTGGACAGCCGTTCACCGCACTCCGTCCTGGGCGATCACACGGCCCAGGAGGCGGTGGAGCGCGTCGCCTACGACTTCGGCAAGACCGGCATGACGGATACCACCGCGGTCGGCATCGCGCTCCGGGCCAAACAACTCGACGACTGGACCTCCGCGTTCCTGGCCGAGCACCAGAAGGCGACCGTGCTGCACCTGGCGTGCGGGCTGGACACGCGGGTCCACCGGCTCGACCCGTCGTCGTCGGTGCGCTGGCTGGACGTCGACTACCCCGACGTCATCGACCTGCGGCGGCAGCTGCTGCCGCAGCCGTCGGGGAGCTACGAGATGATCGCCTCCTCGGTGACCGAGGAGGCGTGGCTGCGCGAAGTCCCCGACGACCGGCCCACCGTGGCCGTCTTCGAGGGGCTGACGATGTATCTGCACAAGGAGGAGGGCAAGCGCCTCATCCAGCGGATCACCGACCGGTTCCCCGGCGGGCAACTGCTCTTCGACGTCTATGGATCGCTGGGCATCCGCCTCCAGAAGATGGTGCCCGCCGTGCGCAACGCGGGCGCGACGCTGCACTGGGGCCTCGACGACCCCCGGGAGATCGAGGCGTGGCACGACGGGCTGACCCTGATGGACGCGGTGCGCAGCGTCGACATGCCGGGGATGGAGGCGATGCCCACCACGGGCAGGATGAGCATGAAGGTGATGGCGCGTCTGCCCGGCTTCAAGGACGTGGGCCGCATTCTGCGCTACCGCTTCTAGCCGTCCGCCGTCACGGGGCGTGCCCGGCGCCCGGGCGGTCCTTGATGCCGACCAGCATGGAGTAGCCGCCCATCAGGGGTTCGGTCCAGGTGTTGCCGAACCCCGCCTCCGCCAGCCAGGACCGGCCGTCGGCCGCCGTGTATTCGAACCCGGCGACGGACTCGATCAGCATGTTCAGGCTGGCCAGCAGGCCGAACGTGTTCTGCCGCCGCTCGTCGTCGATGATCGCGTCGTAGACGAGCACCGCTCCCCCGGCGGGCAGCGCGTCGTACGCCTTCTTCAGCAGCACCCGCTTCTCGTCCAGGCCCCAGCCGTGCAGGATCTGGCCCAGCACGATGACATCGGCGGTGGGCAGGTCGTCCGCGAAGAAGTCGCCGCCGTGGAAGGTGACGCGGTCGGCGAGGCCCAAGGACGCCACATACGTGTCGAAGACCGGCCGCACCCGGGGCAGCTCGAAGACGCCGCCGCTGATGTGGGGGTGGCGCTGGGCCACCGCCACCGGCACGCAGCCCAGGGCGCCGCCGACGTCGAGCAGCGTTCGGTAGTCGCCCCAGGGGAACTTCTCGGCTATCACCCGCGCCATTCCCATGCTGATCCCGGTCATCCCGCGCAGGAATCGTTCGAGGCCCGCCTGATCGTGGTAGATGGCGTCGTAGACGTCTCCGCCGTGCTTCTGCTCGTTCTGCGGCTTTCCGGTGCGCAAGGCCTCGGTGAGCGATCCCCAGAACGGATAGAGACGGCTGTTCGCCATCTCCAGGACGCCGCCGATGTACGTGTCCTTCGCCCGGTCGAGAAACGCGTCGGCGCTCGGGCTGTTGCGGTACTCGTCTCCCGTTCTCTCCAGGAATCCCAACGCGACCAGCGCGTCCAGGAAGTCCGCCGCGCCCCGGGGATGCAGACCCAGCGCCCCCGCCAGATCGCCGCCCTCGCACGGGCCTTTGGCGAGCCGGGTGAAGACACCGAGTTCCACGGCGGTGAGCAGGGTTTTCGACGCCATATAACCGAGCCCCACCTGCAGAATGGGCTCCGGGCTGATCTCGTGCGACATGCTTTTCCTTGCCGTTCTTCCGGCCATGAGCGCACGCGGCACTCGGCCGGTATCATCGCGGACTTTCGTACGTTACCGCCCAGTTGGGCACCTTGACACCGCCGATGACAGCGCTTTCTATGGCGTGATGACGACCTCTGGACGACGATCCGTCAGACCCGGCCGACGGCCGCTCGGCCTGCTCACGGCCGCCGCCCTCGGCGCCGCCGCCACGCTCACGGCGCTCCCCGCGCCCGCCCTCGCCTCCGCTTCCGCCTCCGCGCAGCCCGCTGCGGCGGGCTCGGGCACCACCTATTACGTCGACTCCCGGTCCGGGCACGACGGCGCGTCCGGCACCAGCGTCCGCGCGGCATGGCGCAGCCTGGGGCGGGTCGGCCGAACGACGTTCCGGCCCGGGGACCGCGTCCTGCTGAAGGGTGGCGGTTCCTGGAAGGGCCAGTTGTGGCCGAAGGGCTCGGGCGAGAAGAACCGGCCCATCACGATCGGCCGTTACGGTACGGGGCCCAAGCCCCGGATCCGCGGGGAGGGCCGGGTCGACGACGCGGTGCGGCTGTTCAACCAGGAGTACTGGGAGATCCGCGATCTCGACGTCAGCAACGCGCTGCCCGCCACGGGGACTCCGGGCGAGAATCTGCGCGATCTGCGCGGCATCCATGTGTCGGGGGACGACTCGCGGCAGCTGGACCACTTCGTGATCGACAGGGTCGACGTCCACGATGTCACCGGCGAGGTGAACTGGATCAGCGGCGACACGGCGGGCAACGCCCCGGGCGTGCGCTTCAAGACCGGATGGGACCGGTCGAAGAAGACCGGTGGCATCGTCTTCGACACCACGGTGCCCGACATCACCGCGCCACCCGCCGCCGCGACCGTGCTCAACGATGTGCGGGTGCAGAACTCCACGGTGCGGAACACCTCGTTCGCGGGCATCGTCGTGAAGCAGTACACCGGCGACATGAAGGACGCCGATGGCAATCCGGTCGCCAAGCCGACCGGCTGGGGCACCCGGACCTCGGCGGCCGACACCACGTTCACCCCGCACACGGACATCACCATCCGGAACAACTACCTCTCCCAGGGCGGCACCGCCTACGGCTGCAACGCGATGTATCTGACCAACGTGCGCGGCGCGCTGGTCGACCGCAACGTGGTCGACCAGGCCGGGACGTCGGGCATCGAGGCGTACTACGCGGACGACGTGGTGATCCAGCGCAACGAGGTGTACCGCACGGAGCGGAAGGCCGGGGGCGCGGACTCCAACGGCATCGACGCCGACAAGGGCACCACGCGGGTCGTCATCCAGTACAACTTCGCCCATGACAACGGCGACGGGATCCTGCTCTGCCAGTTCGCCTTCGGCGACGTCGTGGTGCGGTACAACGTCCTGAACGGGAACTCGCGGTATCCGCTGTATCTGCATTCGGACCGGGCGGCGTCGGCCGAGGTCTACAACAACACGGTGCACAACGCGACGAGCAAGTACCTCGTCTACGGCTACGGCTCGTCACTGAACGCGCGCTACAACCTGCACGACAACGTGTTCTCCTCGGCGGTCCCCGACGCGACCCTGACCACCAGCCCGACCATCACCTACGACCGCAACTTCTACGGCGGCGCCCCGCTGCCCGTACCCGCCACGGACGGCAACGCCCGCACCGGCGACCCGCTGTTCGTCAACCCGGCCGTGTCCGGCCCGTACGGCACCCCCACCAGCGGCCCGCAGCTGCGCACCGGCCTGGCCTTCGCTCCCCGCCCGGGCTCCCCTCTGATCGACACCGGCGCCCCCACCCCCGACAACGGCGGCCGCGACTACCGGGGCACCCCGCTCTACGACGGCGCCCCCGACCTCGGCGCGATCGAGGGCCCGCGCTAATCACCGCCGGTTGTCAGTGGCGCCTCGTACCGTGAGGGCATGACGGACGGCGCGAGTGTTTCGTCTCGCGTCCCCCGGACCGGCTGTCGCGTCGGCTGTGTTCCAACGTCCTGGTCACCGTGGACTCCGCGACGACGGCGGCTGCGACGTCGCATTTCGCGACGTACCGGGTCGACGGCTACCGCGGCGGGATCGTCCCGCCGCGGCCGCCGGTCAATGTCGGGCATTACGAGGACACGTTCTGCCGGGTCGAGGGGCGGTGGCTGCTGGTCTCGCGGACCACGCATCTGGCCTTCGGCGGGGAGACGGAGCGGCTCGTGGACGGGGAGCGGGGCTGAGGGGCCGCCGTCAGGTCAGTGGGCCTCCGCGGCCGTGCCGCAATGGTGGCAGCGGGCGTAGGGGGCCGCGTCCTGGAGGGCGCCGCAGGCGGGGCAGACGCGGTCCAGCCAGCAGGCGGCGTCCCCGCCTTCGGGTTCGGCGGGCGCGCGGTCCGGGGAGGACTGCCGGGATTCGGTGTCGCCCATCGTCGGTGTTCCTCTCTCCAGTCTGTTCCCCTGAGCATCAGCATCCCACTCCGCAGATACCTCCGATCTATACACCCCTCCCGCACCCCTGATGGACCGTAATCCCGCCTCCCCTCTCCCCAGTTGTCGGATGAATCGGTAACGTGTCCGCTTCGGGAGGCAAACATGGAGAGATCTGTCAGACGCTCCGCCCTCGTCCTGCTCCTCTGCGGCGCCCTGGCCATGACGCTGTTCGGCATGGGCCCGGCGCAGGCGCAGGGGCAGGCGAAGGACTCCGAGTGGACGGTGCGCGAGCCGTCGTCACGCTCTTCCGGCTCCGGTCCGCTCGCCCGGCTGCGGCTCGACCGGGACTCGGGCGCGCTGACGCTTCAGGTGTCCCGAGGCGGTCGTACGGTGGTCGAGCCCTCGCCCGTGGGCATCGTCACCGAGCGAGCGGACCTGTCGCGCGGGCTGCGGTTCCTGGGACGAGCCGACCGTACGGTGGCCGAGCGGTACCGGTCCACGGTCGGCAAGGAGCGCTCGCGCACGGTCCGGATGACCGAGGCGCGGTTCCGGTTCCGGGGCAGCGGCGGCGCCCGGCTGGACCTGCTGGTGCGGGCGTCCGCCGACGGGGTCGCCTACCGCTACGTCCTGCCGTCCGGCAGCGGTGATGTGCTGAACGAGACCTCGGCGTTCACGCTGCCCCCGGACGCGGACGCGTGGCTCGGCACCTACCGCAAGGACAACGAGAACCTGTTCAAGCAGTACACCGCGGCGACGGCGCCCGCCGGTGAGTACATGACGCAGGCGCTGTTCGAAACGGGCGGCGTCTACACCCTGATCGCCGAATCGGACCTCACCGGCCGCTACTCCGCCGCCCGCCTGGTCCACGACGAGGGGCAGCCGACGTACCGCATCGGGCTGTGGGACCAGCGGGTCGAGTCCGACGGTCCGCTCAGCACACCCTGGCGCGCGATGGTCGTGGGCGATCTGGCGACGGTCACCGAGTCCACCTTCACCGACGATCTCGCACCCGACTCGAAGGTCGCCGACACCTCGTGGATCCGGCCCGGGCCCGCGCTGTGGACCTGGCTCGCGGGCGGGCGTCCGGCCGGGCAGAGCCTGTCGATGCAGAAGGGGTACGTGGACTACGCGGCAGACCGCGGCTGGCCGTATGTGGTGGTGGACGCGGGCTGGTACTTCGACCCGGAGCAGTGGGACGTCACCGACCCCGACTGGCAGCGCACCAGCTGGATTCCGGAGCTGGTCCGGTACGCCAAGGAGCGCGAGGTGGGCATCCAGGTCTGGATCCACCAGCGCGATCTGGACACCGCGCAGGAGCGCGAGCAGTGGCTGCCGACCCTGGAGAAGTGGGGCGTGAAGGGGGTGAAGATCGACTTCATGGACTCCGAGTCCCAGGCGACACTGCGCTGGTACGACGAGATCCTTCCGGCCACCGCGGCCCACCATCTGCTCGTCAACTTCCATGGTTCGACCATCCCCAAGGGCATCCAGCGCACCTGGCCGCAGGTGATGACGCTGGAGGGCGTCAACGGCGAGGAGAAGCGGGTGAACACGTCGCAGCACCTGACGACGCTCCCCTTCACCCGCAATGTCATCGGCTCGATGGACTTCACCCCGGGCGCCTTCCAGCGAGCCGAGCGCCCCAACGCGGCGTCGGACGCGGGTGAGCTGGGGCTGTCGGTGCTGTACGAGTCGGGGATCCAGAACCTGGCGGGCACCCCGGAGTCGTACGACGCCCGTCCGCAGGCCCGGCGCTTCCTGGAGCAGATACCCGCCTCCTGGGACCGCACCCGGCTGCTGGCGGGGCGGCCCGGCCAGAGCGCGGTGCTCGCGCGCGAGAAGGACGGGCGCTGGTTCATCGGCGGCATCTTCGCGGGGGACGCGCACACCGCCGTCGTGCCGCTACGGCTCGGCGAGGGGAAGTGGCTGGTCGACCTCGTCCTCGACGGAGCGGACGGCCTGGTGCGCGCGCCACGGGTGGTGCGCGGCGGCGACACCGTGTCCGTCCCCGTGGTGAAGGACGGCGGCTTCGCCGCCATCGCCTGCCGCTGGCGCCCCGGCGTCACCAGCTGCGACCGGTCCTGACACGCGCGGCGGCGGCCGGGGCATGGGGGTGTCCCTGCCGCCGCCGGAGCGGCGGATCCCCCGCGTCTGACGCATGATCGTTCCGGGGCGACCGAGCGGATCACACGTCAGGAAGCGGATATGGCGATCACCAAATGGTTCTTCGAGCCCGGACACACAGCCGCCGAATTCAAGGCCAGGCACATGATGGTCACGTACGTACGCGGGCAGCTCAAGAACGTGCAGGGCTCGATCGAGGTGGATCCGGAGCAGCCGGAGAACGCCCGGATCGAGGCGACGATCGACGCCACGCAGGTGTACACCGGGCAGCCGCAGCGGGACGCCCATCTGCGCAGTGCGGACTTCTTCGATGTCGAGCACCATCCGACCTGGACGTTCACCGGCACGGGCGTCACCCAGCTGAGCGAAACCGAGTTCGAGGTCGCGGGCGATCTCACGGTGCGCGGTGTCACCCGCCGGGTGCCGCTGCATGTGACCTATCTGGGGCAGTGGGGCACGCCGTGGTGGGAGGGCGACCGGGACCTCGGACCGAGGCAGCGGGCGGGCTTCCTCGCGAAGGGCCGGGTCAACCGGCAGGACTTCGGGGTGTCCTGGAACGACACGGTGGACAAGGGCGGGGTCGTGGTGAGCGACATGGTCGACATCACCCTCGACGTCGAGGCCGTCCTCGACCCCGAGGGCGGGCGTACCTGAGCGGCTGACCGCTAACGGCCCGGGGGCTTGCGGGTGCGGGTCCACTCCCCCAGCTGCCGGGCCGTCCAGGTGTTGATGATCCGTTCCTTCGGCACGCCGCACTCCACCGCCCGGGTGCATCCGTTGATCTGCCAGTCCAGCTGACCGGGCGCGTGGGCGTCGGTGTCGACCGAGAAGAACGTGCCCGCGTGGACCGCCTCCCGCAGCAGCCGACGCGGCGGATCCAGCCGCTCCGGACGGCAGTTGATCTCCACGGCGGTGCCCGACTCCGCGCAGGCCGCGAAGACCTCGGCGGCGTCGAACGCCGACTCGGGCCGCTTGCCGCCCAGCAGCCGCCCGGTGCAATGGCCCAGCACATCGACGTGCGGATCGCCGACCGCGGTCACCATCCGGCGGGTCATCGGGCGCGCGTCCATCCGCAGCTTGGAGTGTACGGAGGCCACCACCAGGTCCAGCCGGTCCAGCAGCTCGGGCTCCTGGTCCAGCGAGCCGTCCGCCAGGATGTCGACCTCGATGCCGGTCAGCAGCCGGAACGGGGCCAGCGTCTCGTTGAGGGCCGCCACCACGTCCAGCTGCTCGCGCAGCCGGTCCGCCGAGAGCCCGCGGGCGACGGTCAGCCGCGGCGAATGGTCGGTGAGCACGGCCCAGTCGTGCCCCAGCCGGGCAGCGGTACGGGCCATCAGCTCGATCGGGGAACCGCCGTCCGACCAGTCCGAATGCAGATGGCAGTCGCCGCGCAGCGCGGCCCGCAGCGCGACGGCCTCATCAGACCCGTCAGGGCCCTCCCCGCCGCCGGGTTCCAGTTTCCGGAGATAGGCGGGCACCTCGCCCCTGAGCGCCTCCTTGACCACCTGTGAGGTCTTGGGGCCGAGGCCCTTGAGCGAGCCGAGCGTGCCCGCCGCCACCCGTCGCTCCACCTCGTCAGGGGACAGCTCGGCGAGCACCGCCTGAGCGTTACGGAAGGCGCGCACCCGGTACGTCGGCGCCTGCTCGCGCTCCAGCAGGAACGCGATCCGGTCCAGCGCCGTCAGCGGGTCCACCACGTCCTCCATCATCCCCGCGATGGCTCAGGCGCGCCGGTCCGGGCGGCGGCCCGGGGGCTGCCGGGGCTCGGCGCGGGCGGTCTGTTCGGGCACGTCGCAGGTCTGGGGCGACTTGTCGGAGACGGTGATGGGCCGTCCGTAGTGCTGGATCTCCAGCGGAGCGCCCTGGACCAGGGTGTAGGTGGCGGTGAGGTCGGTGATCTCCACTCGCAGCCGCCGCCGCAGCACCTGCACGCTGAAGGCCAGCCGGGCCAGCTTCTCCGGCAGCTTCGGCGAGAAGCACAGGCTGCCCTCGCGGTACCGCATCCCGCCGAACCCGGCGACCAGCGCCATCCAGGTCCCGGCCAGCGACGCGATGTGCAGGCCGTCGCGGGTGTTGTGCTCCAGGTCCCGCAGGTCCATCAGGGCGGCCTCGCCCAGGTAGTCGTAGGCGAGGCGCAGATGGCCGACCTCGGCGGCCATGACGGCCTGGGCGCAGGCGGACAGGGAGGAGTCGCGGACGGTCAGATGCTCGTAGTAGGCGAAGTCGCGGGCCTTCTCCTCGTCGGTGAAGCACTCGCCGCGCAGATACAGGGCGAGCACCAGGTCGGCCTGTTTGATGACCTGTTTGCGGTACAGGTCGAAGTAGGGGAAGTGGAGCATGAGGGGGTACTGGCTGGGGTGGGTGTTCTGGAAGTCCCACTCCTGGTGGCCGGTGAAGTCGGCGGACTGCTCGTGGACGCCCAGTGTCTTGTTGTACGGGACCGCCATGGCCTCGGCCGCGTCCCGCCAGGTCGCGGCCTCCTCGTCGTCGGCGCCCAGCAGCGAGCCCTTGTCCGGGTGGCGTTCCACGACGTCCGCGGCGGCGCGCAGGTTCGACTGGGCCATGAGGTTGGTGTAGACGTTGTCGTCCGCGATGGCGCTGTACTCGTCCGGCCCGGTCACCCCGTCGATGTGGAAGCGGCCGTGGTGGTCGTGGTGGCCCAGGGAGCGCCAGAGCCTCGCGGTCTCCACCAGGATCTCCACCCCGGTCTCGCGTTCGAACTCCTCGTCGCCGGTGGCGGCGATGTAGCGCACCACGGCGTCGGCCACATCGGCGTTGATGTGGAAGGCGGCGGTCCCCGCGGGCCAGTAGGCGGAGCACTCGGAGCCGTCGATGGTGCGCCAGGGGAAGGCGGCGCCTTCGTGGCCCAGCTGGCGCGCCCGCTCCCGGGCGGCGGGCAGCGTGGACTGGCGCCAGCGCAGCGCCTGGGCGACCGCCTCGGGGAAGGTGTAGGTCAGCAGTTGCAGGACGAAGGTATCGGCGTCCCAGAAGGTGTGGCCGTCGTAGCCGGAGCCGGTGAGGCCCTTGGCGGGGATGGCGCGTTCCTCGGCGCGCGCACCGGCCTGCAGGACGTGGAAGATGCCGAACCGCACGGCCTGCTGGATCTCGGCGTCGCCCTCGACCTCGACGTCGGCGCGGGCCCAGAAGTCCTCCAGCCAGCCGCGCTGCTGGTCGACCAGGCCCTGCCAGCCGGTGGAGACGGCTCCGGCGAGCGCCGCCTCGACCTGGTCGCGGACGGCGGGCAGGGAGCGCGCGCCGGACCAGCCGTAGGCGACCAGCTTCTCCAGCCGCAGCTTCTCGCCCGGCTTGAGGACGGAGGTGACGGTGAGGCGGGCGACGTCGTCGCCGCTCTCGCTGGCGTAGCGGGTGGGCGGCGGCCCGGTGATCAGGTGGTCGGCGGCGGCGCCGACCCGCAGCCCGCTGTCCCTGGTGCAGTGGATCAGCAGCAGCCGCTTGTCGACGGCGGCGGTCTCCTCGGCCTCCAGCGGGCTCTCCAGCGCGGCGGACACCCGGGGGTCTCCGCCGCGCTCCGGCAGCTGCTCGTTGGCGACCAGTTCGGACTGGACGACGACCCGGATCTCGGCGTCCACCGCTTCCACCTCGTAGGCGATGGCGGCGATGGACCGCTGGGTGAGGGAGACCAGCCGGGTCGAGCGCACGCGCACGCTGGTTCCCGAGGGGGAGGTCCATTCGCAGGTGCGGTGCAGCACGCCGCCGCGCAGGTCGAGCACGCGCTCGTGGGAGCGCAGCCGCCCGTAGCGCAGATCGAAGGGCTCGTCGTCCACCAGCAGCCGGATGACCTTGCCGTTGGTGATGTTGATCATGGTCTGGCCGGCCTCGGGATAGCCGTATCCGGCCTCCGCGTACGGCAGCGGGCGCAGCTCGTGCACCCCGTTGAGGTAGGTGCCGGGCAGGCCGTGCGGCTCGCCCTCGTCGAGGTTGGCGCGCCAGCCGACATGGCCGTTGGAGAGCGCGAAGACGGATTCGCTCTGCGGCAGCAGATCGAGGCGCAGCTCGGTCTCGCGCAGCTGCCACGGCTCGACGGCATACGAGGCATCGGTGATCACGAGGGGCCCTCCAGCAGCTCGGCGAGATCCTTGACGACGATGTCGGCGCCGTGTGCGCGCAGCGCGTCCGCCTGCCCGGTCCGGTCCACGCCGATGACGCGGCCGAAACGCCCGGCGCGGCCCGCCTCCATGCCCGCGAGGGCGTCCTCGAAGACGGCCGCTTCGGCTGGGGCGGTGCCCAGTTCCCGGGCGGCCTCCAGGAAGGTGTCGGGATGGGGTTTGCCCGGGAGCTTGCGCTCGGCGGCCACCACGCCGTCGATCCGCACCTCGAAGAGCTGCTCGATCCCGGCGGCGATCAGGACGTCGCGGCAGTTGGCGCTGGAGGAGACGACCGCGGTGCGCAGCCCGGCCTCCCGTACGGCCTCGGCGAAGCGCACCGATCCGGGGTACGCCTCGACGCCGTCCTCCCGGATCTTCTCCAGGACGAGGGCGTTCTTCCGGTTGCCGAGCCCCTGGACGGTGTCCTTGTCGGGCGGGTCGTCCGCGCCGCCCTCGGGGAGGTCGATGTCCCGGGAGGCCAGGAAGGTGCGTACGCCGTCGGCGCGCGGGCGGCCGTCGACGTACTCGTCGTAGTCGGTGGTCTTGTCGAAGGGGCGGAAGGAGGCTCCGTCGCGGCGCCGCAGGAACTCGTCGAACATCTGCTTCCACGCCGCCGCGTGCACCACCGCGGTCCGGGTCAGCACGCCGTCGAGGTCGAACAGGCAGGCCCGGATGCCCGCCGGGAGGCAGAGCTTCGTCATGGCCCCCGGATCCCCCGCGTCCGCCGGATTATGCGGCGGATTTCTCCGGCGTGTGTACGCGGACGTGCGTACGCGGAATCACTCAGCTCGGTACAGCGGTGCGGCCCTCGCGGCGGGAGCGGTCGGCGGCCTCCAGCACGGCGACCACCTCACGGCCGAACCGCACGTCGCAGGGGTCGGCCACGCCATCGCGGGCGCTGTGCAGCAGCCGGTCGACGGCCGCGCTGAACGCCTCCACCGCCGTGGTTCCGGGGTCGGGCACCTCGGCCGTCCCCTGCTCCCCGTAGAAGTCGCAGCCGAATCCGGCGGCGGCGGGCGCGGCGTCCAGGGTGAGCGCGAGGGTGCCGACCGCGCCGGAGTCGTGGCGCAGCAGGACGTGCGCGGCGCCGCGCGGCCCGTCGAGGGCGGTGACCTCGGCGACCGGGCCCAGCACCGGCAGCAGCAGGGACAGTGCGTGCGGACCGACGTCCCACAGCCCGCCGCGTTCGCGGCGCCAGGGCGAGCTGCCGTAGGGGCTGCCGGTGCGGAAGATGGAACCGAAGCCGGTGGCCCGGCCGCCGTCCCAGCCCCCGGCCGTGGCGGCACTGTCCAGGAACGAGGCGATGGGCGCGGCGAAGCGCCGGGTGAAGAAGACCACCGAGGCCGCCGCGTGCTCGTCGGCGGCGGCCACGATCCGGTCGGCGGCGGCGGTGGTGAACGCCACCGGCTTGTCGAGCAGCAGATGGCGCCCGGCCCGTGCGGCGCGCTCGGCGAGTTCGCTCTGGATGTCCGGCGGGAGGGCGACGGCGACCGCGTCGACGTCGCCGATCAGCGCGTCCGCGTCGGGGTAGGCGCGGGTGCCGTAGCGGTCGGCCAGGGCCGCCGCCTTGGCCGGGTCGCGGCCCCAGATCCCGGCGAGTTCGGCGTCGGGGTGCGCGGCGAGGGCCGCGCCGTGGGTCTCCGCGGCCCAGTGTCCGGTTCCCAGCAGTCCGAAGCGCATCCGTCCGCCCTTATCTCCCGGTCCGCCGCGGGTCGCTCCCGTGGCCGGGCGCGATCCTACGCCGCAGTCGCCCGTACGTCGCCGGGGGTACGCCGCTCACCTGCTTGGACGTGGGCGGGTGCCGGGGGGTGGGGGCGGTGACAATCTTGGGCCACGGCCCCGCCGCAGTCCGCGCACGGCCGCGCTCCCCTCACCGCTGGAGGACGTCCGTGGCCAGCCCGTTCCTCACCACGCCGGGCCGTGCGGCGCGGCGTACCGTGCTGCGCGCGGTCGCGGCGCTGCTGCTGTGCGGTGCGGCGGTGCCCGCCTGCGCCTCCGCCCCGGAGCAGTCCTCCCACCCGAGGAAGTCGGCGGCGGCACACGACTCGGCGCGGGCGCGGTCCGCGGCCGAGAAGGCCGAGAAGGCGGCGAAAGCGGCCCGGGCCCGGCTGCTGCCGGGCATGCCCGCGCCGCTCGACCCGCACGATCTGTACGCGGCGGACCGGCCGGGCAAGCTGTCGCGGACGGTGAAGAAGTTCCCGTCGCGGGTGTACGTGCCCAACACGCTGTCGGACACGGTGAGCGTGATCGACCCGAAGACGTACAAGGTGGTCCGCACCATCCAGGTCGGCCACCAGCCGCAGCACGTGGTGCCGTCGTGGGATCTGAAGACGCTGTGGGTCAACAACGACCTCGGCAACACCCTCACCCCGATCAACCCCGCGAACGGCAAAGTGGGCCGCCCGGTGGACGTCCACGACCCGTACAACCTCTACTTCACCCCGAACGGCAAGCACGCCGTGGTGATGGCCTCCAAGGACCGGGCCCTGGTGTTCCGGGACGCGCACACCATGCGGGTCGTGAAGTCGGTGCCGGTGACGTGTTTCGGCGTCAACCACGCGGACTTCTCCCCCGACGGGCGCTACTTCATCGTCTCGTGCGAGTTCTCGGGCGAGCTGCTGAAGGTGGACACGGCCCGGATGAAGGTGGTGGGTCAGCAGCGGCTGCCGCTCGCGGGGGCGATGCCGCAGGACGTCAAGATCTCACCGAACGGGAAGACCTGGTACGTCGCCGACATGGTGGCGAACGGGGTGTGGGTCCTGAACGGGGACACCTTCCGCCGCCCCCGGCTGCTGCCCACCGGCAAGGGCGCCCACGGTCTGTACGTCAGCCGGGATTCCCGCACCCTCTACATCTCCAACCGAGGCGAGGGCACCGTCTCCCTGCTGTCCTTCAAGTCCGGCAAGCTGACCGACCGCTGGCGGCTGCCCGGCGGCACCAGCCCCGACATGGGCGGGGTGTCCGCCGACGGCAAGGTGCTGTGGCTCTCGGGCCGCTACAACGGCGAGGTGTACGCGATCGACACCCGCACCGGGCGGCTCCGCGCCCGGGTCCCGGTGGGCGGCGGCCCGCACGGGCTCGCCGTCTATCCGCAGCCGGGCCGCTACTCCCTCGGCCACACCGGCATCTTCCGCTGAGCCCGGGCGGGCGTCGGGCCCGGACTCCGTCGTCAGATGCGCCAGGAGCGGATGCGCCCGGCCGCGTCGAAGACGTCCGCCTTGCTGGACAGGATGTCCCGGACCAGGTCGATCAGCGCGCCGTACGGCGGGTCGATCCCCTCGCCGGACGCGTGCATATAGGCCACGGCGGTCGCGCTGGCGAAGCGCGCGTTGCTCGCCGGGAGCGGCCTGAGCGTGGCGAGCGTGTGCAGCAGCGCCGCGGCCCGCCACGCCGGGTCGGGATCGACGCCCAGGCGTGGCGGGTCGACGCGGTGGCGGGCCACGGCGGCGACCAGCCCCGAGAAGTCGGAGATGGCCGGCTGTTCGGGCAGGACCTCCTCATGGCGCTGGAGCAGCCACGGGATGTCGATGTGCAGCGGCGGCATCGTCACGCGGCCTGCCCGGGGTGGCGGTGCTCGTCGTCCGGGAACGCGTCCGCGAAGGCGTCCGCGTTGTCCGCGAAGAAGCGCCGGAAGACCTCGGCGCCTTCCTGCAGGGCGCGGTGGCGGGCGATGTCGGCGACGGTGGCCTCGCGAACGAGGGCCTTCATCGTCGTACCGCGTTCCTTGGCGATCTGGCGGAGGTCCTCAAGTTCCCGATCGCTGAATTCAACGTTGAGTGCTGACATGCGGCACACCATACTTGTCCGGTACCGCGCCAGCAATCACCCCAGCTCACACCCTGCTTTTGTAGGTACTTGACAAGCCTTACGGAGCCTGTGCGCCGGGTGGCCTGGCACCGCTGCGGTCCACCCTGACGAACGGCTCGCGCACCTCACGATCCGTCAGCGCGCCGTACGTGGCGGGGCGCCGGAACGCGTTGCCCCAGGTTTCGCGGCGCCGGTAGTCGCGGAGCGCGTCGAGGTCGAAGACCGCCGGGTAGACCCCCTCGGCCTCGCCCGCCTCGATCACGAGCATGTCCCGGGAGCTTCCGTCGGCGAAGGCGATGCCGTCGAAGGCGATGGAGTGTCCGCAGCCGGGGCCCGCGTAGTTGGCCATGGCCAGGGCGGTCATGTTCTCGTACGCGCGGGACCGGAACTGGCCGAGCCGGTTGATCTCCAGATCGCAGGCGTTCGGGGTGAGGACGAGTTCCGCCCCGGCGAGCATCAGGGCCCGGGCGCTCTCCGGGAACTCCCGGTCGTAGCAGATCATCGCGCCCGTCATGACCTCGCCCGCCGCCGTGTCCAGGGCGCACACCTCGAAACCGTCCCCGGGGGTGAGGGCGGCCTCGGGCCAGTCGAAGGCGCAGGTGTGCACCTTGGCGTAGGTGAGGGCGAGGTGGCCGTGGCGGTCGATGAGGGACACGGTGTTGCGTGGCGCCCCGTCCCAGCTCTCCAGGTAGGTGAGGGCGATCGCCATGTCGAGTTCGGCCGCCAGCGCGCGGAAGTGGCCGACGAAGGGCCCGTCGCGGGTGATCGCCGCATCGCCCCAGACGGCCTCGGGCGCGGGCGGCGGGGGCGGCGTGCCGTCCCACAGCCGGGGGTGGCGGTAGAGGTCGCCGGTGGCCTCGTCCGCGTCGTCGGCGACGGCGACGGCCGGGCGGTAGCCGTTGCTCCACATCTCGGGGAAGAGCGCGATGTCCGCGCCGATGGCCTTGGCCCGGCGGCAGGCGGAATCGCCGGTGGCGAGGTTCGCCCGTACGTCGCGGCCGGGAGGCGCGAGCTGGAGGAGGGCGACGGTCAGGGTGGTCATGGCTGGTCTCTCCTTCGTCGGCTGATGGAGCGGAGGCGAAGGAGTGGCCGGTGGACCCCGGGCGCGGGGCGGGCGTCAAAGCATGCCCGCCACGCTACCGGGCACCCGGGGCCGCTGGTAAGAGGGCGGTCCCCGGCGAGCTGTACCGCAGGTGGGGGTACGGTGAGCCGCATCACAGGAGATCGCGGGACATCGCAGGAGGAGAGCGTGACCATGGAGCAGCGGGTGTGCGGCCGGACCGGGCGCGAGGTCTCCGTCGTCGGGCTGGGGACCTGGCAGCTGGGCGCGGGCTGGGGCGACGTCAGCGAGGCGGACGCCCTGGCCGTGCTGGAGGCGGCCGTCGAGTCGGGGGTGACGTTCTTCGACACCGCCGATGTGTACGGGGACGGGCGCAGCGAGCAGCTCATCGGGCGCTTTCTGCGGGACCGGCCGGACGCCGGGATCTTCGTGGCCACCAAGATGGGGCGGCGGGTGCCGCAGGTCGCGGAGAACTACACGCTGGACAACTTCCGCGCGTGGACCGACCGTTCGCGCGCCAACCTGGGTGTGGACACGCTCGATCTGGTGCAGCTGCACTGCCCGCCGTCCTCGGTGCACGCCACCGACGCGGTGTTCGACGCGCTGGACACGCTGGTGGACGAGGGCCGGGTGGCGGCGTACGGGGTCAGCGTGGAGACCTGTGAGGAGGCGCTGACGGCGATCGCGCGGCCGGGGACGGCGAGTGTGCAGATCATCCTCAACCCGTTCCGGCTGAAGCCGCTGGAGCGGGTGGTTCCGGCGGCGGCGGAGGCCGGGGTGGGCATCATCGCGCGGGTGCCGCTGGCGTCCGGTCTGCTGTCGGGCAGGTACACCAAGGACACGCTGTTCGCCGACGACGACCACCGCACGTACAACCGGCACGGCGAGATGTTCGACCAGGGTGAGACCTTCTCGGGGGTGGACTTCGAGGAGGGCGTCGAGGCGGCGGTGGAGTTCGGGAAGCTGGCGCCGGAGGGCGCAACTCCCGCGCAGACGGCGCTGCGGTGGATCGTCCAGCAGCCGGGGGTGACCTCGGTCATCCCCGGCGCACGTGGCCCCGAGCAGGCGCGGGCGAACGCGGCGGCAGCGGCGCTGCCGCCGCTGCCGCAGTCCACCCTGGACGCCATCGGGGAGCTGTACGACCGGCGGATCCGTGCGCAGGTGCACCACCGGTGGTGAGGTTCTTCCTGGGCTGATGGGCTCAGAAGCCCGCGTTCGCCGCCCATCCGGTCAGTTCGCGCTGGGCGGCGGCGCGCAGCTCCGCGGAGGGGGCGGCGGTGCCGTCGGCGACCAGGGCGTAGTGCAGGGTGCCGCTGTCACTGGCTGCGGAGAGCACCAGGCGGCGGGCGTCCGGGCCACCGGGCTCGGGCGCGGTAGCGATGGGGTGGTCGGCGGTGTGCCCCTGCGCGGTGTACGCGGGCGGGCCGGTGACCGTGCCCAGGTCGGAGACGACGGTGGTGGTGGCGGGGTCGAAGTCGCGGGGCAGGTGCAGTTCGGTGGGGGCGTCGGTGCGGCCGTCGGAGCGCCACACCAGCAGGCCGTAGCGGCCGGATCCGGTGAGCTTGGCGACGTTCGGGAGGGAGCTGGGGATGCGGTCCCAGCTGAGGGTGGTGTTGCCGTCGCGTGAGCGGTCCTCGAAGGTGAACGCGAGCGTGCGGCCCGCCACCGCGCTCGGGTAGAGGCGGTCGAGCAGCCGGGCGTCCTGGCGCAGCTGGGCGTTGCCCGAGTCGTCGAGGCGTACGGCGGAGAGGTCCTCGTCGTTCCAGGCGTCGCCTTCGGTGAGGATCTTCGAGGCGTTGCCGTTCATCGCCTCGCGGTGGCGGCCGTTGTAGATGTCCCACTGCCACTGGTTGGAGGAGAGGACGGAGCCGGAAGTGGCGGGCTTGGTCCACCAACTGGCGCCGGGCAGGCGGGAGTCGAGCGCCTGGTACATGCCCTTGAGGACGGTGGGCGCCTTGTCCGAGGTGAAGCCGGTGAGCGGATGTCCGAACTCGCTCATGACGGCGGGGGTGTTCAGCGCGGTGGCGCGGTCGCGGACGGCGCCGAAGTCGGTCGAGTACTGGCCATCGGCGGCCTTGCCGGGCATGAAGACGCCGGAGATGGCCTTCTGGTCGTAGTAGTGGGTGTTGAAGACATAGCGGGAGCCCGGCTTGCCCGCGTCCAGCAGCCCGCCCTCATGGCGCTGGAAGGACAGGTTGGAGTTCCAGAACATGTTGGGCTCCACGAAGGCGGGCTTGTCCCGCCAGCCCGCGGCGTCCATGCGCGCGCGGAACTTCTCGTAGAACGGCCACAGCACGTTCTTCTCCCAGGCGCGGCTGTTCTGGCCGTCGTCGTAGACGCCCGCGTAGGGCTCGTTGAGCGGGTCGAAGCCGGTGACGCGGGCGAACGCGTCGACGGGGAGGTGCTGGGCGAGGTAGGACATGGTCTTCTCGGCGGTGGCGAGGAAGGCGTCCTGCACGCGCACGGTCCCGGCGCTGGTGGTCAGCGCGCGGTTGTGCCAGAAGTCGCGGGTGGCCTTCATGACGGCCTGGTTCTGCGTGATGTTCTGGCCCCAGTGGGCGCAGATGCCGCAGGATTCCTTGCCGTAGCCGCCCGCGTCGACGACCCATTTCGGGGCGCCGTCGCCGCTGTACCAGCTGTCCTTGTCGAAGATGTGGCGGGAGTAGAGGTCCTGGTGGAAGTCGGGATAGACCCGGATTCCGGCGTCGAGGAAGGCCTTCATCTGGGCGGTGACCTGCTCCAGGTAGCCGGTGTCCACCTGGCCGGGCTGGGGTTCGGCGTGGGCCCAGGAGAGCAGGAAGCGCACCGAGTTCGCCCCGGTCAGGTTGCGCATCGCGGCGGCGGACTTCCGGGCGTCGGCGACGCTGGCGAAGGGGAGGCCGCTGTTCTCCTCCAGCTTGGTCTCGCCGGAGACGTTGAAGCCGCGGAGCACGACCTCGCGGCCGTGGCCGTCGGCGAACCGGGTCCCGTCCGTGGTCACCTGGTCCGCGGCCCGCCCGTCGAACCAGGGCGGCTCGGCCGCGGTCGCCGGGGTGCCCGGGGCCACGATCGCGGCCACCAGCAGAACGGCCGCCCCGAGCAGCCCTGTTCGGCCCGCTCGGGACCGGCCGTTCCGTATACGTGAAGTCGCGATGCCTCGCGTCGCATGCGTCGCCATGGAGACTACCGTCCAGTAGACATGAGGAATCGTCAACTAGCGGCACTCAGCGGATCGTTCGGCCTTCGCGACGCATCAGGACAATCGGGTTACCGAGGGAAACCGCTGCCCAGACCCGCACCCGCTTCCGGGGCGCCGAGCCCGTCGGGACCGAAGGAGACGATGCCGTCGGTCGTGAGACCGGCCGACGCGCCGCGCAGCACCCAGGCGGCGCCGCTGGAGGTGTGGGCGCCGTCCTCACCGGGGGCACCCACGGACAGGTCGGCCGTGCCGTCGCCGTTGGTGTCGGCGTGCTGGACCGCCGCGCCGAAGTAGTCGCCCGCCTCGGCTGCGCCCGGAACCCCGGCGGTGTCCTGGGTGAACGCCTGCGCGCCGGTGCCGGACAGCCCGCCCTTGCCGCCGAACAGCTGAACGACGCTGCCCGCGTCCTTCTGGCCGGCCTCCAGGTCCTCGTACGGGATGCCGACCGCGACGTCCGCGTAGCCGTCGCCGTTGACGTCGCCGGCGCTCAGCGCGTTGCCGAACTGGTCGCCCTCCTCGTTGACGCCCGGCACACCCGCGGTGTTCTGGTCGATGGTCGCGGTGCGGGTGGTGCTCGGCCCGGACGCGGTGCCGTAGAACACCTTGAGGGTGCCGTGGTCGTACGGCAGGTCCTCGACGACATTGCCGGGGACCGTGCGCATGATCAGGTCGCCGTAGCCGTCCTTGTCGACGTCGCCGACTGTGGTGGTGGCGGCGTCGGTGAGCCTGGTGGGCGTCTTCCCGAGGCCGTCCGTGCCACCCTTCCAGACGAGGGTGTCCTGGGACATCTCCTCGAAGGCGTGGGTGCTGACGAGTTCGTCCTTGCCGTCGCCGGTGATGTCGCCCGCGGTCAGGCTGGTCGGCCGGTCGATCTCTCCGGTGTCGACGGTGGCGCTCCCCGCCGCGGCACCCTCACGGGTGAACGGGCCGAAGCGGACGCGCAGCCCGGTGGTCTCGTCGAAGTCCGAGCCCTTGTTGACGATGACCTGGTCGACCAGATCGGCGTGGCCGTCACCGTTGAAGTCGCCACCGGCGATGGTACTGAGGCCGAAGTTGTCGCCGTCGCCCGCGGGCAGCTGAGTGCCGCCGCCGAGGCCGTTCGCCGAGCCCCACAGGACCGTGGTGGCGGGCTGGTTGCCCGCCTGGACCGCCAAGTCGGTGTAGCCGTCGCCGTCCAGGTCGCGGGCGACCGTCTCCTGGCCGAAGTACGCCGAGGCGGTGGGGTCACCGGGGACGCCCTCGGTGGCCCGGCTGACGATCTGCCGGTGTCCGGTGTCCGTACCGGAGGCCGAGCCGTAGACGACGGCGACATAACCGGCCTTGGCCTGGCCGCCCACCGTGCCGCTCGGCGCGGAGACGGCGAGGTCGGCGTATCCGTCCTTGTTGAAGTCGACCTGCGGCGCGGAGGCCGCGGCGGTGGTGCCCGCCTCGGCGGCGCCCGCCGAGGGGGCGGCGAGTAAGACGGGGGTGGTCACAAGCGCGACCACCGTCGCGCAGCGCGCGACGGCGGAAAGGGAACGGGACCGCACAGATCCTCCAGCTCGTTGGTGAGCGTTTACCTCAAGTACACCCACCAGGACAGCCGGGGTCGCCGAACGGTTGCGCACCGCCCCCTAGGGAATCCCCTAGGGAATCCCCTAGGGGGCGCCTCTTCGATCAACCCAGGCCCGCGTCCCAACGATTGACGCACCCGCTGCCACGGTCTACCTTCTGATCGATTCACCGAACTCTGTTCGAAATATCGACCTGCCATCCGGTGCCTGGCCGCATATCCCGGGGAGACCAAGATGAGTGCAGTGCTCCGCTCCGGCCCCGCCGAGCCGTCCCGCCGCCGCTTCCTCGGCATGGCCGCCGCCACTCCCCTGGTGGTATCCGGCGCACTGACCCTCGGCGCCGGAACCGCCCACGCCGCCGACTCGGCCTATGCGATGTGCTACTTCACCGAGTCGACCAGCCTCGGCGCGGGCACCGACTACGGCCTCCACCTCGCCGTGAGCACGGACTCCCTCAACTGGACCCCGCTGAACCAGAACAACCCCCTGGTCACCCCCACCGCGGGCGCCCTCGGTCTGCGCGACCCGTTCCTCATGCGTAAGCAGGACGGCACGTTCGCCGTCCTCGCCACCGACCTCAAGGGGACCGACTGGAGCTACAACAGCCAGTACATCCATGTCTGGGACTCCACGGACCTGCGCACCTTCACCGGCTACCGGCGGCTGAAGCTGCACGACATGACCACCCACAGCTGGGCCCCCGAGGCGTTCTGGGACGCGGGCAGAGGGCAGTACGCGGTCATCTACTCCTCGGTCAACTCCAGCGGCCACAACGTGATCATGGTCAACTACACCAGCGACTTCGTCACCGCCTCCGCACCGCAGGTCTTCTTCGACCCCGGCTATGACGTGATCGACGGAAACATGGCCGTCGGCGTCAACGGCTACCACTACCTGTTCTTCAAGAAGAACCAGACACTGGTGGCGGCCCGCTCCACCTCCCTGAGCCCGGGGAGCTTCAGGGAGTTCAGCACCGGTGTCGCGCACGGCGGCACCGAGGCCCCGACCGTCTACAAGTCCCTGACCTCGAACACCTGGTACCTGTGGGGCGACACCTACACCCCCAACGGGGTCTTCTACGCCTGGCGGAGCACCGACCTCGCCTCCGGCACCTGGACCGCGCTGGACCAGAAGACCTACACCCAGCCCGTCAACTCCAAGCACTGCGGCATCACGACGATCACGATGACCGAGTACAACAACCTGATCGCCACGTGGGGCGCCCCGGCCTGGAACCGGCTGAAGTCGTACAACTATCCGGACCGTTACGTCCGCCACTTCGGCTACGCGGGCCGTATCGACACGTACCCCTTCGACCTGTACACCGACGCGCTGTGGAAGCTGGTGCCGGGCCTCGCCGACAGCTCGGGGGTCTCCTTCCAGTCGGTCAACAACCCCACCCGCCACCTGCGCCACTACGACTACCAGCTCCGGCTCGACGTCAACGACGGGACATCGGCGTTCGCCGCGGACGCCACCTTCTACCGCACGGCGGGTCTGGCCGACTCGACCTGGGCTTCCTTCCGCTCGTACAACAACCCCACCCGCTACATCCGCCACTCCGACTACGTCCTGCGCGTCGATCCCATCTCCACGGCGACCGAGCGGCAGGACGCGACCTTCCGCGTCGGCTACTGAGCGTCCCGCGCACCGGCCGCACGGTCCAGCACCCGCTTCTGCAGCGGGGGACGGTCGCGAAGCCCAGCGCGCCGACCACGCACTCATGGCAAACGCGCCCTATTTCCGGGCTACCGTCCACTTCTGGTTGGCGGCGCCGGTGCAGGTCCATATCTGGAGTCGGGTGCCGTTGGCCGAACCGCCGCCACTGGCGTCCAGGCACTTGTCGGCCTGCGGGTTCACGATGTCGCGGGCCGCGGGGACGGCCCACTGCTGGGCCGCGCTGCCATTGCAGTCGTAGAGCTGGACCGGGGTGCCGTCGGCCGTGCCGCCCGATGCCACGTCCAGACACTTCCCCAGCGCGCGGATCGTGCCGTCGCCGCCGACGGTCCACTGCTGTGCGGCCGACCCGTTGCAGTCGTAGAGCTGGACGGGTGTGCCGTTGGCGTTGTTGGCGCCCGCCACATCCACGCACTTCCCGCCGACGCCGGTGATGGCACCGCCGCCCGATTGACCGCTGTCGGTGCTCACCCGGACATAGTCGACGAGGAGCTGCTGAGGGAAGGCCGTGCTGCCGTCGGGGTCTCCGGGCCAGTAGCCGCCGACCGCGAGGTTGAGGATCAGGAAGAAGGGCTTGTTGAACACCCACTGCCGTCCGCCGAGGTCGGCTGGGGTGCGCCGCTGGTAGACGGTTCCGTCGACGGACCAGGTGATCGCGTTCGGGCTCCAGTCGACGGCGAAGGTGTGGAAGGCGTCGGCGAACGACTGGCCGCCGGGCAGGGTGTACCCGGCGCCGATGCCGCCGGACCCCGAGTACCCAGGGCCGTGAAGGGTGCCGTGGACCGTTGACGGCTCGAAACCCACGTTCTCCATGACGTCGATCTCACCCGAGTTGGGCCAGCCGACCTGTCCGATGTCGTTGCCGAGCATCCAGAACGCCGGCCACATGCCCTGCCCGCGCGGAACCTTCATCCGGGCTTCGACCCGGCCGTACGTGGTGGTGAACTTGCCCGACGTGTTCAGCCGGGCGGAGGTGTACTCGCACCTTCCGTACCAGCACTGGTAGTTGTCCGGGTTCTCCCGGCGGGCGGTGATGGCCAGATGGCCCTGTCCGTCGAGGGCGGCGTTGCGGTTGCCCGCCGTGTAGTACTGCCGCTCATGGTTGTTGACGTTGTCCCCCGTCTCGATCTGCCACTTGCCGCCGTCGACGGCGGACCCCGCGGGCCCGTCGAACTCGTCGGAGAAGGTGACGGCGGCGGCCGCCGCCGGTGGCGCGACGGAATTCGCCGCGGAAGCGGGCACGCCCTGCGCCAGCCCCGTGGACAGCGAGGCGAGGGCGAGGACCGGGACGAACGACAGCAAAAGCCGCCGGGAAAGGCGCGAGGAGCCCATGGCTCTCCCTTCCAGAAACCTGACAGATGCTCAGTTCACTACGTGATTTAAGAAGTGAGAGAGGACCCCGTCAAGAGATTGGTATGGACCAAAAGCGCGGCCGCCTTCGCGGTACCTCTCTACAAACCTGTAGTTTTCTCTTTCCGCGTCACGCGACGGGGAGCACCGACAAGGAGATGCACATGGCGCTGTGGGACCGCCTCAAGGACTCCGTCCAATCGATGCAGGCTCAGCTCACGGCGAAGAAGAGCGACTTGAAGAGCGGAGCCTTCCGGGACGCCAGCATGGCGATGTGCGCCCTGGTGGCGGCGGCGGACGGCAGGATCGACCCTTCGGAGCGGGAACGCGTCGCCCAGCTCATCGCCACCAACGACGTGCTCCAGACCTTCCCTTCGCACGATCTGCACCGCCGCTTCGAGGGGAACCTCGACAAGCTGACGGTGGACTTCGACCTCGGCAAGGTCAGTGCGGTGCAGGAGATCGCCAAAGCGAAGAAGAAGCCCGCGGAGGCGCGGGCCGTCATCCAGATCGGCATCGTCATCGGCGGCGCCGACGGCCACTTCGACGACAACGAACGGGCCGTCGTCCGCGAGGCCTGCTTCGCTCTGGACATCCCTCCGGCCGAGTTCGACCTCGAACCGCTCGCGGCCGATGATCAGGGCGGGGTGGAGCGGGAGACGCACCCCGGGGCCGCCGCCCTGCCCGGAGACGAGCTTCAGGTGTTCCTCAAGGCGCTGGCCAGCGGGACGCGCCAGAAGCTCTTCTCGCACTTCGCCGATGGCGAGGAGCTGACGGTCGGCGAGGCCGCCGAACGTGCCGGGCTCGGCCCGTCGACCACCTCCGAACACCTCGCCGTCCTCCGGCGCGGAGGGCTGCTCCAGTCGATACGTACCGGCAAACTGGTCCGCTACCGCGCCGACCAGGAGAACATCGCCGAACTCCTCGGGCAGCTCCATTCCTACCTGCTCGCCCCCTCGGCACCGACACCACAGACCGCCGAGTCGCACGCGGCTCAATGACGCCCTGGCCCGCATTTCTACAGTGCTGTAGATTGACGTCGTCGTTCGCGGCCCCTCGCCACGGGCCGCCATCAACCGGAGGAGACCACCCACCCATGTTCGGCCTCAGCGAGCTCGCTCTCCTCCTCATCGTCGCCATCGTCCTGATCGGCGCCAGGAAGCTCCCCGACCTCACCCGCTCCGCGGGCAAGGCGGCCCGCATCTTCAAGAGCGAGGCCAAGGCCATGAAGGCCGACGACGCTTCGGCCGACACCCCGAACACCCCGCGCGTCATCCGGACCGCCCCCGGCGACGTCACGCGCAAGGCTCCGGGAACGGACACCGGCCAGGGCTGAACCAGGACGGTTCGCGCGAAGGGTTGACGTGCCCGGAGGACGGACGCATAGTCGCCTGACTACGTAGTCAGAGCAGACGGGACGTTGTGCCGGTCAGTGTGACTACGTAGTCAACACCTGATCCGGCACCGTCCGGGATCGTGCTCGAAGGGAGCGTCCGTGCCCACCACCGAATCCCAGAACGCCTCTTCCGGGGCCGGGCAGGGGCATCGCCCCCCTTCGATGCAGGAGGTCGCCCGGCTGGCCCAGGTGTCGCAGAAGACGGTGTCCCGGGTCGTCAACGGGGAGCCCTATGTGAGCGACCAGGCCCGCGACCGGGTGCTGCGGGCCGCCCGCGAGCTGGGGTTCCGGCCCAACACCGCTGCCCGGGCGCTGTTGCGAGGGCGCTTCCGCCGTATCGGCGTGGTGTCGTTGGGAACCGCGCTCTACGGCCCCTCGTCGCTGCTGTTCGCGCTGGAGCGGGCGGCGAGCGCCGCCGGTTACTCGTTCAGCGTCGTGACCACGCTCAATGGCGAACCCGCCGGTATCGAAGGTGCCGTCGAGTCCCTGCTGAACCAGGGTGTGGACGGCATCGTGCTGTCCGAGCCGATCGACGAGGGCGAGGCCGCTCCCCTCGACCCGAAGGTCCCGATCCTCAGCTTCGGCCGGATGCCGGCCCTGGCCCCGGGCACCCGGGCCCTGGTCACCGGCGCGGACGGAGTGGGCGGCGGCGTGGCGGCCACGCGGCATCTCCTCTCCCTGGGGCATGACACCGTGTGGCATGTGGCCGGACCTCACAGGTGGTGGGCGGCACGGGACCGCATGGAGGGCTGGCGAAAGGCGCTGCGGGAGGCGGGGGCGCCGGAACCGGAGTGGATCGAGGGCGACTGGTCGCCCTCGTCCGGCTATGAGGCGGGGCTGCGGCTGGCCCGTACTCCGGGGGTCACGGCCGTGTTCGCGGCCAACGACGACATGGCCATCGGTGTCATGCGCGGGCTGTCCGAGGCAGGCCGCGCGGTACCGGACCAGGTCAGTGTCGTGGGGTACGACGACATTCCGTCCGCGGCCTACCTCTCGCCGCCGCTCACCACCGTGAGCCAGGACTTCGACACCGTGGCGGCTCACGGACTCGACTTGCTGGCCCATCAGCTGGAGACGCCGGACACCCCCGCACCCACCCGGGCCGATCCGCCCGCCCGGCTGGTGGTCCGCCAGTCCAGCGCGCGGCCCCCACGCCCGTAGGACCGGCAGCCCCTCCATATCGCACCGCGCCCGGCACCACGCCCGGCATCACGCATGGATATGTCATGCCCACACCACTCGGCACATCGCACCTCTTGACGAGGAGCCGCACATGAAGAGCCTCCCCCGATTCCCCGCACCCACAGCGGCCTCAGGACCACACCGCGCACCACCACCCCCGCCGCCTCCGCCGAGCGCCGGGCACGGCACGGCCCCGCGCCGGTCCGTGCTGCGCTGGGCCGCCGGAGCCGGCGCCCTCGCCGCGACCGGAACGGCCTCGGCCTGCGGAGGCGGCCGGGCGCCGAGCGTGCGTACCTCCGGTCCCGTGACGTTGTCCCTGTGGACCCACGACCAGGGATACCAGGACTACTTCACCGGGGCCGCGCCCCGGGCCGAACGCGCCACCCGGTTCTCCTACCGGTTGCGTGTCACCCGCGCCGGAGCCCAGGACCTGGTGACCAAACTCCTGGCCCAGGCCGTGGCGGGACGCGGCACCCCTGATGTGATGGGCTTCGAGATCGGCAACTACGCGCGCATGCTGCGCGGCGACCTCTCGGCCCGGCTGCTGCGCGACTGGACGAAGGACGTCGCACCCCTCGGCGACGACCTGATCGCCGCGCGGCGGGCCCCGTACACGGTCGACGGCAGGCTCTACGCGCTCGACTCGGACACACCCGTCACGGTCTACTACTACCGCGACGATCTCCTGTCCGAATACGGCATACCAGTGGACATCGGTACGTGGGAGGAACTGGCCCGGGCCGGTGAGAAGTTGTACCGCAAGCACCGGGTCTCCCTGGGCGCGGTGGCCACCGGCAGCGATCTGAACCAAGTGGTGCAGCTCTTCGCCATCCTCCTCTACCAGAGAGGGGGCGCGCTGTTCGACGCACACCGGCGCAGCACCCTGGACTCGCCCGAGGCGGAGGAGACGCTTCGGTTCATCTGTGACGGGCTGCGCAGCGGTTTCCTCGTGGACGTCGCCGACTTCTACGGCCCCAGCATGCAGACCGCCCTCAAGCGCGGCAGCGTCGCGGGACTGTGGATGGCGAGCTGGTACAAGACCTTCGGGCTGCGGCCGAACGTCCCCGAGCAGGCGGGCCGGTGGCGTATCCGCGCGCTCCCGAGGTTCTCGGCCGGGGGCGGCCGCACCTCGGTCGCCGGGGGCACGGGCTTCACCGCGATCACGGGCAAGGCGAACACCACCGCGAGCGCCGACTTCCTGCGTACCACCTGGCTCACCGAAGACGCCCAGATCCGCCGCTACCGCGAACTGGGCTACCTGCCGACCCGCCGCTCGGTCTTCCGCAGCCCCGAACTGCTCGCCCTGGAGGACACGTTCTGCGGCGGACAGCGCCTGTTCGAGGTGTACGCCCCGCTGGCGGACCATGTGCCCGCCTACTACCAGAGCCCGGACCAGTCCATCCTCACGGACGTTCTCAGCGGTTATCTGATCCGCGCGTACCGGGGCGACCTGTCCCCGCGCGAGGCGCTGCGGCGCGCCGCCTCCGACTTCCGTGCCCAGGCGAGCCGATAGGAACCGCAGATGACCAGCATCCCCGCGGAACGGCTCCGCGAGCCCCTTCCCCCGGCGGTCGCGTCCGGCGGCCGCGCGTCGCGGCCACCGCGCGGTCCCTCCCGTGCTCCGTACCTGTTCATCGCGCCGTTCTACGTGCTGTACGTCCTGTTCATGGTCGTGCCGATCCTCGTGTCGATGTATCTGAGCCTGTGCGAATGGGTCGGGCTCGGCCCCCCGCGCTGGGTGGGACTGCGCAATTACGCGCATCTGCTCACCGACGTCAGTTTCCACCGCGCGCTGCAGAACACCGGCGTCTACGTCCTGGTGAGCGTGGTCGTCATCGTCCCCGTCGCGCTGATGATGGCCCAGGGGCTGAACGCCCGGGGCCTTGGGGCACGGGATCTGTTCCGGGTGTCCTTCTTCATTCCCATGGTGGTTTCGCCCATCGTGGTCGCCCTCATCTTCAGCCTTGTGTTCGACCGGCAGTTCGGCCTGGCCAACTCGGTGCTCCGGGCGGTGTTCGGGCTCGGCGGATTCGACTGGCTGGGCGATCCGACCCTGGCCAAGGCGAGCATCAGCCTCATCATGCTCTGGCGCTGGGCGGGCTACCTGACGGTCTTCTTCCTCGCCGGGCTGCAGAACGTCCCCCGTGAGCTGTACGAGGCCGCGGAGCTGGACGGAGCGGGCCGGTTCCGCACGTTCACCACCGTCACCCTCCCGGCGCTGAAGCCGGTGACCGGGTTCGTCGCGGTGACCTCGTTCATCAGCGCGGCACAGATCTTCGACGAGCCGTTCCTCCTCACCCGCGGCGGACCGGGCGACGCGACGCTCTCGGTGGCGATGTTCATCTACCGGGCGGCCTTCGAACGCCAGCAGTTCGGCTACGCGGCGGCGGCCGGGGTCGTGCTGTTCGTCCTCGTCTTCACCATCAGCCAGGTCTTCAACCGGTTGCTCGGCATCGGGAGGTCTTCATGAGGATCTCGTCCCCGGCACGCGCCCGCGGGCCCCGGGCCGCTCCACGCGCACTGCTCTACGCCGCCCTGACCGCCTTGCTGCTGGCCTTCACCGGGCCGCTGCTGTGGGCGCTGAGCGGGTCGTTCAAGCCGCGTGGCGACATCTTCGCCTACCCGCCCCGGCTGCTGCCCAGCCCGGCGACCCTCGCCAACTACCGGCATCTGCTGGACAGCCAGCCATACCTGAGCTGGTTCCTGATCAGCACCGTGGTGGCGATCGTGGCGACCGCCGTATCGGTCTTCGTCTGCGCGCTGGCCGGATTCGGGTTCGCCAAGTACCGCTTCACCGGACGGAAATTCCTGTTCGCGGTGATGTTCAGCTCGCTGTCGATTCCGTTCGCCGTCATCCTCGTGCCGCTCTTCGTGATCCTCGTCAAGACCGGGCTGGGCAATCCCTGGTTCGCCCTGATCGTGCCGTGGGTGGCGCCCGCGTTCGGGATCTTCATGATGCAGCAGTACATCATCCAGAGCGTCCCGGACGAGTTGCTGGAAGCGAGCCGCATCGACGGCTGCGGGGAATTCCGTATCTTCTGCCAGGTCGTACTGCCACTGCTGCGCCCGTCGCTGGGCGCACTGGCGGTATGGACGTTCCTGCAGAGTTACAACAGCTTCTTGTGGCCGCTGGTCCTGGTCTCCGACATCCATCAGTTCACCCTCCCCCTGGGGCTCCAGACGCTCTTCCAGGCGGAGAACCGTCAGTACGACCTCGTCCTGGCCGGATCGGTGCTCGCCACCGTGCCCACCGTCCTGGTCTTCCTGCTGCTGCGCAGGCAACTGCTCGAAGGACTGTCGGCGGGCGCGGTCAAGGGCTGATCCCGCCCCTCGGCCACGTCCGCCGTCCCGGCTCTCTCCCGTCACCGTCGATAGAGGAGGACTCTTGCCCCAGCTTCCCCCGCGTGTGCTGTTCGGCGCCGCCTACTACCACGAGTACCAGCCCTACGACCGGCTCAAGACCGACCTGGACCTCATGGAGCGGGCGGGATTCTCCGTCATCCGGGTCGGCGAGTCGGTGTGGTCCACCTGGGAACCCGAGAACGGCCGGTTCGACCTCGACTGGCTGCGGCCGGTGCTGGACGGGGCGCATGAGCGCGGCATCGGTGTCGTCCTCGGTACGCCGACCTATGCCGTACCGCCGTGGCTCGCCCGGCTGTACCCCGAGATCGCGGGCGAGCGGCGCACCGGCGAGCGCATCCCCTGGGGCGCCCGCCAGGAAGTGGACTTCACCCACCCCGCCTTCCGATTCCACGCCGAACGCGTCGTCCGCGCGATCCTGGCCCGCTACGCCGACCACCCCTCGCTGCTGGGCTTCCAGGTCGACAACGAACCGGGCAACGAACTGTTCCACAACCACGGCGTGTTCCAGCGCTTCGTGGACCACCTGCGCGCGGCCTACGGCGACGTGGAGACCCTGAACCGGGAATGGGGCCTGGTCTACTGGTCGCACCGGCTCTCCACCTGGGCCGACCTGTGGACCCCGGACGGCAACGCGCAGCCGCAGTACGACCTGGCCTGGCGGCGTTTCCAGGCCGAGGAGACCACGCGGTTCATCGGCTGGCAGGCGGACATCGTGCGCGAGTACGCCCGCCCGGAACACTTCGTCACCACCTGCGTCGCCTACGACCGGCCTGCCCTGGACGACCAGGCCCTGACGAGCCGACTCGACATCACGGCGGGCAACCCGTACTACACCATGCAGGACGGCCTCGCCCTGCCCGACCCGGGCACCGGCGGCCAGACGTGGACGACCAACGGGACATGGGCGCTGTACCAGAGCGCTGACCGGATGTTCTCCTCGCGCCAGGAGCCGTTCCTGGTCACCGAGACCGACGCCCAGGCCATCGGACACTCCTGGAACAACCGGCCCGCGTACGACGGCCAGTGGCGACAGGCCGCCTGGGCGCTGATCTCGCGCGGGGCACGCATGATCGAGTACTGGCACTGGCACACCCTGCACTTCGGTACGGAGACCTACTGGGGCGGTGTCCTGCCGCACAACGGCCGTCCCGGGCGCGTCTACCGGGAGATCGCCCGCATCGGCCAGGAGCTGGAGAGCGCGGGCGACCTGGTCGCCGGGCTGACACCGGACGCGGATGTGGCGATGGTCTACTCGTCCGCCAGCAAGTGGGCGCTGGCGTTCCAGCCGCCGCTGGCCGAGCCGGACGGCGGCCCGGACCGGCGCTCGTACCAGGGCGTCTTCGAGCCCTTCTACCGGGGGGCGTTCGACGCCGGGCTCCAGGTCCGCCTCCTGCACGCCGACCGCCTCACCGGCACCACCGCGCGCGTCGCCGCCGAGCGGCACCCGGTCCTCGTCGTGCCGGGCCTCTACACCGCGGACGACGCGACGCTCGACTGGCTCGCCGCCTACGCCGCCGCGGGCGGCCACCTCGTGCTCGGCCCGCGCACCGGCTACGGCAACCCGTGTGCCCGGGCCCGCACCGACGTCATGCCCGCGCGCCTCGCGGAGGCGGCGGGCGCCTGGTACGACGAGTTCAGCAACCTCTCCCAGGACGTGCCGGTCCACCCCGCCCCCGGGTCCCCCCTCGCCCTGCCGAGCGGGGCGTCGGCCACGCGCTGGGTGGACGGCCTCCAGGCCGACGGCGCACAGGTCCTGGCCGGATACGACCACCCGCACTTCGGCCGCTGGCCCGCCGTCACCACGCACTCCCACGGCGACGGGCGGGTGACGTACGTGGGCACCGTACCGGACCCCGCCCTGGCCACCTCGCTGTTCCGCTGGGCCGTCCCGGAGCGCGAAGGCGGCTGGAGGTTCGCCCAGGAGAGCGTCACCAGCACGGGCGCCACCGCTCCCGACGGCCGCCGGGTGCGCTTCGTGCACAACTGGTCCTGGGACGAGGTGGCGGTCCGGCTCCCCGCCAGGGTCCGGGACGTGCTCGACGGTACGGATCACCAGGCCGGGGAGGAGCTGAGGCTGAAGCCCTGGGACGCCCGGGTACTCCTGGAACGCTGACGGACGTCTGGCGGAATTCCGCACGACGGCTGTCACTCGACTATGGCGCGCAGGGCCTTCTTGATTCCCCATAGCCCCCTCATTACCTTGGAGGAATCAGGAGAGGTGCAATTGACTGATGCTGACTTCCCCCACTCACAACCGGAATTTCGGGGGCTCCAAAACAGCAGGTTTAACGCCGATGTTACAGGGTTGCGAACATTCATGCTTTCACCCCCCGCCCTGCGTTCATCAGTCATGCCCTGCCGCGCGGACACGGCCGAATTCCGCATGGTCGCACGTCAAAGTACTAGTGGACACACTAGACTTTCCAGAAGGGATCTCCCCTTGACCGCTCGCCCCACGGACACGATTTCACCCGAGACGTCTCGCCCGGCACCGTATTCGCCCGCTACTACCACTCTTCAGTACGAACTCCTCGACCGGCGGGAAGAACTAGCCGTGTTAGGGCGGCTCACCGAGCGGTTACCCGACCGTGTCAGTTCGCTGGTATGCATCGAGGGTGCGGGAGGAATCGGCAAGACCTCACTGCTGAACGCCTGGATCGCCGGTGCGCGCGACCGTGGCCTGCTGGTGGCGCGTGCGCATGGCATCGAGTCGCGGGAACACCGGCCATGGACCGTGGCACGGCAGTTGTTCGACTCCCTTCTCGCCGCGCTCTCCGATGCGGACCGGCGTGTTCTGCAGGAGCGCCCGGCGGCCCAGGCCCTGCTGGCCCGGTCCGGTGAGGAGTGCCGGGCGTCCGGGGACGACGCCGAGGTGTCATGCGAGATCGGCGATGATCTTTACGAGGTGATCGTCAACGCCTGCGAGATGGGCCCGTTGGCTCTCGTCCTGGATGACGCCACCTGGGCCGACCAGATGTCGCTCAGCTGGTTTCGCTGCCTGGCGAGCCGCATCGACGGCCTCCCGGTGATGCTGGTGACGACCCGCCGGTGCGGTGGCGGGCACGAATCGGCGCCGATGCTGGACGAACTGGCCCTCCAGCCGGGCGCCATCACCCTGGAACTCTCCTCGCTCAGCCCCGGCAGCGTGCGCCGACTGGTCCAGGACCGGATGGGCGGACGCGCCGACGAGCAGTTCTGTGCCACGTGCCACGAGGTGTGCGAAGGCAATCCCCTGCTGCTCAACGAGTTGCTGCGGGTCCTGGTGAGGAACGGTGTGCGACCGGACGCGGCTCAGGCCGGCCGCGTGGCCGAACTCAACGAGCGCGTACTGGAGAAGACCATCGCCATGCGCCTGGCCCGGCAGTCCACAGCGGTCATGGCGATGAGCCGGGCGCTGGCGGTGCTCGGTGACGGCACACGGCTTCCCGTCGTAGCCGCACTGGCCGGTCTCGACCCCTTCCGCGCGCAGGAGACGGTACGGGAGATGCGCTGCATGGGCGTCCTGGCCGAGGAGGAGCTTCCACGGTTCACCCAGCCCCTGGTACGGCCCGCCCTCTTCCGCGCCATGACTCCGGCGCAGCTGGCCGAGGAGCATATGCGCGCCGCCCGGCTGCTGCGCGACCAGGGCGAAAGCAGTGAGAGAGTCGCCCACCATCTGATGCTCACCCAGCCCAACGGAGACGAGTGGCGCATCGCGGTGCTGCAGGACGCGGCGCGGCGGGCGGCGGCACGCGGCGCCCCGGCCACTTCGGCCCGCTATCTGCGGCAAGCCCTGACGGAGTCCCCGGCCCCGCAGGCGGAGGTGTCCCTTCGGTCGGAACTCGCGACGATCGAGATGCTGGACAATCCCACCGCCGCGGCTTACCACTTCCAGCAGGAACTGCTGCTGCGTCAGGACGCCCACGGGCGGGCCGCCACGGTCAGCGGGCTGGCCGTGTCGTTGTGCACCACCCGGCGCACCCAGGAGGCCATAACCGCGCTGCGGCAGGTACTGGCCGAGCTGGGCGAGTCGCCCGAGGACGACGAGTGGCGGTTGCGGCTGGAAGCGCACCTGGTCATGACCGCGTGGCAGGACGGCCCCGCCGCGTCGATCGGCACAGAGCTGGTGGAGGCGCGTTCGCATCGTTCCTTACGCGGCGATACTCCCGGCGAGCGGGCCTGGCTGGCCGTGTGCGCCCTGCACGCTCAGGCCGGTCACGGCACCGCCGAGCACGCCCGCGCCCTGGCGGGGCGCGCCCTGCGGGGTGGGATGGAGCTGGACGGGGCCATGGTGCGGTTCTTCCCACCCCTCCTCCTCTCCCTCGTCGCCGCCGACCATCCGGAGATGGCGGCCGGCTGGCTCCAGCGGATGGCCGACCACGCCGCACGGCGCGGCTCCGGGCGGCTGTCCGCCATGGCGAGCTTCGGGCTGACCACGGTGGCCTGGCACTCCGGTCGGGTGGAGGAGGGGCTCGGCCACGCGCGTGCCCTGCTCGACGTGGTCGGGCGGGAAACCCCGGAGCGTCCCGCCCTACCGTCGTTCGCGGCCGTGGCCAACCTGCTGCTGGACCTGGGGGCCACCGATATGGCGCAGGACATGCTGCAGACGCACCCGACCGACAGCCTCGTCAGCGATGCCTGGGCCAGGTCCGCCTATCTGCTGGCCCACGGGCGGCTGCGGCTGGAGCAAGGTGATCCAGGAGCCGCGCTGGCGGCCCTGCTGGAGTGCGGCCGGTACCAGGAGGCGGGCCCTGTGATCACTCCGGCGGCCGCCCGGTGGCGCTCCTACGCCGCCCTGGCGTATGCCGCCGCCGGTGACCGGACCTCGGCGATCGACATGGCCAACCGCGATCTGGACCTGTCGCGCAGATGGGGCACCCACAAGGCGATCGGCGTCAGCCTCCGCACGCTGGGCACGGTCACCGGCGGCCAGCGGGGACTCGAATTCCTCTCCCAGGCCGTCGACATGCTGGAGCACTCACCGGCGCGGGTGGAACTCGCCTACACGCTGAACGAGTTCGGTGCCGCCTGCCAGCGCCTCGCGCGGCGGGACGCGGCACGGTCCTCCCTGGAACGGGCGCTGGTGGTGGCGGAGGAGTGCTCCGCGAGCTGCCTGGCCGACCGCGTCCGCGTCACGCTGCCGCTGGTCGGAGGCAGACTTCGGGCGGCCAGGCCATCGGATGCGCGGCGGCTCACCCCCAGCGAGCGCCGGGTGGCGGAGCTGGCCGCCCAGGGCCGGACCAACCGCGAGATCTCGGAGGCCCTCTTCGTCACGCGGCGCACCGTCGAGATCCATCTGACCAGTGCCTATCGCAAGCTGGAGATCTCCGGCAGGCCGGAACTGGCCTTCGCGCTGGCTCAGTCGGCCACCCCGGCCCGGCGGGAGAGCGCGCTGCCGATGCCCTGACGGCCGGCCGGGACGCACGGAACCCGGGCCCCCGCCGCACGGTGCGGCGGGGGCCCGGGTTCCGGTGTGGGTCCCGCTACCGGTCGCCGGGCGGCCGGCTCGCGGAGCCCTGGCGGACCGTCAGCTCCGCGAGGCCGGGAGGATCCCCGCTGCTGTCCGCTTCGAGCGTGAGCCGTACGTAGCGGACGTGCGCGGGGTGCCGGAGCGCGCCGGAAGAGGCGTTCTCCACCGGACTCCACTGCCGCCCATCGACCGAGACCTCCACGGTGGACGAGGCGGGCGCGGTGGATGTCCACTCCGGCGAGATGCCGGTCACCCGGCGTGCGCGTCCCAGGTCGACGGTGAGGCTGCCGGTCGCCTGGGCCGGGACCCAGGCCGTGGCGGTGCTGCCGTCCACCGCCGCCCGGGCGTCCATGCCCGGCTGCCCGGAGGTGGCCGTCGCCGTCGCGCACCGGGCGACGTTGGCCGTGGCCGCGAGGTCCGGGCGACGGGTCTCCAGCACGGCCGGGGCCGTGGTGGTGACCGTCCGGGTGCCCTCGGCGGTCTCGACCTCGAACGGGCTGCCACCGGTCAGCCGGACGGTCGTGCGGTGGGGCCCGACCGCGACATCGAACGTACGGCCCCGCCAGTGCAGCCCCTTCAGCCGCACCCCGTCCCCCAGCTGCGGGGGAAGCACCGGGTCCAGTCGTACCCGGTCCTCCTCCCACCGCAGTCCGGCCAGGCCGTAGGTGAACGCCTGGAGGAAGCCCCCCGCCCCGGTGAGGAAGTTGTGCGCGGGCGCGCCCGCCAGCGGGTCGTCCGCTCCGGCCTTGGCGCCGCGCGCCTCGGAGAACTGATGGAAGGCCCCACGGACGAACGGCTCGATCGAGCGCATCAGATAGGTGTACGTCGAGCAGCCCGGCTCGCCGATGGCCGCGGCGTCGATCGCGTGGATCGCGTCCGTCATCGCAGGGCCTTCCGGGTCGGTGCGCACCGCGTAGTAGTCCAGGGTGCGGGACGCCTGCTCGCTGGTCATGGGCCACCGCAGCGGGTACATCAGCATGACGGTGTCCGCCTGCTTGATCTTCGAGCCGTCGTAGCCCGCGTACTGCTCGAACACCTGCCGGTCGCCGTCGTACGGGACGCGCAGCCGGTCCGCGATCCGCGTCCAGTCGGCGGGCGGGTCGTGTCCGAGCACCCGCGCGGCGCGGGTCGCGTCGCGCAGTGCCGTGGCCGCGCCGGCGTTGGTGAACGCCCCGTCCGTGACGCCGTTGCTGTACTCATCGGGGCCGGCCACGTTCTCGATCGAGTAGCTGCCGTCGGTGTTTCGGGTGACCCGCCCGGTCCAGAACTCGGCGATGCCCTCAAGTACGGGCCATCCACGTGTCCGCAGCCAGTCGCGGTCGCCGGTCGCCTGGTAGTACTGCCAGACGGCCAGGGCGATATCGCTCTGGAGGTGGATCTGCATGAGGCAGTGCGGCGGCGGGCCCCAGCTGTGACACTCTTCGAGGTCGCCCTGGCCACCGCTGGTCCACGAGTAGAACAGACCGGAGTAGCCATACCGCTCGGCATTGGCGCGGGCCGCCGTACGGGTGCGGTAGCGGTAGTCCACGATGGATCTGGCCAGCTGCGGCTGGTTCGCGAGCAGCGCGGGGAACATCCAGGTGTCGGCGTCCCAGAACACCTGGCCCGCGTAGTTGTCGCTGGTCAGTCCGGTCGGCGCGACGCTGTTGCCGGAGCCGGCGCGGACGTTGGAGAGCATCCCGTACTCCGAGGAGCGGATCCATGCCTGGAGGTCGGGCGCTCCCGCGACCTCGATGCCGCCGCGCCAGAGCGCGGCCCAGGCCGCGCTGTGGGTGGCGAACAGGTCCGGCCAGCCCCGCTCCGCCGCCTTCCGGGAAGCCTCCACCGCCGCCTGACGTGGCGCGTCGGCGGTCAGGGCGGTGTCGACGCCGACGTACTTGGTGAGCGTGTACGTGTGAGCGTCGCGGACCGGGAAGTTGACGGACTGCTGGTTCGTCAGGCTCCGGTTCTCCTCGGCCGGGCGGGTGTCGCGCACGCGGACGGTGGGGCCGGTGGTGAGGGTGGAGGCGATGGCGCCCCGGGTCCCGGTGCCATCGGCGCGGAATCCCACGGTCATGGTGCGGCCGGGCTCGCGCCCGCCGCCGGTCGCCGACAGCCTCCGGGCACCGCGGCCGTCGATGAGGTCGGTGACGGTGGCGTCACCGCTCCAGTGCGGGGTCATCCGTACCCGTACCGCGGCCGTGTGCTCCCGGTCGCGGGCGGCGAACACCTCGTAGACCAGGTCGGTGGCGCGTCCGTCGGCTGTGGTCCAGGTCAGCGAGGTGCGGACCAGGCCGCACCGCAGGAGCACGGTCTGCCGGTAGCGGGAGATCCGGTCTGCCGGGGTCGCCGAGGTGAAGACGTCGGCACCGACGCCGACGGTCAGCCCGGTCCAGGTGGGAAGGGCGGCGATGACCTGCCGGTCGTCGGTGGTCGCCGGGTTGTGGGCGTACAGGCCCGAGACGTACGAGCCGTCGTAGCGCGGCGTGTACAGCGGCCAGCCGGTCTTCTGCTCACTGGCCCAGTACCCGGTGCCGTTGGGCGGGACGCGCTGCCCGAGGTAGCCGTTCGCCACGAAGGCGTGGTAGCTGTCCTGCGCGTCGATGGCGGTCGACGACGGCGCCCAGCCGTCCGCCGCGGGTTCCCCGGAACACGAGGCGGTGGACGGCGCCGGTGGGGCCGTGGCCCGGATGGGCAGCGCGGCGGCCGAGGTGGCAGGCAGGGCCAGGACGACGAGGAGGATCCAGCCGAGCCGCAACCATCGGTACGTCCGCGTCCGCGTCCCCGTCCGCAGCGCCCGGCCGGAAGCTTCGGGCCCGGCCATCACAGCCGAACCCCGCTCCGCGCGAGGGGGTTGGCCGGACGGATCGCCAGGGACATCGCCCCCGCGGCCAGGCACACCGCGGCGCCCGTGAACCAGACGAGCGTGTAGCTGCCGAAGTTGTCACGGATCAGCCCGCCCACGGCGGTGGCGAGCGCCCCGCCGAGCTGGTGCGCGGTCCACAGCCAGCCGAAGACCACACCGGCCGACGAGCCGAAGGCGTCCTGGCACAGCCGGATGGTCGGCGGCACGGTGGCGATCCAGTCCATGCCGTAGAAGATGGTGAAGATCAGCATGCCGGTCGTCACCGTGTCGGAGAACAGCCACGGGAGCATCAGCAGGGACAGTCCTCGCAGGGTGTAGTACACGAGGAGCAGGTAGCGCGAGTCGAACCGGTCCGTCAGCCAGCCCGACAGGGTGGTCCCGACGATGTCGAAGACCCCGGCGATGCCGAGCAGCCCGGCGGCGGCCGTCGTGGTCATCCCGTGGTCGTGCGCGGCCGGGATGAAGTCGGTCTGTATGAAGCCGGACGTCGTGACGCCGCAGATGCCGAAGGTACCGGCCAGCAGCCAGAAGTCCTGCGTACGGGCCGCCTGCCGCAGCACCCCGAACGCGCCGACCGTGGCCGCCTCAGCCTTCGGAGCCTCCGGTTCCGCGTCCGTTTCCTCCTTCGGCGCCTCGTCGGCTCCGTACGCGGTCAGGCCCTTGTCCCGTGGGTGGTCCCGGAGGAGGAGGACGACGAAGGGCACCGCGACCAGGGAACCCAGGGCCACCACGATCGACGCCGTGCGCCAGCTCGAGTTGTCGCTCAGCCCGCCCAGCAGGGGCAGGAAGACCAGTTGACCGGCGGTGCTGCCTGCGGTGAGGACGCCGGAGACGATGCCACGGTGTTTGACGAACCACCGCTCGGTGAGGGTGGCGACGAAGGCCAGGGAAATCGCGCCGCACCCGGCGCCCACCAGCAGGCCCCACAGCAGCACCAGTTGCCACGGCGCCGACATCCACGCGGGCAGTCCGGTGCCGAGCGCGATCAGCACCAGTGCGCCGGAGAGCACACTGCGGATGCTGAGGCGTTCCATCAGCGCCGCCGCGTACGGTGCCGCCAGGCCGACGATCACCAGATTCAGCGAGATCGCGAAGGAGATCGTGCCGTAGGACCAGCCCATCTCCTCGTGGATCGGGGTCATGACCACCGAGGGCAGGGAACGGAAGCCGGACGTGCCGATCAGGACCAGGAACGAGACACCGGCCACGATCCAGGCCCAGTGAAGGGAACCCGCTCCGGCCCGGAGCCTGCTGCGGGGTGGTTCGGGGATCTTTTCGAGGTTCCGCACGGTGTCAGGAGTCCCCTTCGGGCGCGTGGGTGACGACCATGGCCGAGTACGTGGCGCCCAGGCCGGTGGCGGTGAACAGGTAGTGCCGACCGGCCTCCAGCTGTCCGGTGTCCCGCATCGTCGTGTAGTTGACCAGGACGTCCGAGGCGTAGCAGTGGCTGTACTTCGGGAGGTTGTCGGTGAAGAACCGGTCGCGGTCCACGCCGAGTTCGGTGGAGACCTCGACCATCAGCGAGTTGTAGTGCACGAACCGGTGGATGTCGTCGAGGTGGAGCCCGGCCTTGGCGACCGCCTCGCGGATGACGTCCGAGACCTCCGGGTCGTGTGCGTTGTTGGCCCTCTCCCGGGTTTCCTGGTCCATCAGGATGCCGTCGGCGAACTCGCCGCGGGTGCGGGTGACATAGGAGCGCACCCGGTCTCCCCGCCCGCCCCGGGCGACCAGGCAGGCGCTGGCGGCCTCGCCCATCACGGAACCGAGGGAGTGGTAGTCCTGGTTCAGCTTCGCGAAGGGTTTCTCGCCGGTGACGACCAGGGCGCGCGCCGCCGGGTCACCGTCCATCGCCAGCAGGGCGCCCGCCATGTCGATGGCGGCGAGCCCGATCGCGCAGTTCTGCTGGGTGAGCCCGAAGGCCTGTGCGTCAGGGAGCCCGAGCGAGGTGCGCAGGATGTCGGCGGCGTCCATGGTGGAGGGGGTGACCTCCTGGGTGGCGTGTCCGTACAGCAGGTACTTCACCGTGCTCGGGTCGGTCACCTCCTTCAGCGCCGCGCGGGCGGCGGGCAGGATGAGGTCGAAGAGCGACTGTTCGGGGTCCAGCCGCATGTCGCGGACGCCGTAGACGCGCCGCAGCACTTTCATCTGAGCCCGCGTCAGGCCCAGGGGGCCGCCGGCCTCCTCCAGGGAGACCGAGCGGGACGGTACGTAGGCCCCCCACGCCTCCAGGGTGGTCGGCTGGTCGTCCAGGGACCGCTGCGGCCCATCGCCCGGCCGGGGCGTGTAGGCGGTCGAGAAGGTCACGCCGTTGTCCTCCTGTTCGTGTCCGTGCTTCCTGAAGCTGCGAATTGCTGAGCCGCGTGGTGGGGCTCAGACCGTCAGCGCGCGTCGGCGGGCCTTGTGCACCGGCACCACCACAACCCCCACCGCACGGCAGACGACCACCGGCTCGTCGAGGACCCCGGCGGTGCTGTGGCCCTCCTCGTAGCGGGCCTCGATGACCTTGCGGGCTTCCAGCTCGACGGTTCGGCGCAGTCGGCTTTCCTTGGTCAGCCGCCCGGTGACCTCGATGAAGTCACCGGCGTGGACGGGAGCGGTGAAGGTCACCTCGGAGTAGTGGGACAGCAGGCCCTCGTCTCCGGCGCTGCGGATGGCGATCTCGGTGACGACGTCGCCGAAGAGGCGGAGCATCCGGGCTCCGTCCACGAGGTCGCCGCCGTAGTGCGCCTCCTCGGCTCCGATGCGCACCCGCAGCATCACCGTGGACGGGTCGGTCGGATCAGTCGGCACCGGGTGTCCTCCTCTTCGTCTGGACCGGCAGGGCCGTCGGCCAGCCCACCGCGATGGCGATGACCAGGTCTTCCTTGTGCGAGATCGACAGAGAGATCCGGTCCAGGCCGATATCGGCGGCGCGGCGCGCGGCAGCGCCGGTCAGGCGCACCCGAGGGGCGCCGCGCTCGGTCCGGCCGATGTCGATCTGCCAGGCCGGGACACCGGCCAGCAGCCCGACGCCCAGCACCTTGAGCACCGCTTCCTTGGCGGCGAATCGGCCCGCCAGGAACTCCCGGCATCGGCCGGGAGCCAGCGTCCCGGCCTCCCGGCGCTCCGGGGCCGAATACAGCAGGTGCCGGAACCACCCGCGCCGCACCAGTCGGTCGAGTTCGCCGATGCGGAGCAGGTCGACCCCGACGAAGGGGGGCACGGTCCCGGGCTCGGTCCCGGGACCAGCCCCCCTCGGGGTCCGGCTCACGGCGAGGACTCCGGGTGCGCGGCGGTACGCAGGATCGCCGCCGAGCAGGTCCCCGAGCGCGGGTCGGTGTCGTGCAGGACGACCGTGGCGTACTCCCCGGCCCACTGGGGGTTCTGGGCGAGCGCCATCCAGACGCTGGTGCAGTAGGTCCGTTCGGCGTGCCGGTGGACCTCCATGCCGTCCGCCGGGATGTCGTGCCCGCTGCGAGGACCCTCGACGAGCAGCGAGGTGCCGGACCGGGCCGATGCGGTGAGGGCGGTGAGCCGCCGGGCGCAGTCGTCCGGTCGGCGCTGGACCCATACGTCGTGCACGTCCAGCCCCGGCCCCTCGCTCCCGGACTGCAACAGCAGCAGCACGCCGGAGTCGACCAGATCCGCGCTGTGCACCAGCGGGTCGCGGTTGGGCAGGGTGGTCTGCTCCAGCACCGCGAGCACGGCTTGGTCGCAGTGGCCGAGTCGGCTGTACGCGGCGGCGATGCGCAGCGCCGAGAACGGCGCCGCCAGTCCCTGCTCGGCGAGCGCGAAGCTCGCCGCGCGGTCGCCGAACGCCCGGTTCAGCTGGGTGGAGCTGGTGGTGAAGGGGTGCACATCGGGCAGCGCATAGGCGACCATCACGAGGTCCGGCTCCACGGATCCGAGCGGATCGCCGTCGAGCAGTCGCCGGACCAGATCGACATGGGTGACCACCGGCCGGTCCCCGGCCGCCTCCGGATCCGGGCTCTGGCCGAAGGACGCGAGGAGGTCGCGGTCGTACTCCGCCATGATCGAGAACTCGGGGCGCACGGTGCGGTGCGGGGCGAGGACCGCCGCCCCGTGCCGTACGGCCAGTGTGCTGCCGGCCATCAGGCCTGGTCCGCCGTGGCAGGCAGCTGCCGGAGCAGGTAGTCGGTGAAGCTGCCGACGGTGGCGAAGTCCGTCATCTCCAGCTGCTCGGGGTCGACCTCCACCCCGACCGAGTCCTCCAGCGTCATGAGGACTTCGAGCACGGAGGTGGAGTCGAGGTGCATGTCGTCGAAGAGCCGGACGTCCTCGGTCAGGCTGTCGACGGGCCGTTCAAGGGCCTCGCTCAGCGCGGACTCGATCTGGTGGACGAGTTCGACGCGGTCCATGGGAACTCCGTTCGGGTCAGAGGAGTGTTCAGAGGGGTGTGGCTAGAAACGGACCAGGTGCTGCCGGTCCAGCAGGTCCTCGGGGGTGTCACGGCGGGCGATGAGGTGCGGCGTCCCCTCGTGGACGAGGACCTCGGCCGGATAGCCGTGGCTCAGGAAGAGCACCGGCGAGGCGGTCGGCCCGTACGCGCCCGACCGCTCGACTCCCAGCAGGTCACCGGGCGAGACCGGGGGCAGCGCCACCCGCTTGCCGATCACGTCGTTGGGGGTGCACAGCGGTCCGGTGACCGTGATGGGGGAGGTCGCCGGGTCGTGGTAGCGGCTCAACGACCGGATGGGGAAGTTGCGTTTGACGAAGCTGCCCACGCCGACCGCGGCCATGTGGTGGTTGGTGCCGCCGTCGGCGATCGCGAAGCGCTCCCCCATCGACTCCTTGACGTAGAGCACACGCACCACGTAGGTGCCGGCCACCGCGGTGAGATAGCGGCCCAGCTCCATGATCAGCCGGGTCTGCGGGTGGCGCTCGACGAACTGCTCGATGACCGCGTTGACCTCGCCGTGCAGGGCGTTGAGATCCAGCTCCTTCTCGTTGTCGAAATAGGGCACGCCCAGGCCGCCGCCGAAGTCCACGGTCCGCAGCGGGACGCCCAGCTCGTCGCAGAGTGTCTCGGCGATGGAGAGGATGTTGGTGGTGTTGTTGACGACGTCGGAGTAGTCGAGGATGCGGGTCCCCATGTACGCGTGGATTCCGATCACCCGCACCGACCGGAGGGCCCGGACCAGGCTCGCGGCCGACTCCCGCAGCGCCGCCAGGTCCACCCCGAACTGCCGGGGCTTGCCGCCCATCGAGAGCCCGCCTCCCTTGGTCTGGAAGTCGGGGTTCATGCGCAGCAGCACCGGTACGTCGGTCAGGCCTGCCTCGACGGCCAGGGCATCCAGCGCCCGCAGTTCCTCCAGCGACTCGCAGACGACGGCGTGCAGACCGGCCTCGAGGCAGGCGCGCAGTTCCGTGGTGGTCTTGCCGGGGCCGAGGAAGATGATGTTCCCGGCGGCGACGCCGGCGCGCTGCGCCGTGATCAACTCCGTCAGCGAGGACACCTCGGCACCGGCCCCGAGCGAGCCGAGGTAGGAGCAGACGCTGATGTTCGGGTTCGCCTTGAGGGAGAAGAAGACATCGACCGCCGGGTGCAGGTTCTCGCGCAGCCGCTGGTAGTTGGTGCGCAGGGCTTCGGTGTCGTAGACGTACAGGGGGGTGCCGTACTCGCGGGCCAGCTCGGATACCGGCACGCCCTGAATCTCGAACTCCATCGCGTTCACCGGATCTCCTCTATGGTCGGCACGGTGCCGAGCGCTTCGCGCACCTCGGCGTCGAGGGCGGTCAGGGCGTCGCGGTCACGGGCGAACAGCAGGGTGTAGAGGCGGCCTTCGAACGGGGGCCGCCGGTGGGCCTCGGCGTTGACCGTGCCGAAGCAGGTGATGACGGCACCGGTGCCGCCCGGTCCGCTCGGTGCCAGCGGGCCGAGGGCCGACGCGATCTCGTGGAACCGGACCGGGCCCTCGAGGTCCAGCGCGTAGTGCTTGGCCAGCGCGGAACCGGAGGAGAGAAACCGCTCGGTGACCGGCCCCTGGTAACTGGACATGTTCAACCGGGCGTTGATCTCCAGCACGGGGTAGAGCGTGTCGTCCGTGCCGAGGATGGCGTCCACTCCGACCACGCCGAACAGTCCGTCCTCGTACAGCCGCTTCCCGACCCGGCCCGCCGTGTCCTCCAGCTCCGCCAGCTGGGCCGCGCCCAGGCGGGTCGGCATCACATGGCCGAGGTGCACACCCCCCGAGGTCTGCGCCTCCTTGACGAAATCGAAGTGGACACCTCCCACGCGGTCGATGGTGAACTGGTAGTTCAGATCGCACTGCTTGGCCAGGAACCGCTCGACCACCACGTGGATGGCGCGGGAACCGGTACGGGCCGCCCGCTTGTCGACCATCCGCAGCAGGCGCTCGGCCTTGGCGGGCGTGTCCAGCACGATGAGTCCCTTGCCGGAGACCCCGTACGACTCCTTGACGATCAGCGGCACGCCCTCATCGAGGCCGCGCCGGACGGCCGCCGTCAGCTCGTCCACGGTCTCGCAGCACTCGCCGGGCACCGGGCGGATGCCGAGTTCGTCGACCAGGCGCCGTCCGTAGATCTTTCCGTTGACCCGCTCCATCGTGTCGCTGTCCGGGACGGCCAGCGGCAGGCCGGTCGCCTCGGAGATCTTCTGCTCGGTGGCGGAGGTGCCCATCGGCATCAGATAGGTGCGGCCATCGGCCAGGTCGGCCAGGCGCCGCAGCGTTTCGGGCGAGGCCAGAATGCGTTCGCCGGTACTGGCGCCGGGTTCGCCCCGTGGGACGACGAGTTCGGCCGGCAGCTGGAAGCCGAGGTCGGTGGCGTACCGCGTGAAGCCGGGGTCGAGCGGATCGCCCAGGCAGATCATGTCGCCGCTCCCGGCCAGCAGGGCGCCGAGTTCCTCCATGCGCTGCACGGTGGTGGGAGCCGATGCCAGTTTCGGCAGCGGCAGTCCGATGTAATCGCGCGCCCACGTGTGCTCGACCTCGAAATTGCAGAGAAAGACCAGCCGGGCTTCGGGATTTCCGGTCAGCGAGTCCTTGAGGCCGCCTAAGTAGGCACCACTCATAGCCATTTACACCTTCCTGTGCAGGGGTTTGCCACTCACGACAGGATTGATGGTCAGGAACGTTCAGCGCGCCGTGTCACCTCGAGAAGTACAGGGCATGGCGAGGCGCACCGGCAATAGCCGCCGGAAAAGGCTGTGGTGGTTTCCCGAAAGCACTTCGGTGCCCCCTTACGGTACCCACAGGCCCCAGGGCTTCGGCTTTCTCGCACTCCGTCCGGACGCGTACCATCTCCGTCCGGAAAGCGAAGGAGATATCGCATGGAACAGCGCATCACGTTGGTCACGCTGGGCGTGTCCGACCTCGCCCGGTCCAAGGCTTTCTACGAGGCCCTGGGCTGGCAGGGGCAGGAAGTCGAGGAGACCGTGTTCTTCCAGGCGGGCGGGGTGGGGGTGGTGCTGTGGGACCGGGACAAGCTCGCGCGGGACTGCGGGCTGGAGCCCGGGCCCGCCGCCGGGTTCGGCGGGATCGCCCTGGCGCACAACGTACGGTCCGAGGCAGAGGTCGACGCCCTGCTCGCGACGGCGGAGCGGGCCGGTGGGACGGTCACCAAGCCCGCGGCAGTCAACGCCATCGGCTTCTACTCCAGCGCCTTCGCCGACCCGGACGGTCACGCCTGGGAGGTCGCCTACAACCCCGGGTTCCCGCTCGCCGAGGACGGGACGGTCACCCTGCCGGACTTCGGCACTCCGTAACGCCCGGCTAGTCCGCGTCGTCCACGTAGCGCAGGACGCCCATCATGTGCCGCTCGTCGGCTTCTTCCGGATGGGTCGCGACGCAGTCGGTCAGCCGCTTGGTGAGGGTGTCGGCGTCGATGCCGGTGCCGATCAGCACCAGCTGGGTGGCGCGGGGCTCCCCCCGTTCCCAGGGCACCGGCTGGAAGCGGAGGTACGCACCGACGGCGTGCAGCCCGTACTTCCGCCGTGGGTCGGCACCGGCGAAGTGGACGAAGCCCTTGAGGCGGTAGAGGCCCGCGGGCCGGGCGTCGAGGAATGCCATGAAGCGGCGCGGGTCCAGCGGCTCGGCCGAGGCGAATTCGACGCTCTTGTACGCGGCGTGCAGATGGCGGCTGTGGTCGTCGTGCTCCTCGCCGCAAACGTCTGCGAACGAGAGCTGCCGGAAGCGCTCCTCGGGCGTCTCCCGGGGCTCGTGGTCGAAGAGGAGGCCGGGGTCGACGCGGCCGTGTTCGGCGGTGAGGACGGGCAGCCCCGGGGCGATCTCGGCGACGGTGTCCAGGACGCGCCGCCGCTCGTCCTCCCCCACCCGGTCGGTCTTGTTGACGACGATCAGGTCGGCGTCGCGGACATGGCGGTCCAACTCGGGGTGGCGGTCGCGGGTGCTCGCGAACTCGGCGGCGTCCACGACCTCCACCAGGCCCCCGTAGCGGATGCGCTCATTGCCGCTGGACAGCAGCGTACGGATCATGCTCTGCGGTTCGGCGAGGCCGCTCGCCTCGATCACGATGACATCGATGCGCAGCTCCGGATCGGTGAGCCGGTCCAGCATCTCGTCCATTTCGGAGGCGTCCGCGGCGCAGCACAGACAGCCGTTCTCGATGGGGATCATCGAGTCGACCTGCCCGGCGACGGCCATGGCATCGATGTTGATGCTGCCGAAGTCGTTGACGATGACCCCGATCCGGGTGTCCACGCTGTCGCGCATCAGATGGTTGAGCATCGTGGTCTTTCCGGAACCCAGGAAACCCGTGAGGAGAAGGACCGGGATCCGTTGTGTGGCCAAGGCTCTGTCTCCGTGCGGCGATGCGTGGGCGGTGCGGGCGGGCCGTTCATGTTATCCGGACGGCGGCCCGGGGCGGATCTCGGCCATCGGCGAGTGAGCTGACATACTGTCAGTTTCGGTGGCGCCGCCCCGCTTCAGCCATTACCAGGTTCGGCATCAAGGCCGCAAGGCATACCTTTCCGCCTGGGCGCACTCTAGTGGGATCCTGGCCAACTCGCGCCCGTCACCCGTCTTCCATGCGCGCCGCACAGGTCCTTAAGCTCTCAAGCAAGCGAGACGGCTGGTGACCACGTGCCACACGATACGCATGTGCCCCGGTCGGCGGCGGCCTGATCTCCTCGCCGCAGTGCCACCTGCGCACCTCATACGGCTCATCATCTTCACCCTTCACCCCCGGACTGGGCTCCTTCATGCCCGCACCCGGCTCCATCAGCCGAACGATGACCGACTTGTCGAACGAGAGTGGGCGACATATGCGGATACACACCATGCTTCACGACGCACGACCCGCCGATCCCCTCCGGCATCTCTCCGCCATGGACCAGCGGCTGTTCCAGCGGTTCGGACAGGGTCCGGTGGCCACCCTGCCCTGCTCCCTGATCCACCAGGCCATCGAACGGCACGCCGCCGCGACCCCGCTCGCCGTCGCGGCCGAGCACCTCGGCGAGACGATCACGTACGGGGAGCTGGACCGGCAGGCCGGACGGCTGGCGGCCCGGCTCGCACGGCTGGGCGTACGTCCCGGGGACAACGTCGCGCTGTTCGTCCGGCGCTCCCTCCCCATGCTCGTCGGCCTGCTGGCCACCCTGAAGGCGGGCGCGGCGTACGTGCCGCAGGACGCGGGGCTGGCGCCCCCGGCCCAGCTCGGCCATGTCATCCGTACGGCATCGACCCGGGTGATCCTGACGACGTCGGCCTACGCGGACCGCGTCCCCGCGCCGCCCGGCCATACCCTCATCCCGCTCGACACCGCGATGGCCGAACCCTTCGACGGCGAGACGGACGGACCCGCGTTCGTCCCCGACCGGCCCGTGACACCGGACGACGGCTGCTATGTGCTCTTCACCTCCGGCACCACGGGAGCGCCCAACGGGGTCACCGTCACCCACCGCAATGTCTGCAACCTCCTGCTCACCGCCCCCGGCGACCTGGGGATACGGCCCGGGACGCGGGTGTCGCAGATCCTCAACGTGGCGTTCGACATGGCCGCGTGGGAGATCCTCGGGTGTCTGAGCCACGGCGCCACCCTCGTCATCCGCGGCGCGGACATCGCCGAGACCGTACGCCGGGTGGACGTGGTCATCGCGACGCCGACCGTGCTCAGCGGGGTCGACCCGGAACTGTGCGGGCGGATCAAGGTCGCGGCCGTCGCCGGGGAGCCGTGTCCGCGCTCGCTCGCCGACCGCTGGGCCCGGATCTGCACGTTCTACAACGCGTGCGGACCGACCGAGACCACCATCGTCAACACCATGCAGCGCCATGACCCGGCGGCGCTGCGGCTGACCATCGGACGGCCGACCCCCAACAACACCGTGTACGTCCTGGACGCCGAGCGGCGCCCGTGTGCCATCGGCGAGACCGGTGAGATGTGGGCGGGCGGCGACTGCGTGTCGGCGGGCTATCTGCGCAATCCGCACCTCACCGCAGAACGGTACGCGCCGGACCCGTTCCTCGGTGGCGGGCGGCTGATGTTCCGTACCCGCGACCTGGGCCGCTGGACGCCGGACGGCGAGCTGGAACATCTGGGCCGCACCGACGACCAGGTCAAGGTGCGGGGCTTCCGGGTCGAGCTGGACTCGGTGTCGGCCGTCCTCGAAGCGGTCCCCGGCTGCGTGCGCGCGGTGACGCTCAAGCTGGACGACCGCAGTCTGGTGTCCTTCGCCGCCCCGCTGCGGGTCGACCCCGAGGCGGCGCGGCAGGCCGTGGCCCTGGCCCTCCCCTACTACTGCGTGCCGGTGGCCGTGCACACCCTCCCGGCGCTTCCGCTCACCAGCCGTGGAAAGGTCGATAAGTCGGCCCTGCTGCGGCTGGCCGCCGAGCGCCACACCGCCGGTGAGGTGGCGTCGTGACCACACCCCGTGTCGTGACCACACCCCGCACCGAAGCGCCGCCGCGCGCCGCGGAGCGGCCGCTGCCGCCCCGGACACCGGGGGTGCGCGGGCTGCTGAAGCATCCGCGCCTGATGCACTACAACCGGCTGATCGCCCTGGTCCTGGCGGTCAACCTGGCCTTCCTGCTGTCCCGTTCGGGTGACGGCCTGCCGCCCGGCACGCTCTCCGACGCGGCACTCGTCAACTTCGCGGTGGCCATCGTCATCCGCCAGCAGTACGTCATCAATCTGCTCTTCCGCATCGCCACCGCGCCGCCCACCAGCTGGCCGCTGAGGATCCGGTGGACGCTGGCGAAGGTCTACCACTTCGGCGGGGTGCACGTCGGCGGGGCTCTCGCGGGCACGCTCTGGTTCCTCGCCCTGGTGGGCTCGCTGACCCGCCACTCCGCCCCGGCCGCGACGCTCGCCGTCTCGTACGCCCTGGTCGTCCTGCTGCTCGGGATCACGGCCACCGCGCTGCCGCCCTTCCGGGCGCGGTTCCACGACCACTTCGAGAAGACCCACCGCTTCGGTGGCTGGGCGGCGCTCGTCCTCTTCTGGGCACAGACGGTGCTCACCACGCTCGACGCGCCGGGCGACGGGTCGGCCGCCGGGCGGCTGCTGACGGCCCCGGGCGTCTGGGTGCTGGCCGTGATCACCTTCAGTGTGGCGCTGCCGTGGCTGCGGCTGCGCCGGGTGGCGGTGGCGGTCGAACGCCCCTCCACCCATGTGGCGCTCGCCCGCTTCAACCACGGGGTGACGCCGTTCGCCGGGTCCTCGACGGCGATCAGCCGCAGCCCGCTGCGCGAATGGCACTCGTTCGCCAATGTGCCCGCGCCCGGTGAGTCGGGGTTCCGGCTCACCATCTCCCGCGCCGGCGACTGGACCGGGACGTTCATCGACGACGCACCGTCCCAGGTGTGGGTGAAGGGCATCACCACGGCGGGCGTGGCCAACATCGAGACGCTGTTCCACAAGGTGGTCTACGTGGCCACCGGCAGCGGTATCGGTCCCTGTCTCCCCCATCTGCTGGCCCAGCAGGTCCCGGCGCGGCTGGTGTGGGCGACCCGCGCACCCCGTACGACCTACGGCGACGCCCTGGTGGACGAGATCCTGGCCGTCCAGCCCGACGCGGTCATCTGGGACACCTCCGAACACGGCAAGCCCGACATGGTCCGGCTCGCGTACGAGGCGTACGCGGACTTCGGGGCCGAGGCCGTCATCTGCATCTCCAACAAGAAGCTCACCTGGCGGGTGGTCCACGGCCTGGAGTGCCGTGGGATCCCCGCGTACGGCGCCATCTGGGACTCGTAGACCGACCCGCTGAGAGGGAGACACCGTGAACTTCATCAAGATCGAGCGGCAGGAGCGCGTCGTCACCGTGACGCTGCACCGCCCCGAGGTGCTCAACGCGCTGAGCAGCGGACTGCTGGACGAACTGGTCGAGGCGCTGCGGCCGCTGGACCGCGACCCCGGGACCGGCTGCTTCGTGATCACCGGCTCGGAGCGGGCGTTCGCGGCGGGCGCCGACATCAAGGAGATGGGGCCGAAGACCTCCGTCGAGATGTTCGCCGAGGACTACTTCGCGGGGTGGGACGCCTTCGCGGCGCTGCGCACCCCCAAGATCGCGGCGGTGTCCGGCTACGCGCTGGGCGGCGGCTGCGAGCTGGCGATGATGTGCGACCTCATCCTCGCCGCGGAATCGGCCACCTTCGGTCAGCCGGAGATCAAACTGGGCGTGATCCCGGGCATCGGCGGCACTCAGCGGCTGACGAAACTGGTCGGAAAGGCGAAGGCGATGGACCTGATCCTGACCGGGCGCACCATGGGCGCGCAGGAGGCCGAGCGCGCCGGGCTGGTCTCCCGGGTGGTCCCCGACGACCGGCTGATGGCGGAGGCGGCCGCCGTGGCCGCGACCGTCGCCTCCTACGGCAAACCGGCCGCCATGGCGGCGCGGGAGGCGGTGGACCGGGCGCTGGAGGTGGGGCTGCGCGAGGGGATGCTCTTCGAACGGCGCTCCTTCCACGCGCTGTTCGCCACCGAGGACCAGTCCGAGGGGATGGCCGCGTTCCGTGAGAAACGCGCTCCGCGCTTCACCGGTCGCTGAGCGATGGCCCGCCCGTCCCCGCTTCCGGTGTCAGTGCCGGAAGCGGGGACGCGGCGCGCGATCAGGGGCCGGTCAGGGGCCCGGTCAGGGGATCTCGACGCCCGCCTCGGCGGAGAGGCGGTCGATCTCGGTCAGCTCTTCGTCGCTGAAGCCGGGCGAGTCCAGGACCGCGATGTTCTGCTCCAGCTGGGCGACGCTGCTCGCGCCGACCAGTACGGAGACCACCCGCGGATCCCGCAGCACCCAGGCCAGCGCCAGCTGGGCCAGGGTCTGGCCGCGCCCCTGGGCGATCTTGTTGAGGGCGTGCAGCAGCGCGAGGCGCTCCTCGGTGAGCGCTTCGCGCTTGAGGAAGTGGCCGAGCGCCATGCGGGAGTCGGCGGGCACACCGTTCAGATAGCGGTCGGTGAGCTGGCCCTGGGCGAGCGGCGAGAAGGCGATGACACCGGCCCCGGCCTCGGCGGAGGCCTCCAGCACCCCGCCCTCGACCCCGCGCTGGAGCATCGAGTACGGATGCTGGTTGATCAGGTACGGGGTGCGCAGGTCCTTGAGGATCGCGGCCGCCTCCGCGATGGCCTCCGGCGGGTAGTTCGACAGCCCCGCGTAGAGGGCCTTGCCCTGCCGCACCGCGCTGTCGAGCGCGCCCATCGTCTCTTCGAGCGGGGTGTCCGGGTCGAAGCGGTGGGAGTAGAACACGTCGACGTAGTCCAGACCCATGCGGGTCAGCGACTGGTCGAGGCTGGACAGCATGTACTTGCGCGAGCCCCACTCGCCGTACGGCCCGGGCCACATCAGGTATCCGGCCTTGCTCGCGATGAACAGCTCGTCGCGGTAGGGGCGGAAGTCCTGGGCGAAGACCGAACCGAAGTTGCTCTCGGCGCTGCCGGGCGGCGGCCCGTAGTTGTTGGCCAGGTCGATGTGGGTGACGCCGAGGTCGAAGGCGCGGCGGAGGACGTCGCGCTGGGTTTCGAGCGGGTGGGTGTCGCCGAAGTTGTGCCACAGGCCGAGCGAGACCTTCGGCAGCAGCACACCGCTGCGCCCGCAGCGCTGGTACTGCATGGAGTCGTAGCGGTTCTCCGCCGCGAGGTGGGCCATGTACGTCGTCCTTGTCCATGCCGGTCGGTTCGGGGGCGGGCGGACCGTGGCCCGCCCGCCCGAGCTTGTCAGCTTTCGGCCAGCGTGGCGACCTCATTCGCGCTGAGTGTCCGGCCGTACACGCGGAAGTCGTCGAACGCGGCCCTGAGGTACGGGTCGGGGTACTGCGACTTGCCGAGGTAGGCGGCGCGGATGTGGTTGCCGAAGTGGACGGGCTCGACGGTGACGCGGTTGTTGCGGCCCACCTCGCGCCCGCCGGCGTAGAGGACGGCGGTCCCGCCGCCGTAGGCGACGGCGACATGGACCCACTGGCCGGTGGGCAGCGGATCGGCCTCGATGCGCTGCTCGGCGCCGCCTCCGCCCGCGGTGATGGCGAAGCGCAGCTTCCCGGAGTCGGCGACCGGGGTGAGGAACATGTTGGCGGTGACGCCGGTGCCGATGTCGAAGATCCGGGTCCAGGTGGTGGGCGTGCCGTCCAGCCGGACCCAGGTGGCGACCGTGTACGCGGTGGCGCCCGCGAGGAGGTCGTCGGCGAGGGTGACGTACCCGTTGCTGCCGCTCAAAGCGACGGCGCCGCCGGTCCTGCCCGTCGTCCAGGTGGCGCCGCCGGTGAGCCGGGCGGTCTTGCCGCGGCCGGTGGCGTCGGCGGCGGTGGTGCCGGAGGTCTCGTCGAAGCGGTACCAGGCGGCGAAGGCGGGCGGCGGGGTGGGCGGCTGCCCGGTCAGCCAGTACACGTTGTAGCGCTGGTGGTGGACACGGGCGATGGGCAGCAGGGTGACGCTCTGCCCGTCGGCGGTGGCGGTGAAGCGCATCGGGCTGGTGGCCTGCTGCACCACGGAGTCCTGCTTGAGGCGCGGCATGGTCATGCCGGTGACGGTGCCGTACGCCCCGGCCAGCACGACCGGCCCGTACAGCACGGCCCGGATGTCGGGGTCGTCGGGCGTGGGGTCGAGCCGCAGCGCCATCGGCAGGGTGACCTCGACCCGGTCGCCGGTCTTCCACTGCCGGTCGATGATCAGCCAGCTGCCGGGTTTCGGCTGGTCGGGGAGGGTGGTGCCGTTGAGCTTGGCGCGGGCGCCGGACGCCCACGAGGGGATGCGCACCCGCAGTTCCAGGGAGGCCGCGCCGGAGGCGACGGTGAGGGTGGTGGTCTGCTGGTCGGGGAAGCCGGTGGTCTGCCTCCAGGTGATGCCCTTCTCCTGCCAGCGCAGCTCGGAGGGGATGAAGAGGTTCACCAGGAGGCTGCGGTCGCCGCGGGTGTAGATGGTGTCGGCGAACTTGGCGTGGGTCTCCATGCCGCTGCCGTGGTCGCAGGAGAAGTTGTCGTAGTCGGTGGAGTACTGGTTCGGGTCGGGGCCCATGAAGGACGGCTGCTGTTTGAAGGAGCCGGGGGCGAGGCCCGTGTAGTAGATGTTGAAGCCGTGGGCCGAGTCGGGGTCCTGTTCGCCGAGCATCTGGTTGAAGAGGGTGCGCTCGTAGTAGTCGAGCAGGTCGGTGCGCTCGGGCGCGTGGAAGTGGATCAGCCGGGTGAGCTTGAGCATGTTGTACGAATTGCAGTTCTCACAGCAGCTGCCGCTGAGCTGGGCGGCGATGGCATCCGGCTCGTGGAAGGCCTCGCCGTTGCTGTTGCCGCCGATGACGTACGTGTGGTGATCGGTGACGATCTTCCAGAAGTTCTCGCCGATGGTGCGGTAGCGGCTGTTCAGCCCCTGCTCCCACAGCCGCAGGGCGCCGACCATCTTGGGGATCTGGGTGTTGGCGTGGAGTCCGGCGAGCCGGTCCTCGTTGCGGCTGAGCGGGTCGAAGACGCGGGCGTGGGTGAAGCGCTCGGCGACCTTCAGCCACCGGCTGTCGCCGGTGATCGTGTGCAGATCGGCGAAGGTGTCGTTCATCCCGCCGTACTCGGTCTCCAGCACCCGCTGCATCTGGTCGTAGCTGAGCTTCGCGGTGCGGATGTCGACCCAGGCGGCCTGGCGCAGCACGGTCTCCAGGGCCTGGTCGTTGCCCGCGAGCAGGTACTGGTCGACGAGCCCGGCCATGATCTTGTGGATGGTGTAGTACGGGGCCCATACCCCGGTTCCGGCCTCCAGCCGGTCGAAGAAGTTTTCCGGGAACGCCGACAGATAGCCCGTCCCGTATCCGGCGGCCGGGGATTTCGCCTGGCAGGCGGCGAGTGCGGCCACGAGGCTCCGGCTCTTGTCGAGGAGTGCCGTGTCGCCGGTGTTGGCGTAGGTCAGGGCGAGGCCGGACAGCAGGTGGCCGGTGCTGTGGCCGCGCAGTTCGGTGGTCGGGCTCTCCCAGCCGCCGCAGGGCCGGGCGCTGCTGGCGATGCCGACGTTGAGGCGGAAGGTGTGCAGCAGCCGGTCGATGTCGACGAAGCGCAGATAGGCGGTGTTGCGGGACTGGTTGTCCTTGAAGGCGCCGGGGAGCAGGGTCACGGCGGTGAGCGGGAAGGGCCGGACGCTGGTCAGCGCTTTGGGCTTGTCCGACGCCGCGGCCGGTCCGCCGCCGGGTGTGGTCGCGGCCGCCGTGCCACCGGCGGCCGCGCTGAGCACCACGGCGGCGGCCCCGGTGGCGGTGGTGGCGATGAAGTGCCGTCTGTCGACTGGTTCGTTCATGACTCTCCTCACGGAGGTTCGAAATTACGAACAATGTCCGACATCGTGCGCACGTGAAGCTACCGGCACCTCCGGGGATGTCAACAGCCTCTCGCCCACCGGAGGTTCAGCCGCGCTGCCACTGCTGGTTGGTGCCGCCCGTGCAGCTCCACTGGACGATCGCGGCCTTGTCCGCCGCCGACTCGTCGGCCACGTCCAGGCACTTGCCGCTGGAGCGGGCGGTGAGCCGTACGTAGCCGCCGCCGGTGTCCGTGACCTGCCACTGCTGGTTCGCGCCCGTGCCGCAGGCCGACTGGACGACCGCCGCGCCGTCGGCGGTGGAGCCACCGGCCACCGTCAGGCACTGGGAGCTGTGCCGCGCGATCAGCTGGACGAATCCGCCGCCCGCGCTCCTGGACCAGAACAGCTGGTTGCCGCCGCCGTTGCAGGTGTACTGCACGGCCGCGGCGCCGTCGGTCTGCGCGGCGGAGAGGATGTCGGCGCACTTGCCGCTGTGCCGGGCCTTCAGCGGGGTGTACGGACCTCCGGAGCCGGTCACGGTGCCCGCCTCGGTGTCGATGGTGAGCTGCGGATACCAGTCCATGGTGAGGGTGGTCGCGGTGGGGAAGTTCAGCGGCAGCCACACATAGCGCGAGTCGTTGACCTTGCCGCCGAAGGAGTTGCCCCAGCGGTCGCCCAGGTACAGGTACGAGGTCGTCCGGGCGCCCTGCACCGGCAGGACGTAGGCGGTCTGCGAGCCGTACGCGGTGGCGTCGCCGACGTTGCGCATCGCGCTCCAGGGACCGGCGAGGCTGGTGGCGGTGGCGTACTGCTGCTGGTTGGGGTTCCAGCCGGTGGCGCCGGAGGTCAGCATGAAGTACACGTCGCCGCGCTTGAAGAGGGCCGGGGCCTCGCGGTGGCCGCCGGGCCAGGGGTTGGCCACCAGGCTCGCCACACCGGTGTAGTCGTCGGTCAGCCGGTAGATGTGCAGGTCGTAGTTCTCCCGGGCGGCCGAGATCATGTAGCCGGTGCCGTCGCTGTCCTTGAACAGGGTGATGTCACGCGACATGTGCTGGTCCAGCGGGCGGAAGCTGCCCCGCCAGGTGTAGTCGCCGTCGACGGTGGCGGAGGTGGCGACGGCGGCGCGGGCCTCGCTGTAGTCGCTGCCGTTCTCCTTGTGCATCCACATCACGAACTGCTGGGTGCGCTCGTTGTAGATGACCTTGGGCCGCTCGATGTTGGCGGTGGCCAGCTCGGGGTCGGTGGCCTCGGTGAGGACGTGGCGGCGGAACTCCCAGCTCTTGAGGTCGGTGGAGCGGTAGGCGGACACATAGCGGAAGGTGTTGTCCGCGTTGCGGTTCTCCCCGAACCAGTAGTAGTACGCGCCGACTTTGATGACTCCGCCGCCGTGCGCGTGCAGCGCTTCGCCCGAGGTGGTGGTGAACTGGGTCGCGTTGGCGACGGTGACGGGAGCCGCCTGCGCCGTACCGGCACCTGCCAGCGGGGCCAGCAGCGCGAGGACGGCGGCCGCGACGAGGGCCCAGAGACGTCCGCGCATCACACGCTCTCCTTCAGGACGGTGAAGTGGCGGGCGAAGCCGGAGAGTCCGGGCAGCTGCCGGATGGGCGTCCAGGTGCGGAAGCCGTCGAGGCTGTCGCTGTAGTAGTACTTCTGCTCGGCGTAGCCGTCGAAGTAGATCCGCCAGCCGCCGCCTCCGAGCGGCACCAGCGCCGGTCCCTCGCGCCAGCTGCCCCAGCCCGCCCAGTCGCCGGTACCGCGCAGAGTGTAGGGGCCGCCGAGGCTGGTGGCGGTCGCGTACTCGATGTACTTCGTCGTCTCGTGCTTGGTGAACGCGTGGTACTGCCCGCCGTGGCGGACCACGAAGGTGTCGATGTAGTTCGCCTTGTCCAGGCCGGTGAGCGGCTTCGGAGTGGTCCAGGACGAGAGCGAGGCGTTGGTGGCGGTGAGCAGATGCGGCCGGAAGATGTAGTCCGGGGTGGCGGTGGTGTCCAGCGACACGATGACGTTGACGCTGCCGTCTCCGTCGACGAAGAACTCGGGCGCCCAGGTGCGTTCGACACCGGCGAGCGGCAGCGTGTGGTTGCGGACGAAGGTCCAGTTGACCCGGTCCCGGCTGCGCGCGAACCCGATGGTGTTCCCGGTCCAGTTGGTGGTGTAGACGATGTAGTAGTAGCCGTCGGTGTGCTTGATGATGCTGGGGTCGCGGATCAGCTCCGAAGGCGGGGTGAACGCCGGTCCCTTGAGCAGCGTGTAGGTGAGCGCGTCGGTCGACTCGTACACGTACATGTTGGATTCGCTGCTGTTGGTGAAGGCGGTCATGGTGTAGCGGGTGGCGGCCCCGGTGTCCGGAGCGGGCCCGTCGGCCACGGGGATGCCGAAGTCCGGGGTGCCGTCCGCCTTCCAGCCGAGGGTCTGGATACGGGTGTGCCGGTTGGGGTCGTTGAGGGGGTCGCCGGTGATGTCCTTGTACTGGCGGGCGTGGTAGACGAGGACGTCGGTGCGGCCGTCTTCGGCGACGGTGAACGAGTTGTGGCCCGGGCCGTACTGCTTGGTGGAGTCGTTGCTGGTGAAGACCGGCTGGGGGCTCTTCTTCCAGGAGGCGGCGGACAGGGGGTCGCTGTCCGCGGAGGCGGTGAGCAGCCCCATGCAGTAGTTGGCGTCGGTGGCGCTCGCGGAGTAGGTGAGGAAGAGCCGCCCGTTCTTCTGGAGGACGGACGGGCCCTCGTTGACCTTGTAGCCGATCGTCTCCCAGGCGTAGGTGGGGCGGGAGATCTCCACCTGCGGCCCGGTGATGGTCCAGGGGTTGGCCATCTTGGCGATGTAGAGGCTGGAGTTGTTGCCGACGTCCGGGTTGCTCTGCGCCCAGGTCAGATAGCGGGTGCCACGGTGGACGAAGGTGGAGGCGTCCAGCGAGAACGAGTCGATGGGGGTGGCGATGCGGCCCTTCTCCGTCCAGGTCCCGGCGAAGGGGTTGGCGCTGGCGTTCTCCAGCACCCACATCCGGATCTTCCAGACGTCGTTCGCGGGCGCGGAGGCGAAGTAGATGTACCACTTGCCGTCGATGAAGTGGATTTCCGGGGCCCAGATGTGCGCGCCCATGTCGCCGCTGGTGTGCTTCTTCCAGATCACCGACTCGGCCGCGGTGGCCAGGCCGCTCAGGGTTCTGGAGCGGCGCAGGATGATGCGGTCGTACTCCGGGGCGGTGGCGGTGAAGTAGTAGTAGCCGTCGGTGTGCCGGAAGATGTGCGGATCGGCGCGGTTGCGGACCAGCGGATTGGCGTACCGGGCGGCCCGGGCGGCGGTCTCCCGCGCGGAGGGGGTGGCGGCCTCGGCGAGGCCCGGGGTTCCTGCCACCGCTCCCAGGGCCAGGGCACCCATCAGTACCCGTCTGCGGCTGGGCTGTCCGTGCTCTCCTGCTGTGGGCATGTGGGGGCTCCTGCGCTCTCCGTTGATCAACCTGCTCATTGATCGAATTTGTTCGGAGATTAAGGGTTCTGATGACTTTCGACAGCCCCTGAGGCAGGTGCGAAAGTTTCGAAAACCGTGGAGCCCCCGGAGCGCTGCTCAGACGAACGTCTGGCGCTGCAGCCAGAGGTCCCTGGCGGGCCCGTTGCCCTGGAGGAACACGTACAGCAGGTTCTCCTCGTTGGCGATGGGGACGCTGATTCCGGCGGAGCCGATGACCCCGCCGAGGGACTGGAAGCCGGTGTAGCTGTTGCCGTTCTCCGTGGTCTGGACGGCGACCCACAAGGCGTTGTCCGTCGCCTTGATGAACACGTTGACCCGGCCGTCCTGACCCAGGCCGCAGGTCGGCCGCCACACGATCTGGGCACCCAGGCTCACGGGGGCGCCGAACGTCTCGTAGTCGTCGCTCTGCCCGACGCGGCGGACGGAGCCGTCGACCCCCCGGAAGAAGATCTGCACCCTGCCCGCCGCGTCCAGACACACCGACGGGCGGCTGGTCACGTTGGGCGCGCTCAGCGAGAAGGGCTCCCAGACGGCGGCGTTCGGCGCCAGCTGCTGGATGGTGTAGAGGGTCTCGCCGCTGCCCTTGACCGCCACCACGATCCGCCCGCCCCCGTCGAGGATGGGCGACGGCGTGGCGAAGATGCCGCCGCCCAGCGACGTCGCGGCGGCGTACGTCTCGTACTGAAGATCCAGGTTGCGCAGGTACCACAGGGCGTTGTCGGTGCCGGGGAAGAACACGTAGATCCGGCCGTCGGCGCCGAGCGCCGCGGCCGGATCGTCCCCGATGCCGGTGGCCAGGATCTGGGGCGCTCCGTAGCCGGAGTTGATGGAGGTCTGGGTGATGACCTCCAGGTTGTTGCCGGGCGTGCGGTAGAAGACCCGCACCTTGCCGTCCTTGCCGCGGATCGGGGCGGGGATGCCGTCGACGGACACGCCCGGGTACTGCTGCCAGGGCCCCCATCCCCCGTCGCGGGTTTCGAGTCTGCTCCAGAGGACGTTGGAGCCGCCCCGGATGAAGACTTGGATCCGGTCGTCGGCCTGGGCCACCGGCGCGGGCTCGGAGTGGATGCCGCCTTGCAGGTTGATCCAGGTGCCCCACACGGTTCCGAGCGTGGTGGAAACGGACATGGGTCCTCCCTCGCCTCGTGGCTGCCACGAGTCTGTGCGGATGTCCCGTCAGTTCCCGCCCTAATCACAACGAATACCTAAAGAAGGATGAATGAAAGTATATGACTGGTAAATATAAATGAGTGCGGTATACGAGTTGGAATGTGATCTCTGATTGGCCTTCATTGGCCTTGGTTGACGTCGGTTGACCTTCTCCCAGGGGGAAGCTCCAGCATCGTGGTGACCGGGCGAGGTGCCCGGCGCGAGGAGGGCGAGCATGGGGCTGCTGACGATCGGCGCGTTCGCGAAGGCATCGAGGCTGTCCCCCAAGGCGCTCCGCCTGTACGACGAACTCGGGCTGCTGACGCCCGCCCGTGTCGACCCGCACTCCGGCTACCGCCTCTACGACCCGGCGCAACTGGAGCGCGCCCGGCTGGTGGCCTGGCTGCGCCGGCTGGGGATGCCGCTGGCCCGCATCCGTACTGTGTGCGAGCTGGATCCGGGCGCGGCGGCGCGGGAGGTCCGTACGTACTGGGCGCGGGTCGAGGCCGATACGGCGGCCCGGCGTGATCTGGCCGCCTTCCTCGCCGACCAGCTGTCACAGCTGTCACAGCTGTCACAGCTGTCACAGCTGTCAGGAAAGGACGTCACCATGTCTTCTGCCCACAGCACCCTGGGAGTCCGCTACGCCGTGCTCTCCGACCGGGGATCGGTCCGGATGAGCAACGAGGACTCCGGGTACGCCGGTCCCCGTCTGCTCGCCGTCGCCGACGGCTTCGGCGGCAGCCGCCATGCGAGCGAGGCGGCGATCGAGGCGCTCAAGCCGCTGGAGGCCGAGGTTCCGGGCGCCGAGCTGCTGAGCGCCCTGGAGGACGCGGTGCGCCGGGCGCACATTTCGGTGCGGGAACTGGCCGCGTCCGACCCCGCGCTGCGCGACATCGGGACGACGCTGACCGCGCTGGTGTGGTCGGGGTCCCGGCTGGGCCTGGTGCACATCGGCGATTCGCGGGCGTATCTGCTGCGCGACGGCGAGCTGTTCCAGATCACCCACGACCACACCGTGGTGCGGTCGCTGCTCGACGAGGGGCGCATCACCTCGGCGGAGGCCGCGTCCCACCCCGGGCGGGCTCTGCTGCTGCGGGGCATGGGCGGCGGGGCGGCGTTCGCACCCGATCTGGCGCTGCGGGACGCCCTGGCGGGTGACCGGTATCTGCTGTGTTCGGACGGACTCAGCGCTGTGGTGACCGCCGAGGAGATCCGGGGCGTACTGGCCTCGGTGGCCGACCCCGGGGAGGCGGCGCGCGAACTCGTCGCCCTCGCCAACCGCGCGGGCGGGCCCGACAACGTCACGTGTGGCGTGGCCCATGTGGTGGACGGGGCCGAGGAGCCCGCCGCCTGACGTTCCGTGGGCTCGTCGCACGCATCGCGATCTCCCCCGTCTCACCTCCTGACTCCCGCGCCGAAGTGCAGTGGAATGGACCACAGGGCGCGTGCGGCCCGCCAGACCGTGGAAGGCATGGCCGCCACGGAACGTACGGGGTAAGGGGTAGGCAGATGTCCGTAGGACCGATCCGGCTCTCGCAGGATGCGCACACCGCTCTCCGGCCGCCCGTCACGGCCCGGATCACCGGAGGGTTCTGGGCCGCGAAACGGCGTGTCAACGCCGAGGTCAGCGTTCCGCAGGGGCCGGAGCGGCTGGAGGAGGCGGGCAATCTGGCCAATCTGCGGGCCGCCGCCGGGGAGGCGGCGGAGGGGTTCACGGGGGACTTCCCGTTCCAGGACTCCGATGTGCACAAGTGGCTGGAGGCCGCGTCCTGGCAGCTCGCCGAGGAGCCGGGCGGGCCCGCCGCCGGGGAGCTGGCCGCGCAGGTGGCGCGGCTGGCGGCCCTGGTGGCGGGCGCACAGGGCGCGGATGGCTATCTGCAGACGTACTACCAGGCCAGACCCGGCGCCCGGCGGTGGACGGAGCTGCACTGGGGGCACGAGCTGTACTGCGCGGGCCATCTCCTCCAGGCGGCCGTGGCGCATCGGCGGGCCACCGGCGGGGACGAACTGCTGGGCGTGGCGGTGCGGTTCGCCGATCACATCGACGCGGTCTTCGGCCCGGGCAAGGCCGTGGACGCGGTGTGCGGGCACCCGGAGATCGAGACGGCGCTGGTCGAGCTGTACCGGGAGACCGGCGAGCGGCGCTATCTCGATCTGGCCGGGTACTTCGTGGACCGGCGCGGTACGGGCGCGCTCGGCGACGGCGGGACGGACGGCGGGCCGCGCCCCGGGGCGCCCTACTGGCAGGACCACGTCCCGGTGCGGGAGGCGCGGGCGGTCGCCGGACACGCGGTGCGCCAGCTGTATCTGCTGGCCGGGGCCGCGGACCTGGCGGCCGAGACCGGCGACCGGGAGCTGCGGGACGCGCTGGTGCGGCTGTGGGAGGACATGGTCGCCACCAAGACCTATCTGACCGGCGGCGTCGGCTCCCGGCACGACCTGGAGTCCTTCGGCGACGCGTACGAACTCCCGCCGGACCGGGCGTACGCGGAGACCTGCGCGGCCATCGCCTCGATCCAGTTCAGCTGGCGGATGGCACTGCTCACGGGGGACGCCCGCTACAGCGACCTGATCGAACGGACCCTGTTCAACGGCTTCGCGTCCGGAGTCTCCCTGGACGGCGAGCGCTGGCTGTATGTGAACCCGCTCCAGGTCCGTGACGGCCGGACGGCGGCGCACGGCGACCAGGAGGCGCGGCGGACGCCATGGTTCCGCTGCGCCTGCTGCCCGCCCAATGTGATGCGGCTGCTGGCCTCCCTGCCGTACTACATGGCCAGCGGTGACGCCGGGGGCCTGCAGCTGCACCAGTACGCGTCGGGGGTGTACGCGGCGGGCGGCGGGGCGGTGCGGGTGGGCACCGGCTATCCGTGGGAGGGCCGGGTCGCGGTGGTCGTGGACGAGGCTCCGGCGGACGCGGACTGGACGCTGTCGCTGCGCATTCCGCACTGGGCCGACCGGTACGAGGCGACGGTCGGCGGCGAGCCGGTGACCGGGCGCGCGGAGCGCGGTTGGCTGCGGCTGCGGCGCCGCTGGCGGCCGGGCGAGACCGTGGTCCTGACCCTGCCGCTGACGCCCCGGCTGACCCGCCCCGACCCACGGGTGGACGCGGTGCGCGGCTGCGCCGCGATCGAGTACGGACCGCTGGTGTACTGCCTGGAGCAGCCGGACCAGCCCGCCGGGCTGCGGCTGGACGGCCTCACGCTCGACGCGGGCACCGATCTGGTGGCCGAGCACCGGAGGCGGCTGCTGGGCGGGGTGACCGTGATCATGGCCCGGGCGCTGCGCAGGGCGGCCCCGCCCGACGGCTGGTGGCCGTACCCGGGCGGCGGGGGCGACATCGGTGGCGTCGGCGACCCGGTGCGCGTCACGGCGATCCCCTACTACGCCTGGGCGAACCGGGAGGCCGGGCCGATGCGGGTCTGGATCCCCGCCTGAGCGCCGCGGAACCTGAGCGCTTCGGAACTCGGCGGGCGTCCTACACGTTTCCCGCTCCAGGAACACGCTTCGTGCCCGAGTGGCACACGGGCGGACGGGAGGTGCCCCTTGAGCACCGGCTCCACAGACCGGGGGGACGAGGCGGACGGCTGGGACGAGGTCGTTCTCGACGAGGATTTCATCCGGGGCGCGGAGGTCGCCGAGCCCGCCGCGCGCACCCGCATGCTGACCGCGCGCTGGCGGCGGCGCGGCGCACCCGAGCCCCAGCCCTGGCGGGCGGACGAGCCACCGGCCGGGTGGTTCTGGAGCAAGCGCCGCAGGCGGCGACGGCGGCGCTAGCGGGCGCGCCCTCCTCGCCGTTATGCGCTCGCAACGCACACGGCGGGGTCAAGGCGGCACGGAGAGTGGCAGGATGCGGGCCGACGCATTGATCACGTGTCTCGTGGGGTCGTTCGCCGACCATGTCCCGGAGGTGCCGTGTCCGCTCGCTCCGCGCTGCCCGTCATAGCCACTGCCGCCGCTGCCGCCCTGCTCGTCGGCTGTACCAGCACCAAACCGTCGGACTCCGGCGGCCCGGACATCAGCCTGGTGAAGTCCGGGAAGCTGACCACCTGCACTCATCTGCCCTATCCGCCCTTCCAGTCGCGGCAGGGCAAGAAGATCGTCGGCTTCGACGTGGATCTGGTCGATCTCGTCGCCTCGGAGCTGAAGGTGAAGCAGGAGATCGTGGACACGCCCTTCGAGGGCATCCAGTCCGGTGAGGACCTCAACACCTCCACCTGCGACGTCGCCGCGGCCGGGATGACGATCAACGCCGTCCGGGAGAAGAACCTGGACTTCTCCAGCCCCTACTTCGAGGCCACCCAGGCGCTGCTCACCCGGAAGGGCAAGCCGCACCGCACCCTCGCCGACCTCAAGGGCAAGCGGCTGGCGGTCCAGCAGGGGACCACCGGGGAGACCTACGCCCAGAAGCGGGCCGTCGGCGCCACGCTGGTCCAGTTCGAGGACCTCGGGCTGCTGGTCTCCGCCGTCAAGACCGGACAGGTCGCGGCGGGCATCAACGACAACGGGGTGCTGTACGACTTCGTCAAGGACAACCCGGACACCGAGGTGACGGCCGAGTTCAGCACCGGGGAGAAGTACGGCATCGCCGTGCGCACCGGCAACGACGCCCTGCGCAAGAAGATCAACCAGGTGCTCGCGGACGCGAAGAAGGACGGCCGCTACGACACGATCTACCGGAAGTGGTTCGGCACCGCGCCCAGGAGCTGAGGAGTCCGCACCGTTATGGCAATGACCCGTCGGCAGCGGACGCGGGCGGTACGGACGGTGCAGTACGCCGTGCTCGCCGCCGTGCTGCTCGCCATCGTCCTGGCCGCGGACTGGGGTGAACTGCGCCGCGCGTTCTTCGACGCGGACGTCGCCCGGTCCCAGTTCCCCGACATCATCACCACCGCCCTGGTCAACACCGTGGTCTACACCCTGCTCGGCTTCGGTTTCGGGCTGGTGGCCGGGCTGTTGCTCGCGCTGATGCGGCTCTCGCAGGTGCCGCCGTACCGGTGGCTGTCGGTGGCGTACATCGAGTTCTTCCGCGGCGTACCGGCGCTGCTGGTGTTCATCGCGCTCGGCTTCGGCGTGCCGCTCGCCTTCCAGGTGGCGCTGGACCGGTATGTGACGGTCATGCTGGCACTCGGTCTGGTCGGGGCCGCGTACATGGCGGAGACGATCCGCGCGGGCATCCGGGCCGTGCCCAAGGGGCAGATGGAGGCGGCGCGTTCGCTCGGCATGTCCCACGGCCGGGCGATGATCTCGATCGTCATCCCGCAGGCGTTCCGGATCGTGCTGCCGCCGCTGACCAACGAACTGATCCTGCTGACCAAGGACTCGTCCCTGGTCTATCTGCTCGGGCTCTCCCTGGACCAGTACGAACTGTCCAAGTTCGGCCGGGACGCGCTCAATCAGCACCGCAGCCTCACCCCGATCCTGGTCGCCGGGCTGTGCTACCTGCTCATCACCGTTCCGCTGGGCCAGCTGGTCCGGTGGCTGGAAGCCCGTACCGCGAAGGCGAGGTGACCGGAGCGTGATCCGGATCCGGGGGCTGCGCAAGTCGTTCGGCGGGCTGGAGGTGCTGAAGGGCATCGACCTCACCGTGGAGCGGGGCGAGGTGGTCTGTGTCATCGGGCCGTCCGGCTCCGGCAAGTCGACGCTGCTGCGCTGTGTGAACCTGCTGGAGGAGCCGACGTCGGGCTCGGTGACCGTGGGCGGGGCCGAGGTCACCGACCCGGATGTGGACATCGACCGGGTGCGGCGGCGGATCGGCATGGTGTTCCAGGCGTTCAACCTCTTCCCGCATCTGACCGCGCTGGAGAACCTGACCATCGCGCAGCGGCGGGTACTGCGCCGCGACAAGGCCGAGGCGGCGCGGATCGGGCGGGAGACGCTGCGCCGCGTCGGGCTGACCGACAAGGAGGCCGCCTATCCGGCACAGCTGTCGGGCGGGCAGCAGCAGCGGGTGGCGATCGCGCGGGCGCTGGCGATGGACCCGGAGCTGATGCTGTTCGACGAGCCGACCTCGGCCCTCGACCCCGAGCTGGTCGGGGACGTGCTCGCGGTCATGCGGGCGCTGGCCGACGAGGGGATGACGATGCTGGTCGTCACGCATGAGATGAGCTTCGCGCGGGAGGTCGCCGACCGGGTGGTGTTCATGGACGACGGGGTGGTCGTGGAGGAGGGCGGCCCCGAACAGGTGGTGGCCGCGCCACGGCATCCGCGGACCCGGGCGTTCCTCACCCGGGTGCTGGACCCGGCCGCGGCCCGGGTGGGGGAGGTCCCGGACACCGGCCCCAAGGACGCCCGTACCGGCGGCTGAGCGCACGCTGCTTTGTCAGTCCGCGCGCATCCGGGAAGGGGCGGCAACTTTCCGGGCCGCGGGGGCGACTGGAGGGTGCGGGCGGCGTCCCCGTACGGCCACTCCCCGGGGGGTGCGCCGCCCGCTCCCGTTCCCCACACGGAAGCGAGCCGCCATGCGCGAACGAAGATTTCGCGGATTACGCGCCCTCCTGACCGCCACCGCGGCCGGGGCGCTGTCCCTCATCGGATTCACCGCACCCGCCGACGCCGCCGGGACGGGCGCGTCGGACACCTGGAACCCGCCGAGCAACCTCGTCCAGCCGCTGAACGAGGTCTGGCGGCACGTCGAGTCCACCTATCCCAACCTGTACGGCTTCAAGAACTACGGCTGGGATCAGGTGATGGCCAACAAGGGCAGCCTGAACTACTGCGTCCGCTGGGAATCCGACCAGCCGGTCACGGCGCAGGTGCGCGACCAGATCCATACGGCGCTCAAGCGCCAGTCGAAGAAGTGGATCGACCAGGTCGCGGGGTTCGAGAACTTCCCGTACCAGGAAGTCCCAGTCAAGATCGTCGGCTGGGCCGTCAAGAACCGCTCCACGCTGCAGTGGAGCGACAACTCGGTCGACATCTACACCGGACTCCTGGACGGCGGCGGCGCCCCGCAGTGCGCCCCGGACTGCGGCCGCTTCTTCCACCAGGACGGCAACTACTCCAAGTGCCCCGGCGGCGCGGCCCGCCACTACGACCAGTCGCTGTGGCTGACCAAGGGCTTCGGCGGCGGCGCCGGGGGCGACTGGGGGCAGCGCATCGGCAGTGAGTACATGCTGAGCACGGTGAACCAGGACAACATTCACATCCTGCTGCACGAGATCGGGCACACCTACGGTCTGGACGACTTCTACGACTGGTCCCCGACCGGCGTGGGCGGCTTCCTCATGAAGGCCGGATCCGCCGACCGCATCACCGAATTCGACAAGTGGATGTACCGGGACTTCTGGCGCCATCTGAAGAACCGCTACGGCCTGTGACGGTTTCGGAGCGAGGGGCCGCCTCAACTCCCGGGTCTTCCCGTCCGAGTTGAGGCGGCCTTAATGTAGTAACCGGTTTCTGCCCGGTCGGTGTCGCGCTTGGGCGGTTTCGGGAAGGGATATCTCGATGGCGCGTTCCCCGGGGTCGACGGGTCCGACGCTGGCGGTCATCGCCCGTGAGGCAGGGGTTTCGGTGCCGACCGCTTCGAAGGTGGTCAACGGCCGCGAGGACGTGGCGCCCGATACCCGCCGCCGGGTCAGCGAGGTCCTGGACCGCCTGGGGTACGTCCGCAAGCCGCGCCTGGAGTCGCCCCGGCCGCCCGCCCTGGTCGATCTGGTGGTGCGTTCCCTGGACGGCGCGTGGTCGGGGGCGGTGCTGCACGGCGTGGAGGCGGCGGCACACGACGCGGGCCTCGAGGTGGTGGTGTCGGCCGGGCTGCCGCGCCTCCGCGACGGGCGGCCCGAGCGCGGCTGGCTGGACAAGCTGTGCGCCCGGGGCAGTTCCGGGGTGCTGTTCCACCTCTTGGAGCTGACGCCCACCCAGTACGCCTGGCTCGATGAGCACCGGGTCCCGTTCGTGATGATCGACCCCGGGGCGGTGCCGCCGCCGGGCGTGGCGTCCGTGGGTGCCGCCGACTGGCAGGGCGGGGTGAGCGCGACGGAGCATCTGCTCGGGCTGGGACACCGGCGGATCGCGGTGATCGGCGGATACCGGCGGAAGGTGTGCAGCGGCGCCCGGGTGGCCGGGTTCCGCTCGGCGATGGCCGCGGCGGGGTTGCGGGTGCCGACGTCGTACGTACGCTACGGCGACTTCCGCGAGGCCGGTGCGTACCAGCGGATGACGGAGCTGCTGGAGCTGCCCGAGCCGCCGACGGCGGTGTTCGCGTGCTCGGACCCGATGGCGCTCGGCGCGTACCGGGCGCTGCGGGAGCGGGGGTTGCGGGTGCCGGAGGACGTCAGTGTGGTGGGGTTCGACGATCTGCCGCAGGCCCGCTGGACGACACCGGCGCTCACCACGGTCCGACAGCCGCTGTCCGAGATGGCGGCGACGGCGCTGCGCACGCTGCTGCGGCTGAGAGCGGGGGAGGTTCCGGAGGGGACGCGGACCGAGCTGTCCACGCGGCTCGTCGTCCGGTCCAGTACCGCTCCCCCGGCCCGTACTTCCTCTTGACCGATAAGTCGAACGCTGATCGGATGTCCGAACAATCCGGGGCGGCCGCGCATCACATTTGCCACGTCGCCCCTGGCCATCGCCGTACCGATTCCCCGGAGGTCTTCGCCCCGTGTTCGTCGATCTTCCCCTGGACCAGCTGCGCACATACCGGCCCCCGCTGCCGGAGCCGGACGGCTTCGACGCCTTCTGGTCGCGCACCCTCGCCGAAGCCCGCACCGTGGATCTGGACGCGGTCTTCACCGAGACCGACACGGGCCTGGCCCGGCTGCACACGTACGACGTCGAGTTCTCCGGGTTCGGCGGGCACCGGATACGCGGCTGGCTGCTGGCCCCGCGCGAGGCCACGGGCCCGCTGCCGTGCGTGGTGCAGTACATCGGCTACAACGGCGGCCGGGGCCTGCCGCACAACTGGCTGCTGTGGCCGTCGGTGGGCTACGCGGTCTTCGTCATGGACACCCGGGGCCAGGGCTGGGCCCAGCACTCCCCCGGTGTCACCCCCGATCCGGCGAGTGGCACCGGCCCCGAGGCGCCGGGCAAGATGACCCAGGGGATCCTCTCCCCGGACACCTACTACTACCGGCGGCTGTACACCGACGCCGTGCGCGCGGTGGAGGCCGCCCGCGCGCATCCGCTGGTCGACCCAGGCCGGATCGTGGTCAGCGGCGGCAGCCAGGGCGGCGGCATGGCGCTCGCGGCTGCCGGGCTGGTGCCGGATCTGACGGCGGCGCTGGTGGACGTGCCGTTCATGACGCACATCCGGCGGGCCGTCGAGATCACGGACGCCGATCCGTATGGCGAGCTGGCCCGCTTCTGCGCCGGTCAGCGCGATCTCACCGAGCGGGTCTTCGCGACCCTCGACCACTTCGACGGCCTCAACTTCGCGGGCCGGGCCACCGCGCCCGCGCTCTTCTCGACCGCCCTGCGCGACGCGACCACCCCGACCTCGTGCGGCTTCGCCGCGTACCACCACTACGCGGGCGAGAAGGAGCTGAAGGTGTGGTCCTTCAACGGCCACGAGGGCGGCGGCCCCCACCAGCAGGGTGAGCAGATCGCCTATCTGCGGAAGCTGCTCGGCTGAACCGGCCGGATCCGGCGCGGTGAGCGGTGTTCGGCGGCCGCTCACCGCGGGGAAGACAGGGGCTGTCCGTCGTGGCGGAGTCGTACCGAAGGAGTCGCCCCATGCCCGCACAGCCCCTGGACGGCATCACCGTCGTCGCCCTCGAACAGGCCGTCGCCGCCCCGTTCGCCACCCGCCAGCTCGCCGACCTCGGCGCGCGGGTGATCAAGGTGGAGCGGCCGGGGCGGGGCGACTTCGCCCGGGAGTACGACCGTGAGGTCAAGGGCATGTCGGCGTACTTCGTGTGGGTCAACCGCGGCAAGGAGAGCGTCGTCCTCGATGTGAAGGACGCCGCGGACCGGGCCCTGCTCGACGCGCTGCTGGCCCGTGCCGATGTGTTCGTGCACAACCTCGGGCCAGGGGCGGTGGACCGGCTCGGGCTCTCGGCGGACGCGCTGCGGGCCGGCCATCCACGCCTGATCAACTGCGCGATCACCGGTTACGGGAGCCATGGGCCGTACCGCGACAAGAAGGCGTACGACCTGCTCGTCCAGTGCGAGGCGGGGCTGCTGTCGATCACCGGCAGCCCCGAGGAGCCCGCCCGGCCCGGGATCTCGATCGCCGATATCGCGGGCGGGATGTACGCGTACACCGGCATCCTCACCGCGCTGTACGAGCGGGAGCGCACCGGCGCGGGGACGGACGTGAGCGTCAGCCTGCTCGACGCGCTGGGCGAGTGGATGGGCCATCCGTACTTCGCGCAGGCCTACGGCGGAGGCGGGGTGACGCGCAGCGGGGCCCGCCATCCGTCGATCTCCCCGTACGGGGCCTATCGCTGCGGCGACGGCGCGCAGGTGTTCCTCAGCGTGCAGAACGACCGCGAGTGGATCACCCTGTGCGAGCGCGTCGTGGGCCGCCCGGAGCTGATCCGCGATCCGCGCTTCGCCGACAATCCGCTGCGCCGCACCCATGACGAGGAGCTGACGGCCGAGCTGGAACGGTCCTTCGCGGACCATACGGCCGACGGTCTGGTGGCCCTGCTGGACGGGGCGGGCATCGCCAATGCCCGGCTGCGGGACGTCGCGGGGCTGGCCGACCATCCGCAGCTGGCCGCCCGGGAGCGCTGGGGCGAGTTCGGCTCGCCCGTCGGGCCGCTGCGCGGCCTCCTGCCGCCGGTCGAGGTGGCGGGGCGGCAGGCGGCGCTGCGGCCGGTGCCCGCGCTGGGTGAGCACACGGAGGCGGTGCGCGCCGAGTTCTCTTGACGGACGCACCGGGCTCCGGGGCTTACGGCTTACGGCTTACAGGGGCTTCGGGGGGGCTTACGCGACGGGGACGACGGGCGACAGCTGGGCGTCGCGCCGCACCAGGGCGGCGTAGCGGCCGTCCTGGGCGAGCAGTTCCTCATGGGTGCCGTGCTCGGCGACGCGGCCGCCGTCGAGGACGACGATCCGGTCGGCGTCGCGCACGGTGGAGAGCCGGTGGGCGATGGTGATGGTGGTGCGCCCGGCGGTGAGGCCGTCGATGGCCTTCTGCACGGCGTGCTCGGTGCGGGTGTCCAGGGCGCTGGTGGCCTCGTCGAGGATGAGGACGGGCGGGTCGCGGAGAATCGTCCGGGCCAGCGCCAGCCGCTGCTTCTCCCCGCCGGAGAAGCGGTAACCCCGCTCCCCCACGAGGGTGTCGTAGCCCTCGGGGAGGGCGGCGACGTGGTCGTGGATCTGGGCGGCCTCGGCCGCCGCGACGATCTCCGCGTCGGTCGCGTCGGGCTTGGCGAAGCGCAGGTTGTCGGCGATCGAGGCGTGGAAGAGATAGGTCTCCTGGGAGACGACGCCGACCGCGCGGGCGAGGCTGTCGAAGTCGAGGTCCCGGACGTCGACCCCGTCGATCAGCACCCGGCCGCCGGTCACGTCGTACAGCCGGGGCACCAGATAGCTGAGGGTGGTCTTGCCGGAGCCGGTCGACCCGACGACGGCCAGGCTGCCGCCCGCCGGGACGGTCAGGTCGATCCCGCGCAGGGTCCCCTGCGGCGAGGCCGGGTCCTGGGCGTCGTAGTCGAAGTCGACGCCGTCGAAGCGGACTTCGCCGCGCACCGTCTCCAGCCGCACCGGCCGGGCGGGTTCGGTGATGTCGATCGGCAGGTCGAGGTATTCGAAGATGCGGGCGAAGAGGGCGAGGGAGGTCTGCATGTCCACCCCGGTGGACAGCAGGCTCACAGTGGGCCGGAACAGCCCCTGCTGCAGCGATACGAAGGCGACCAGGGTGCCGATGGAGACGGCCGGGCCCCCGGTCTGGAGGGCGATTCCGGCGGCCCAGTAGATGATGGCGGGCATCGCGGCCATCACGACGCCGATGGTGGACATCCGCCAGCGGCCGGCCATGCTGGCCCGCACCTCCAGGCCGACCAGACGCTCGGACTCCCGGCCGAACTCCTGGGTGAGCGAATCGGAGCGGCCCATGGTGCGGCCGAGCAGGATGCCGCTCACCGACAGGGACTCGGTGACCATCGCGGACATGGTCGCCATCTGTTTCTGCCGCTGCGAGGTGATCTTCTTGCGCTCGTTGCCGACCCGGCGGCTGATCCAGACGAACAGCGGCAGCAGGAGCAGCGAGACGACGGTCAGCCGCCAGTCGAGGGCGAGCATGGCGACGACCGTGGCCACGACGCTGGTGAGGTTGGAGACCAGCGAGGTCGCGGTGGAGGTGACGGTGGCCTGCATGCCGCCGATGTCGTTGGCGATCCGGGACTGCACCTCGCCGGTGCGGGTGCGGGTGAAGAAGGCGAGCGGCATGCGCTGCAGCCGGTCGTAGACGGCGGTGCGCAGGTCGTGCATGACGCGCTGGCCGACGGTGGTGGAGATGAGGGTCTGCAGGACGCCGAAGACGCTGTTGACGACGGCGGCCGCGATCATGCCGAGGGCGAGCAGGGTCAGCAGACCGGTGCGCCGCTCGGGGATGGCGTTGTCGAGGATCTCGCGGAGCAGGAACGGCGAGGCGACCGAGACCAGGGCGGAGGCGGCGACCAGCAGGCCGACCAGGGCGAGACGGCCGCGGTAGGGGCGGAAGAGCCGGAGGATGCGCCGCACTTGCGCGGGCCGCTCCGGGTCGGGGGTGGACGGGGTCCACGGCGGTGTGTCGTGAGGCATGGGCTCCTTCTGATGGCAGACGGCACGGACTTACCGAGGATAGCTCACTGTTACCTATACTCACAATGAGCGGGGTCCGATAGACTGCGATCATGTCCACCCCCGAGACATCCGGCCCCGAGGCATCCGGTCGCCTCGCGGAGCAGCTGCTGCGCCTGACCCGCCGACTGCAGCGCGCCCAGAAGCGCCACATGGAGCCGCTGGGCATCACCCCGGCGCAGGCCCGGCTGCTGCGCACCGTGGCACACCACGACGGGCCGCCGCGGATGGCGGACCTCGCGGAGCGGCTGGAGGTGGTCCCGCGCGCGGTGACCTCGCTGGTGGACGCACTGGAGGCGCACGGCTCAGTACGCCGTGCGCCGGACCCGTCCAGCCGACGGGTGGTGCGGATCGAGCTGACCGAGACCGGCCGCTCGACGTTGCGCGCCCTGCACGACGCGCGCCGGGCCGCCGCCGAGGACGTCCTGGCACCGCTGAGCGATCAGCAGCGTGACGCCCTCGGCGACCTGCTCGACAGCCTCTCCGGGCCCCCCGGCAGCCGCTGCTGACGCGGGGGGGCGCCGGGAGGCGGTCAGCCGCGCGCGGCCGGGGCCGGTACCACGGGGGCCGCCGCCGGGACGGCGGCCTGCTCACCGGCTTTCCCGCCGGGCTGATCGCCGGACTCGTCACCGGGCTCCTCACCGGCGAGGACCCGCTTGGCCCGTTCGGTGTCCAGCGCGCCCTCCCACCGGGCGACGGCGAAGACCGCCACACAGTTGCCGAGCAGGTTGGTGGCCACCCGCATCGAGTCCATGATCCGGTCCACCCCGAGCAGCAGCGCCACGGCGGCGGCCGGGATCGTCCCGAGGGCCGAAGCGGTGGCCGACAAGGCGAGGAAGGCCGATCCGGGCACGCCCGCCATGCCCTTGCTGGTGAGCATCAGCACGAGGATGACGGTGATCTGCTGGCCGAGGCTCAGGTCGACGCCGACCGCCTGGGCGATGAACAGCGTGCCGATGGACAAGTAGATCGACGCGCCGTCCAGGTTGAAGGAGTAGCCGGTGGGCAGCACAAGACCGACCGCGTCCTCGCGGCATCCGGCCGCCCGCAGCTTCTGCATCATGCGCGGCAGCACGCTCTCGCTGGAGGCGGTGCCGAGCGCGAGCAGCATCTCCTCACGGCTGTACCGGACGAACTTCCAGAGGCTCAGCCCGGTGACCGCCTTGAGAGCCACGGCGAGCAGGACGAGGAAGAGCAGCGCGACGCCGTAGCACAGCGCGATCAGCTTCCCGTACGTCGACAGGGCACCCAGTCCGTACTCCCCGACCAGATGGGCCATGGCGCCGAAGACCGCGAGCGGCGCGAGCCTCATGAGGAAGCCGACGACGGCGAACACGACCTGCTGCGCCTGCTCGATGGCCGGGAGGATCGCGGGCACCTTGGTCTTGCCGAGGTGCAGCACGGCCGCGCCCACCAGGCAGGCCAGCACCAGGACTTGGAGCAGGGAGTTCTCGGCGAAGGCGCCGACGGCGCTGTCCGGCAGCGCTTCCAGCACGAACTGGGACGCCGACGGCAGTTGGCCGCCGGAGGTCTGGTCGTCCACGGCCGAGCCGTCCAGGGAGGACGGATCGACATGCATACCGGTGCCGGGCCCGACCAGATTGGCGGCGAGCAGACCGAGGATCAGCGCCGCCGTGGTGGCCACCTCGAACCAGATCAGCGCCTTCAGCCCGATCCGCCCGAACGCCTTCAGATCACCGGCCTTCGCGATGCCCGCGACGACCACACAGAAGACGAGCGGCGCGATGACCGCCTTGATCAGGCGTATGAAGCCGTCGCCGAGCGGCTGGACGGCCGTGCCCACATCCGGCCACAGCCGTCCGACCGCGACTCCGAGAACGAGCGCGCAGGCGACCTGCGTGAACAGCGATGTGCGCAGCACTCTCGCTGCGCGCCGGGCGACGGATGGTGAGGGGTGCGGCACGGGGACTCCTCGGCAGGGATGTCCAGGGACATCCGGGGACTTCCAGGGACTTCTGAGATGCGGAAAATTACTTCCGCGCAGCCGCCACTATGGCCGAGCGCGCGTTTCCGCCGATGAGTTCCGTGTAACGGCCGCGAAAACCCTGATGTCCTTGTGTTACGTCCGTGCCTCGCCGGGGCTCAGGCGGCCAGGTGCGCCTTGTCCCCCATCACCACCACCGGGTGCCGGTCGGGGTCGAGGTTCCTCAGCAGATACTCCATGCCGGACTTGGGCAGGCTCACACAGGCCGACGTACCGCTGCCGTGGTCCATGTGCAGCCAGATGCTCCCGCCCTTCGCTTGCCCCTCGGGCCGGGTCGGGTCGAGCGGTGAGGTGCCCTTGACCCGGTTGTAGTCGATGGCGATGACGTAGTTGAAGTCCGTCCAGTGCGACTTGGGCCAGGAGTGGGGAGCGGCGAAGGCGGGCGTTTCGGAGTACGGCAACCGGGCGCCGGGGTCCGGGAGCACTCCGCCCGCGTCGCTGAGCGTGTAGACGCCGACCGGGCTGCGCTTGTCCCCCTCGTGATGACGCGTCGTCCAGCCGTGCTTGCCATTGTGACCGGCCCAACTACGGGCGCGCTTCCAGTCCTTGCCCTCCTTGGTGTACAGCACCACGGTCGCGTCGGCGGAGTTCACTCCTTTGCCGTAGACCGCGACAACCTGCCGTGCGTTTCCGGGGATTTTGGACTGGAGGGCGTTTCCCACCTCCGGGATGCGGGTGGGGTCCGGCTTCGGCGCCTTGCTGCCCATCGCGTGCTTTCCCTGGCCGCCGCCCTTGTCGCCACCGCCGTTCCCGCCTCCGCCGCAGGCGGTGAGAAGGGCGAGGGCAGTGGCGGTCACGACCGCCGTACGCATGGACACCGTGCCGGAGATTCGCATGGGCCCCATCGTCCCACTCCGGCGTGGGCCCGGCGCGCGCGGGTTTGGCGTGTTCCGTCCCCCTGCGGGAAAACCAGTTGAAATTCGCACCCGTGAAGAGTCAACCTTTCACGTCTCTTTGCCTTCTCCGCCGCCGCCCTAGCTCTGGAACGTCATGCGCATTCGCGATCTTCCGTATTCCGACCCGGGACTGCCCGACGTACGGTCAGGTACCCGGTTCCTCGTCTGGCTGGGCCGGAACCAGTTGGGCGGGCAGATCAAGGCCGCCCTGTGGGGTCTGCTGCACATGGGGTCCCTGGTGTGCTTTCCCGTCGCGATCGGCTTCGGCGTGCAGGCGGTCGTGGACCGTTCCGGTTCGCGGCTCGCCCTGGCCGGGGCGCTGATGGTGGGGCTGACCGTGCTCACCGCGCTCGGCGACGCCATGCTGCACCGGGCGGCGGTCACCAACTGGATCACGGCGGCGGCGCGGGTGCAGCAGTTGCTGGCCCGCAAGACGGTCGAGCTGGGTTCGGCGCTGACCCGACGGGTGGCGGCGGGCGAGGTCGTCGCCGTGTCCACGGGGGACGTCGAGAAGATCGGCTGGTTCGTGGAGGCGCTGTCCCGTTTCACCGCGGCCGCCATCACGACCGTCGGGGTGTGCGTGGCGCTGGTGATCTACCAGCCCGCGCTCGGCGTGGTGGTGGCGCTCGGCGTACCGGCGCTGGCGCTTGCGGTGCTGCCGCTGCTGCCGCGGGCGGCGCGCCGGGCCGATGAGCAGCGGGAGAAGGCGGGGCGGGCGACCGAGCTGGCGTCGGACACCGTGGCCGGGCTGCGCGTGCTGCGCGGTATCGGCGGCGAGGACCTGTTCCTGAGCCGCTACCGGCGGGCCTCCCAGGAGGTGCGGACCGCGGCGGTGCGCAGCGCGCGCATGTGGGCGCTGATCGCGGCGGTGCAGGTCGTGCTGCCGGGGATGCTGCTGATCGGGGTCGTCTGGTACGGGGCGGTGCTGGCCGGGAGCGGGCGGATCACGGTGGGCGAGCTGGTCACGATCTACAGCGCGGTGACGTTTCTGCTGTTTCCTCTCCGTCATGTGGAAGAGATCGCGATGGCGTACTCCTTCTCCCGGCCCTCGGCGCGGCGCGCGGCCCGGGTGCTGGCGCTGCGGCGCCCCTCGGCCGGGAACCAGGACGCGCACGCGGCCGGTCCCGACGCGGCGCGGCCGACCGGCGATCTGTACGACCCGGCCACCGGGATGCTGGCTCCGAGCGGGCAGCTGACCGCGGTGGTGTGCGGTGATCCGGACGCGGCGGGGCGGATGGCGGACCGGCTCGGCGGTCACCCCGCCGAGGACGGTGCGGAATCCGGGGACGGTGACGGTGACGGTGCGCCCTCGGCGCTGCTGGGCGGAGTGGCCCTGGATGACGCCTCGCTGGCCACCGCGCGCGCGGCGGTACTCGTCCAGGACAAGGACCCGGTGCTGCTGTCGGGAACGCTCACCGAGCTGCTGGACGTACCTCGGTCGGGCGAGGTGCCGCCACGGGACGCGCTGGATGCGGCCCAGTGCGGCGATGTGCTGGAGGCGCTGAAGCAGGCCTCGCTGGCCGACTCCGGCGACGGGGACCCGATGGGCGCCCGGATCACCGAGCGCGGCCGCTCGCTCTCGGGCGGCCAGCGGCAGCGGCTGGCGCTGGCCCGCTCGCTGGTGACCGACCCGGAGGTGCTGGTGCTGGACGAACCGACGTCCGCCGTGGACTCGCACACCGAGGCACGCATCGGGGAGGGGCTGAAACGGCTCCGGGCGGACCGGACCACGGTCGTGTTCACCTCCAGCCCGCTGCTGCTGGACCAGGCAGACCGGGTGGTGTTCGTGCACGACGGCGTGGCCGCGGGGGTGGGAAGCCACCGCGAACTGCTGAGCACCGATCCCGCGTATCGCGCGGTGGTCACCCGGGAGCCGGACGGCGGCGGGGAGCGGGACGGCGTCCGGGCCCAGGGCGGCGGCCGAGGCGGGCTCACGGAGCTGGAACGGGCCGGGGAAAAGATCATCGAGGAACAGATCGAGGAGTCGGCATGATCGGCGTGGCGCCACCCGCCTACGACCCGGCCGCACCGGAGTCGGCGACGACACTGCCGGTCGGCACGGCCACCACCGTGCGCGGCTATGTGCGTGAGCTGCTGCGGCGGCACCGGAAGGCCTTCACCGTGCTGATGGCGGTGAACGCCACCGCCGTGCTCGCCTCGATGGTCGGCCCTCAGTTGCTGGGCGGGGTGGTCGAGGACCTGTCGCAGGGCAAGGACGACCTCCATATCGAGCGCACCGTCGCGCTGTTCGCGGTGGCGCTCGTGGTGCAGACCGTGTTCGTGCGGATGGTGCGGCTGCGCGGTGCGGTGCTGGGCGAGCAGATGCTGGCCGATCTGCGCGAGGACTTCCTCGTCCGGTCGGTGGGGCTGCCGCCGGGCGTGCTGGAGCGGGCCGGGACCGGTGATCTGCTGTCCCGGATCACCACCGACATCGACCGGCTGGCGAACGCGATGCGCGAGGCGGTCCCGCAGCTGTCCATCGGTGTGGTGTGGACGGGCCTGCTGCTGGGCGCGCTGACCGTGACCGCTCCGCCGCTGGGGCTCGCGGTGCTGGTGGCGCTCCCGGTGCTGGTGATCGGCTGCCGCTGGTACTTCAAGCGGGCGCCGAGCGCCTATCGCTCGGAGGCGGCCGGGTACGCGGCGGTGTCCGCGTCCCTGACCGAGAGCGTGGACGCGGGCCGGACCATCGAGGCCCACCGGCTGGGCGACCGCCGCATCGCCCAGTCCGAGCTGCGGATCAAGCAATGGACCGCATGGGAGCGGTACACGTTGTATCTGCGCTCGGTGCTGTTCCCCGTGATCAACGTGAGCTACACGCTGATCACCGGCTCGGTGCTGATGATCGGCGGCGTCTGTGTGTTGCGGGGCTGGATGTCGGTGGGCGAGCTGACGACGGGGGCGCTGCTCTCGCAGATGCTGGTCGAGCCGATCGGGCTGATTCTGCGCTGGTACGACGAGCTGCAGGTCGCGCAGGTGTCGCTGGCCCGGCTGGTGGGAGTGCGGGAGATCGAGCCGGGCCCGGCCGACGCCGGGGTGGCGCCGGTCGGCCGTGAGGTGCGGGCGGACGACGTGCGGTTCGGCTACCGGGAGGGCAGCGATGTGCTGCACGAGGTGTCCATGACGGTGCCGCCGGGGACGCGGCTGGCGCTGGTGGGCCCCTCCGGCGCGGGCAAGTCGACGCTGGGCCGGTTGCTGGCCGGTATCTACGGCCCGCGGACCGGCCGGGTGACCCTGGGCGACGCGGAGCTGGCGCGGATGCCCGCCGAGCAGGTGCGCAGCCATGTCGCCCTGGTCAACCAGGAGCACCATGTGTTCGTGGGCTCGCTGCGGGACAACCTGCTGCTGGCCCGGACCTCCGCGCGGGATGCCGAGCTGTGGGCGGCGCTCGCCGCGGTGGACGCGGACGGCTGGGCGCAGGCGCTGAAGGAGGGCCTGGACACGGAGGTCGGCTCGGGCGGGCTGGCGCTGACCCCGGCGCAGGCGCAGCAGATCGCGCTGGCCCGGCTGGTGCTCGCCGATCCGCACACCCTCGTGCTGGACGAGGCCACCTCGCTGCTGGACCCGAGGGCGGCCCGCCATCTGGAACGGTCGCTGGCCCAGGTGCTGAAGGGCCGGACCGTGGTCGCCATCGCGCACCGGCTGCACACCGCCCATGACGCGGATGTGATCGCCGTGGTCGAGGCGGGCCGGATCAGCGAGCTGGGCAGCCACGACGAGCTGGTGGCGGCCGACGGCGCCTACGCGGCGCTGTGGCGCTCCTGGCACCAGTGACACCCCGGGGCGCCGCCGCCCCGGCGGTCCCGGTACCGGCATCGCCCGGACCGGGACCGTCCTGAGGAGTGTCCCGGTCAGACGATGCCGAGGGCGACCAGCCCGCCGAGGCCGCCGAGCATCATGAAGACGGGCATCAGCACCTTCAGCTCGACCCAGCTGCCAGCACGGAAGCGCATGGCCTCCGGCGGACCGATCGGGTACCAGCGCTTGCGGCCGATCGGTATGGGCCACAGGATCGGGCAGCCGGAGACGGTCAGCGCGTCGCCGATGTCGTGCACGAGGGCGCCGAGGATGATCGGCAGCCCCAGCCACAGGTACTCCTGGCCCGGCGCGGTGAACAGCCAGTCCGCGCCGTTGCCCGGCTTGTTCAGGATGTCGGCGAGCATCCAGGCGCTGGTGGCGCCGAGCAGCCACACCAGGACATCGCTGGAGACCCGCGCCGCGCGCCACAGCAGCCCCTCGACCGCCAGCACCATATGGACGAAGAGGATGCCGAGCACCGCCCAACGGCCGCCGACCAGGGCGAGCGCCGAGGATCCGGCGCCGATGAGGACGGCCCAGACCCAGGTGTGGGTCAGGGTGCGGTGGCCGCCCGAGCGACGCGGGTCGCCCGGCTTCCTGGTCGACTTGTAGACCGCGTACGACAGCTTGTCGATCACTTCGCACAGCACCCGGGAGACCGGCCCGAAGGCGCGGGATATCGTCGCCGCCTTGTGGTCGAGGTCGGGGGCGAGCGCCGCTCCGGCGCAGATCAGCGCGCCGACGACGAGCACCGGCCAGGGCATCTCGTGGCCAGCCGCGGCGGCCGCCGCGCCCACCCCCAGCCAGGCTGCCGCTCCGGACAGCGAATGCGCCGGTCCCATCATGGTCGTACCCCGCCCCTGTTCTTGCCCGCCTTGGTGCGGGAGTTGGTTGCATCGGCTCACCACACCCTAGCGACGGACGATCTTCGTCCGCACAGCCGGTTCCCGCCCCGCCAGGGAAACCAGGCAGTATAGGTGCGTGACTCTTATCGATCAGCTGCCGAGCGAAGCCGACCCCGACACTCTCTTCGAGAGGTTCTCGACCTGGGTCGAGGAGCGGGGCATCTCCCTCTATCCCGCCCAAGAGGAGGCGCTGATCGAAGTGGTGTCCGGTGCGAACGTCATTCTGTCGACGCCCACCGGATCGGGAAAGAGCCTGGTGGCCGCGGGCGCCCACTTCGCCGCGCTGGCCCGGGACGAGGTCACCTTCTACACCGCGCCGATCAAGGCCCTGGTCTCGGAGAAGTTCTTCGAGCTGTGCAAGATCTTCGGCACCGAGAACGTCGGGATGCTCACCGGGGACGCGTCGGTCAACGCGGACGCCCCCATCATCTGCTGTACGGCCGAGGTGCTGGCGTCCATCGCCCTGCGGGACGGCAAGAACGCCGACATCGGCCAGGTGGTGATGGACGAGTTCCACTTCTATGCCGAGCCGGACCGGGGCTGGGCGTGGCAGATCCCGCTGCTGGAGCTGCCGCAGGCTCAGTTCGTCCTGATGTCGGCGACGCTCGGCGATGTGACGCGGTTCGAGGACGACCTGAAGCGGCGCACCGGGCGGTCCACCGCGGTCGTGCGGTCGGCGACCCGGCCGGTGCCGCTGAGCTACGAATACCGCACGACGCCGCTCACCGAGACGCTCACCGAGCTGCTGGAGACCCGGCAAGCCCCCGTCTACATCGTGCACTTCACCCAGGCCGCGGCGGTCGAACGGGCGCAGGCGCTGATGAGCATCAACATGTGCACGCGGGCGGAGAAGGACGAGATCGCCTCGCTGATCGGTAATTTCCGCTTCACCACCAAGTTCGGCCGGAACTTGTCGCGTTATGTCCGGCACGGAATCGGGGTGCATCACGCGGGGATGCTGCCGAAGTACCGGCGGCTGGTGGAGAGGCTGGCCCAGGCCGGGCTGCTGAAGGTCATCTGCGGTACCGACACGCTCGGGGTGGGCGTCAACGTACCGATCCGGACCGTGCTGTTCACCGCGCTGACGAAGTACGACGGGCAGCGGGTGCGGACGCTGCGGGCGCGCGAGTTCCACCAGATCGCGGGCCGGGCCGGGCGCGCCGGGTTCGACACCGCCGGGTTCGTGGTGGCGCAGGCGCCCGAGCATGTCGTCGAGAACGAGAAGGCGCTCGCGAAGGCGGGGGACGACCCCAAGAAGCGCCGCAAGGTGGTCCGCAAGAAGGCCCCGGAGGGGTTCGTCAACTGGGGCCAGAACACCTTCGAAAAGCTCATCGCGTCCGACCCCGAGCCGCTCACCTCCCGATTCCGGGTCACCCACACGATGCTGCTGTCGGTCATCGCTCGCCCCGGCAACGCGTTCCGCGCGATGCGCCTCCTCCTGGAGGACAACCACGAGCCGCGCAAGAACCAGCTCCGGCACATCCGCAGGGCGATCGCGATCTACCGCTCGCTGCTGGACGGCGGGATCGTCGAGCAGCTGGAGACGCCCGACGCGGAGGGGCGGCACATCCGGCTGACGGTGGACCTCCAGCAGGACTTCGCGCTCAACCAGCCGCTGTCGACCTTCGCGCTCGCCGCGTTCGAGCTGCTGGACCCCGAATCCCCCTCCTACGCCATGGACATGGTCTCGGTGGTGGAATCGACGCTGGACGACCCGCGGCAGATCCTGGCGGCCCAGCAGAACAAGGCGCGGGGCGAGGCGATCGCCGCGATGAAGGCGGACGGGGTCGAGTACGAGGACCGCATGGAGCGGCTCCAGGACGTGACCTATCCCAAGCCGCTGGAAGAGCTGCTCTTCCACGCCTACGGGCTCTACCGCAAGAGCCACCCGTGGGTCGGCGACCACCCGCTGTCGCCCAAATCGGTGATCCGCGACATGTACGAGCGGGCGATGACCTTCACCGAGTTCACCGCGCTCTACGACCTGGCCCGCACCGAGGGCATCGTGCTGCGCTACCTGGCCAGTGCCTACAAGGCGCTGGACCACACCGTGCCGGACGACCTGAAGTCGGACGACTTCGAGGACGTCATCGCCTGGCTCGGCGAGATGGTGCGGCAGGTCGACTCCAGCCTCCTGGACGAGTGGGAACAGCTGGCCAATCCGGAGGAGGAGTCCGCGGAGGAGGCGCGGGAGCGGGCCGACCAGGTCCGGCCGGTCACCGCGAACGCCCGCGCCTTCCGTGTGCTGGTGCGCAACGCCATGTTCCGCCGGGTCGAGCTGGCCGCGCTCGACAAGGCGGCGGAGCTGGGCGAGATGGACGCCGAGTCCGGCTGGGACGAGGACGCCTGGGGAGCCGCGCTGGACGCGTACTGGGATGAGTACGACGAGCTGGGCACCGGTCCGCAGGCCCGCGGTCCGAAGCTGCTGCAGATCGAGGAGGAGCCCGAGCACGGGCTGTGGCGGGTGCGGCAGACCTTCGACGACCCGAACGGCGACCACGACTGGGGCATCTCGGCCGAGGTCGACCTGACCGCCTCCGACGAGGAGGGCCGGGCCGTGGTCCGGGTCACCGACGTGGGCCAGCTGTAGCACCCCGGCCGCCGTCCCCTCCCCGAACCCGCTCAGCGAAGGAGCGCCAGCGATGACCAACCCCGCCGAGCGTCTGGTCGACCTGCTCGATCTGGAACGGATCGAGGTGGACATCTTCCGTGGGCTGAGCCCCGACGAATCGCTGCAGCGGGTGTTCGGCGGGCAGGTGGCGGGGCAGGCGCTGGTGGCCGCCGGGCGCACCACCGACGGGGAGCGCCCGGTGCACTCGCTGCACGCGTACTTCCTGCGCCCGGGTCGGCCGGGTGTGCCCATCGTGTACCAGGTGGAGCGGATCCGGGACGGTCGCTCCTTCACCACCCGCCGGGTCGTCGCCGTCCAGCAGGGTCGGACGATCTTCAATCTGACGGCCTCCTTCCATCGCCCGGAGCCGGGCATCGAACAGCAGCTGCCGATGCCCGAGGTACCTGAGCCGGAGAGCCTGCCGAAGCTCTCCGATGAGATCCGCGAGCACTTGGGGGCGCTCCCCGAGTCGCTTGCGCGGATGGAGCGACGCCAGCCCTTCGACATCCGGTACGTCGAGCGGCTGCGCTGGACCGATGAGGAACTGAGGGAAGCGGAACCCCGCAGCGCGGTGTGGATGCGCGCGGTCGGACCGCTCGGGGACGACCCGCTCGTCCACACCTGCGCGCTCACGTACGCGAGCGACATGATGCTGCTGGACGCGGTGCGGATGCCCGTTGAGCCGCTATGGGGCGAGCGGGGTTTCGACATGGCCTCGCTGGACCACGCCATGTGGTTCCACCGGCCCTTCCGTACCGATGAGTGGTTCCTCTACGACCAGGAGTCGCCCGTGGCGACCGGCGGCCGCGGGCTGGCGCGCGGCCGGATCTATGACCGCGCGGGTCGCCTTCTCGTATCTGTGGTGCAGGAGGGCCTCTTCCGCCCCCTGGCTCCGGCGCCGGAGGCCACGGAGAACGGCTGAGCCCTGAGCCCTGGAGCGGCGCGCCTGGCCGTGGGTCAGCGCTTGCCGACCAGCCTGCGCCACAGGCCGCGCGGCCGGTGGTCCGCTGACCGGCCCGGGGGCCGGGTGCGGCAGGCGGGGAGCGATGCCACCGCGGCGTCCGGCCGGGGTGCGGGGCGGACGCGGCGGGCCTCCCGCACCGCGTCGGCGAGCGCCACGCGATATCGCAGGATCTCCTGGGCCCCCTCCGCCGTCTGCACCCTGTCGATCACCTTGCGCGCCGCCGCCGCGGCGGGGCGCACCGGGACGAGCGCCGGGCGAAGCTCCCGCACATGGTCCCGGTCGTGCGGATCGCCGACGGCCACCGCCAGCTCGTCGGCGCCCAGCACCGCGGCCAGCACCCCGGCGCGCTCCCAGGGGTCCCGGGTCCGGGAGAGCAGCTGGCCGATCCGCCGGGCCCGCCACTTCTCGGCCCGTGCGTCCTCTCCGGCGGCCAACGACGCGCTCAGCCCCGGCGGGGTGCGGCCGCTCAGCAGATCCGGCTCGCGGACGGCGAACTCCTCCAGATCGGTGGCCAGATAGAGCCACACCACCCGCCGGTACCGGTTGACATAGAACCGGGCCGGGGCGAAGAAGCCGCCGCGCGCCAGGCGGGTGAGCCGACCCGGGCTGATGCCCAGCAGCACGGCCGCCTCCGCCGTGCCGACCACCCGCAGCCGGGTGCGCAGCACCTCCGGGAATCCCTCGGCGCTCGTCAGCCGCGCCAGCTCCTCCCGCGCCACCCGCCGCCCGGCGGGGGTGGTGATGGTGTGCACCTCCCCCAGCTGCTCGGCCAGCTCGAATTCGCGCGGCATGAGGCCCAGCATCCGGGCCGCGGTGCGGAACGCGACGCCCGTCGGCTGCCCCGGCCCGGCCGGGCCCGACGGCTTCCGGCGCTCCCGCACCTCCTGCGCGGCCCGCGTCCCCCTCGCGGCCCGCGCCTCCTGCGGCTCCCGCTCGCCCTGCTCCGCTCGTACCACTGCCATGACGAAGTCCTCCCCCGCGATCCATCAATCACTGACAGTGACGACGATAGCGTCGCGGCACGACGGTCCGTCAGGCCTGTGGATAACCGTCTGTGGATAACTCCCCGGCGGTCAGCTCGGGGCGCCGCTCTCCTGCCGGGCCTCGACTCCCAGGTGCTCCCCCACCCTGTTCACCAGCAGCGTCATCTCGTAGGCGACCTGCCCGACATCGGCGTCCGGGCCGCTCAGGACGCAGAGACAGCTGCCGTCACCCGCGGCCGTCACGAAGAGGACGCCCTCCTCGAACTCGACCATGGTCTGCCGCACCCGGCCCGTCCGGAAGTGGTTACCGGACCCCTTGGCGAGGCTGTGCAGCCCGGAAGCGACGGCCGCCAGGTGCTCCGCGTCCTGGCGTTCGAGCGTCGCGCTCGCCCCCGTCACCAGTCCGTCGTTCGACAGCACCAGCACATGCCGCACCTGCGCGATCCGCTGGGTCAGGTCGTCCAGTAACCAGTCGAGCCCCTTGCTGAGTGCCATTGGCGTTTCCTCCCCGATTCCCCTTCAGCTGCGTGCCAGCCTTTCTCACTGCCGCCGTCTGGGCAACCCGCCCTACCCGTCCCTCCGGCCGTTCCGCGCTGTTTGACGCAAGATGGGGACATGGCACAGAACATGTCGAGGGATCAGTGGCAGAAGTTCCTCTCCGAGGGCACCCGCACCGGCAAACTGGCGACCGTAAGGGCCGATGGAAGCCCCCATCTCGCGCCCATCTGGTTCCTGCTCGACGGGGACGACCTGGTCTTCAACACCGGGCAGGACACGGTCAAGGGACGCAACCTGGCCCGGGATCCCCGGGTCAGCCTCTGCGTGGACGACGACCGGCCCCCGTTCTCCTTCGTCACGGTGCGGGGCCGGGCCGAACTCAGCGATGAGCTGGGAGAGGTACGGGAGTGGGCCACCCGGATCGCCGCCCGCTATGTGGGCGATGACCTCGCCGAACAATATGGAGCCCGCAACGGCGTCCCCGGCGAGCTGCTGGTGCGGGTCCGTATCCAAAAGGTCGCCGCCGTCGCCGATATCGCCGACTAGTCGAACGATGAAATAATTCGGCCGAAATCAATCGTTCAGGGTCGCGTCCCGACCTTTATCGCACCGTCCCTTCCGGGGTCAGCCGAGGGCGCGCAGGTGCTCGCCGACCCGATCCACGAGCCGGGCCGACTCGGCGGCGGCCGTGGCCGGGTCGGCCGCCACGGCGCTCAGCACGGCCAGGCAGGCTCCGGCTGCCGCCGCCGCGACGAAGAGGGTGCCGCTCTCCATCTCGACCATCGTCCGGCGCACCGGGGCGGGCCGCGCGCGACGCCCCGCGCTCCTTGCCAGGCCGTGAAATCCGGAGGCGACCTCGGCCAGCTGCTCCGCGTCCCGCCGGGAGAGCCCGCGGGACGCGCTGAGCACGGCCCCGTCCTGCGAGAGCAGCACGGCGTGGCGGACCCCGGCGGCGCGGGCCACTCCCTCATCCAGGATCCGGTCGAGCAGACCCGGGTCGAGCAGGCTCCGGTCGAGACCGGCCGACGAGCGGACGGCGGCGGCGCGGCGCTTGATCATGACGGTCTCCCTCGGTCGGCACACGCCGCGAGCGGGCGGCGCGCTCGGGGTCCCCCCATGGGCCAGGGACGCTAGCCCGCGAGGGGGCGCATTGAGGGGCGCATTACGAACCTGGTGGAATTTGACAGAGACAGATTCACGAACGATCGCTTGATGCCCGAACCTGTTCTCAGGACGGCAAACCAAGGAGCCCCCATGCGCCAGGACCGCGCCCATGAAGACCGCCGCGACACCGCGGCCGGTGTGCGGGACTTCTTCACGCCCCGGGCGGCCGACTGGGACAGCCGCTTCCCCGATGACGGCCCGGCCTCCGCCGCCGCCGTCACCCACCTGGGCCTGCGCACCGGGGACGCGGTGCTCGACGCGGGCTGCGGTACGGGCCGCGCCCTGCCCGCCCTCCGCGCCACGGTCGGCCCCCGGGGGACCGTGCTGGGCTTCGACCTCACGCCCGCCATGCTGACGGCGGCCGTACGCGCCGGGCGGGACCGGGACGGGACGCTCGCCCTCGCCGATGTCGCCCGGCTGCCGCTGCGCGACGGCTGTCTCGACGCGGTCTTCGCCGCCGGGCTGATCTCGCACCTCACCGATCCCACGGACGGGCTGAGCGAGCTGGCCCGGGTGGTGCGCCCCGGCGGGACGTTGGCGCTGTTCCACCCGGTGGGGCGCGCCGCGCTCGCCGCCCGCCACGGCCGGGCGATCTCCCCTGACGACCTGCGGGCCGAGCCCAACCTGCGACCGCTGCTGGCCCGTTGCGGCTGGCGGCTCGACACGTACACGGACGAGGACACCCGCTTCCTGGCCGTCTCGGTCCGTCAGGGCTGATGACCTGAGCGGTGCGCCACAATGCGGGCATGCTCGAACTCGCCATCCTCGGCTTCCTCCATGACGCGCCGCTGCACGGCTACGAGCTACGCAAACGCATCACCGCGCTGACCGGGCACGTCAAGCCGGTGGCCGAGAGCACCCTCTACCCGGCGATCAAACGGCTGGAGAAGGCGGGGCTGCTGGCCCGTGAGACCCGGCCGGGCGCGGGGGCCGCGCCCCGGCTCGTCCTGACCCTGACGGCCGAGGGGCGCGCCGAGCTGCGCCGCCGTCTCGCGGATCCCGCCGAGAGCGACATCACGGACGAGAACCGCTGGTTCATCCTGCTGTCGTTCCTGCGGCATCTGGACGATCCGGCCCGGCAGGCGGCCGTACTCGAACGCCGCCTGGCCCATCTGCGCCGTCCCTCCTGCTTCTTCTACGAGGGCGACCGGCCGCTGCGCGCGGAGGAGGTGGAGGACCCCTTCCGGCGAGGCGTCCTCACCCTCGCGCGCGCCGCCGGCCAGGCCGAACTGTCCTGGCTGCGGCGCACCCTGGACGGGCTGCGGGCCGGGGACGGGAGCTGACCCCGCCCACGGCACGAGTCTCGACGCCGCGCCTACCGGCTGGTTAGGGTGCGCCGGACGAAGAACCGCAAGAGGAGGCTGCCGTGTCCGCCACGGAGGAGTCGGGCGAGGACGCGCTGTATGTGCTGACCGCCGTGCTGCTGACGCCCGCACAGTTCCCGAGCGTGCTCGGCGACGACTATCCCGAGGTGTGCGCCGCGCTCGGGCTGGAGCCGTACGAGCCGGGCTACGGCCTGGTGCTGGGGCAGGACGGCAAGGGCGCCCGTTGGACGGTGGTCACCGACGATGTGTCGCTCGTCGCGATCGCCATCGCCACCTGGGACTGCGGCATGGAGTACGAGCTGTCGCTCGACGACCGGACCGTGCTCGCCTCCCTGCCCGGCTGGCCGCTCGCGGTGGCGGTAGCCGCGCCTGGCGTACCGGCGCCGCACGACCCCGCGCCCGACGCCCAGCCCGAGGGCATGGCCCGGCCGCCGCTCGCGCCGCCGGACTCCGGGCAGTGGGGTCCGCCGCAGCGGCGGCTCGGCGCGGACGAGATCGCGCTCCAGTGGGCGATCTGGCGCGAACAGGTGGACGGCGAGGTGACGTTCGTGGCGCCGGGCGAGAAGCCGCACGGGGGCGTGCGGCGCGTCTTGGAGGAAGCGCGCGGCTATCTGGACACGCCTCCGCCGCTGGGCCGGATCCGTTCCGCGTTCGCCGCGGGTGACGCGCGGACGCTGCGGGCGGACGGACCGGGCTGGAGCATGGTGGCGCGGACCGACGACATCGCGTTCGTGCTGCTGGACGAGGCGCCGGGCGAGGTGCTGCCGGTCGGCCGCGGTCCGGAGCTGCCGGGGCTGCTGACGGCACTGGACAAGCTGGCCGTACGACCGCACTGAGCGCGGGGACGGCGCACGGGGCGCAGCCACGCGTCTGTGACCGGCCGGGTCGGGGAGCCGGGACGGTCCGCGATCGGTAATGCGCGGTCACTCCCAGGCGCGCGCCGCCCCCGCTCCCGAACCCGGCCGGTGGTCTGTGGCTCGGCTCGTCCCCGGGGCGCGACAGCAGCTGTCGACGGTGCCCGGGTGCCGAGGCTGGGCCGCCCGGGTCAGCGACCCAGCTGCTTGCGGGAGACCCCGCGCAGCCTGCGCCGCTGCGACGGGTCGAGCAGCAGATAGGCGGCCACCGGCACGCCGACCATCACCAGCAGCGCGGCCCAGAAGGGCAGCAGCCACAGCAGGATCACACCGGCCGCCACACCTCCGGCGGCGACCTTCGCGCGCGTGGACATCGCACCCGCCTCCTTAACCCGGCCCATAGCCGTATTCACTCCTCACAACGGACACCGGCGGCTGCCGGTTCCACATCCTGCCCACGGTCCTGTACCCTCGGCCGCCCACTCCGGTAGTCAAATTTGAGGAACGCGTCAGCGCTGTGATCCCACCCTCCGCGACCAGCCCCTCCGAGATCGCCGAACTCTGTCGCTCCACCGCCGTCTTCCTGCCGGGCGATCCCTCGCGCGCCGGGCGCGTCGCCTTCTGGCGACCGGATGACCCGCCGCCCGGCGAGTCCGGCTCCACCGAGGAACTGACCGTCGTCGTCCCGGACGGCACCGGCGTCCATACCCGCACCGTACGAGCCCGGGTGCTGCCCCTGTCCGCAGCGCTGTCCGTGCTCACCCGGGCCCGGGCACGGGCCGCCGCGCGACCGGGCGGAGAGCGCTCGGACCGGGAGGGGACCGACCCCGCGACGGCGTTCTGGGGTGCCGCCGCCGTCCTCGCCCTGCAACTCGCCGCCCGTGGCCGACTGCTGCCCGGCCTCACCGCCACCGACCACGACGCCTGGCGCGTCGGCCCGCTCGACGGCGACGACCTGGAAAGGGTGCGGGAGCTGGCCGCCGCCATGCCGCCCGCCGCCCACGCGGTGGCGCTGCCCGGCAGCGACCCCCTGCTGTTGCCCGACCCCGAACGCCAGCTGCGCGCCTTCCTCGACGCGGTCGCGGACGGGCTGCCGCGCTCGCCCGCCGCGTCCGTGGCCGCGGGCGGCCCCGCCTTCGCCGCTACGGCCCCTCGGCGACTGCCCGAACAGCGCGTCTGGGCGGCCGACGTCGCCGCCGGGCACGACGCGGGCGTACGGCTGTCGCTCCGTATCGAACTGCTCCAGGGGACCGGCACCGGGCCCGGTTTCCGTGCCGTCCTCCAGTTGCACAGCCTCACCGATCCGTCTCTGGTCGCCGACGCCGCCGAGGTGTGGGCGGGCACCGCGCCCGCCGGTGCGGCGCTCGGGCCCCGGGCCCGGATGGACGCCCTGCTCACCCTGCGGCGCGCGGCCCGCGCCTGGGCGCCGCTCACCCCGCTGCTGTCCGCCGCCGTGCCCGACGCGGTCGATCTCGCCGACGAGGACGTCACCGAACTGCTGGGCCCGGCGACCGGGGCGCTGGACGCCGCCGGGGTGAAGGTGCACTGGCCCAAGGAGCTGGTGCGCGGGCTCACCGCGCGCGCCGTCGTCGGCCCGGACGACCCGGACGACCCTGATGAGGCGGACGGTACCGAACAGAGCCAGGGGCCCCGGACGCCCTCCTTCCTCTCCGCCGACGCGCTGCTCCGCTTCAGCTGGCGGTTCGCCATCGGCGACCAGGAGCTGACCCGGGAGGAGCTGGACCGGATCGCCGAGGCGGGCCGCCCGGTAGTGCGGCTGCGCGACCAGTGGGTGGTCCTGGATCCCGAGTCGGCGCGGCGCGCCCGCGACCGCCAGGACCGCAAGCTCGCCCCCGTCGACGCGCTCGGCGCCGTCCTCACCGGCCGTACGGAGGCCGACGGCACCGAGGTCGAGGTGCGGGCCACCGGCTGGCTGGCCGCGCTGCGCGACCGCCTCGCCCGGCCAGGGGAGGACGACGGCGGACCGCCCGTCGCCCAGCCCGCGGCGCTCGCCGCCACGCTGCGCGACTACCAGCTGCGCGGTCTGGACTGGCTGGTCCGGATGACGTCGCTCGGCCTCGGCGGCTGTCTCGCGGATGACATGGGGCTAGGCAAGACCATCACCCTGATCGCGCTGCATCTGCACCGGCAGGACGTCGCCGGAGCCGCCGGGCCCACCCTGGTGGTCTGCCCGACGTCGCTGATGGGCAACTGGCGGCGCGAGATCGAACGGTTCGCGCCAGGCACGCCGGTGCGCCGCTTCCACGGCACGGCGCGCAGCCTGGACGGTCTCGCGGACGGGGAGTTCGTGCTGACCACGTACGGCACGATGCGGCTGGACGCGGAACGGCTGGCCGGGGCGGGGCCCTGGGGCATGGTCGTCGCCGACGAGGCCCAGCACGTCAAGAACCCGTTCTCGGCGACCGCCAAGCGCCTGCGCACCATCGGGGCCAAGGCCCGGGTCGCGCTCTCCGGCACCCCCATCGAGAACAACCTCTCCGAGCTGTGGGCGATCCTCGACTGGACCACGCCCGGCGTGCTGGGCACCCATGACGCGTTCCGCAGGCGCTATGCCCAGGCCGTGGAGAGCGGAAGCGACCCGGACGCCGCGGCGCGGCTGGCGAAGCTGGTCCGCCCCTTCCTGCTGCGGCGCCGCAAGTCCGACCCGGGCATCGCGCCCGAACTCCCGCCGAAGACCGAGACGGACCGGGCCGTCACGCTCACCAAGGAGCAGGCCGGGCTGTACGAGGCGGTGGTGCGGGAAATCCTCGCGGAGATCGCGGTCACCGGCGGGCTGGAGCGGCGCGGACTCATCGTCAAGCTGCTGACCGGGCTGAAGCAGATCTGCAACCATCCGGCGCAGTACCTGAAGGAGGACCAGCCCACCATCGTCGGCCGGTCCGGGAAGCTGGAGCTGCTCGACGAGCTGCTGGACACCATCCTCGCCGAGGGCGCGAGCGTCCTCGTCTTCACCCAGTACGTGCAGATGGCCCGGATCCTCGAAGGTCACTTGACCGCGCGTGGAGTACCGGTCCAGCTGCTCCACGGCGGTACGCCGGTGGCGCGCCGCGAGGAAATGGTGCGGCGCTTCCAGGACGGCGAGGCGCCGGTGTTCCTGCTGTCGCTGAAGGCGGCGGGCACCGGGCTGAACCTCACCCGCGCCGGTCACGTCGTGCACTACGACCGCTGGTGGAACCCGGCCGTCGAGGCGCAGGCCACCGACCGTGCGTACCGCATCGGCCAAACCCAGCCGGTGCAGGTCCACCGCCTCATCGCGGAGGGCACCGTGGAGGACCGGATCGCCGCGATGCTGGAGCGCAAGCGGGAGCTGGCCGACGCGGTGCTGGGCTCCGGCGAGGGCGCGCTGACCGAACTGACCGACGCCCAGCTCGCGGAGCTGGTGGAGCTGAGGGGGAGCGAGCGTTGAGCCGTACCGGACACTCCGATGAGAACGGGTACGCCGAGGACGCGCCCGGCGCGCGGCCCGAGCGCACCCTCCCCGCCCTGCCGCCCGCCCAGGGCCGCGGCTTCGCCCGTACCTGGTGGGGCCGGGCATGGCTGAAGGCCCTGGAGGACACCGCGCTGGACAACGGGCACCTGAAGAGCGGCCGCAAGCACGCTCGCGAGGGCGCGGTCGGCGCGGTGTGCGTACGGCCGGGGCGGATCACCGCGGTGGTACGGGACCGGGACCGCACCCCGTACCGCTCCGATGTGCTGCTGCAGGAGCTGGACGACGGCGAGTGGGACCGGCTGCTGGGCGTGGTCGCGGAGCGCTCGGGGCACATCGCCGCGCTGCTCGACCGCGACATGCCGCCGCAGCTCGTCGAGGACGCGGCAGCCGTGGGCGTCGATCTGCTGCCGGGGATAGGCGATCTGGAGCCGGAGTGCGCGTGCGAGGCGTGGGACCACTGCCCGCACACCGCCGCGCTCTGCTACCAGGTCGCCCGGCTGCTGGACGAGGATCCGTATCTGCTGCTGCTGATGCGCGGGCGCGGGGAGCGGGAGCTGCTGGACGAGCTTCAGGTGCGCAGCGTGGCGCACGCGGCCCGGCACGCCGCACCGGCCGGGGAAACGGCTGGGGAATCGGCCGGGGACGAGGTTCCGTTCGCGACCCCGGAGGGCGTACCGGCGCAGGCGGCGTTCACCGCGCCCGGTCCGGCCGCGCTGCCCGCTCCCCCGGCCGCCGTCGCCGCACCCGGCCGTCCACCGGCGCTCGCCGGGGGCACGGATCCGGCGCCCGGGCTGGACGTGGCCGCGCTGGAGTTCCTCGCGGCCGACGCCGCCGTACGGGCCCAGCGGCTGCTGGCCGAGGCGCTGGCTCCCGGCCATGCCGCGTCCCCCGTCCCGGCCGTGCTGACGGAGTGGCAGGACACCGTGCGGCTGACCGCCGCCGGTCCCCCGGCCGCGATCGCCGCCCGGCTCGCGGCGGGCTGCGGGCGCGACCGCGTGGACCTGGCCCGTGCCGTACGCGCGTGGGAGCACGGCGGGGCCGCCGCACTCGCCGTGCTGGAGGAGGAGTGGACACCGGACGCCGAGGCCCTGGCGCGCGCCCGCGCCCAGCTCGCCACCGCGTGGGAGGAGGGCGAACAGGCGCCCCGGCTGCGTGTGGCGGGCAACCGCTGGACGGCGGTGGGCGCCGACGCCCAGGTGCGCTACGGGCGCGACGGCCGCTGGTGGCCGTACCGGAAGGACCGGGGCCGCTGGTGGCCCGCCGGGCCGTCGGCCCAGGACCCGGAGGCGGCCCTGGCGATGACCGCCCCGGACTGACGCGCGTCAGGCGGGTGGTGGGACCGGACGCGGCGCCACGCCCGGTCCCACCGGCGGCAGGGCGGCAACCTTTCGTGGGGGCGTGGCAACCGTAAGGCGTCAGAAACACCCCCGCACACGCCTCCACGGGACGGAGATCCCCCATGCCCCCAACGCGTCCGCGCTCCCGGCGCCGCCGCCCCGGTCCGCTCCTCGGCCCCCTGGCCCTCGCCACCGGCGCCGCGCTGATCGCCGCTCCGGCCGCCGGATGGCTCGGCGACAGCGGCCGGGCCCACGCGGCAGGTTCCGCGGCGGCGGCGACCCTCGTCGTCGCCAAGGACGGCAGCGGTCAGTACACGACCGTCCAGGCGGCCGTCAACGCGGTCCCGGCGAACAACGCCTCCGCGGTCACCATCTCCGTCAAGCCCGGCACCTACCGGGAGCTCGTGAAGATCCCCTCCAACAAGCCGCACATCCGGCTGGTGGGCAGCACCGGCAACAAGAGTGACGTGAGCATCGTCTACAACAACGCCTCCGGCACCCCCAAGCCCGGCGGCGGGACCTACGGCACCAGCGGCAGCGCGACCGTCGCCGTCGAGGCGGACGACTTCCAGGCGCGCCATCTGCAGTTCGTGAACGACTTCAACGAGGCGAACACGAGCATCACCGACAAGCAGGCGGTCGCGCTGCGCACCGCTGCCGACCAAATCGTGCTGGACAACATCGGCGCGGTCGGCGACCAGGACACCCTGCTGCTCGACTCGGCGAGCAAGGACAAGACCGGCCGGGTGTACGTCAACAACTCCGTCATCCAGGGCAATGTCGACTTCGTCTTCGGCCGCGCCTCCGCCGTCATCAACAAGTCGACGATAAAGCTCGTCAAGCGCTACGACGGCAGCTCCGGCGGCTATGTCGCGGCGCCCTCGACGGCGGCGGGCAAGAAGGGCTTCCTGTTCATCAACAGCACCGTCAGCGGGGACGTCAGCAGCCGGTCCTTCTACCTCGGCCGCCCCTGGCACGCGGGCGGGGACGCGAGCCTCGATCCGCAGACGGTCGTCCGCAACACGAATCTGTCGGCGGCGGTCAAAACCACGCCGTGGACGGACATGAGCGGCTTCTCCTGGAAGGACGACCGCTTCGCGGAGTACAAGAACACAGGCTCCGGTTCCGGTTCGGCGAGCGGCGACCGGCCGCAGCTGACCGACGCGCAGGCCGCCGACTACGAGATCGCGGACTGGCTCGCGGGCTGGCAGCCGTCCTGATCCGGCGCGTCCGGTGAACTCCGGCCGCCGGTCCCGTCGGGGGGCGGGACCGGCGGCCGGTCGCTACCGCAGCCGGCGATCAGTGATCAGCCGCGCGCGGCCAGCAGATGGTCCATGGCGAGCTGGTCCAGGCGCTCGAAGGCCATACCGCGCCCGGCGGCGGCCTCGGCGTCGAACTCCTCGAAGGCGGTGCGGTCGGCGAGCAGCGCCGCCGGGGTCTCGCCCTCCTCCAGGGTGGGCCGGGCCAGCTCGTCCAGGCGCGAGGCGCGCAGCGCCTCCTGGACCTCCGGGTCGGCACGGAAGGCGCCCGCCCGCTCCTTGAGGATGAGGTAGTTACGCATGCAGCCCGCGGCCGACGCCCACACGCCCGCGATGTCCTCGGTGCGCGGCGGCTTGAAGTCGAAGTGGCGCGGGCCCTCGTAGCCGCCCGTCTCCAGCAGGTCGACCAGCCAGAACGCGGCCCGCAGATCGCCCGCCCCGAACCGCAGGTCCTGGTCGTACTTGATGCCGGACTGGCCGTTGAGGTCGATATGGAAGAGCTTGCCCGCCCATAGCGCCTGCGCGATGCCGTGCGGGAAGTTCAGCCCGGCCATCTGCTCGTGGCCGACCTCGGGGTTCACCCCGTACAGCGCGGGCCGCTCCAGCCGCTCGATGAAGGCGAGCGCGTGGCCGACGGTGGGCAGCAGGATGTCGCCGCGCGGTTCGTTGGGCTTGGGCTCGATGGCGAAGCGCAGATCGTAGCCCTGCTCGGTGACGTACGCGCCGAGCAGGTCGAAGGCCTCCTTCATCCGGTCGAGGGCGGCGCGCACGTCCTTGGCCCCGCCGGACTCCGCGCCCTCGCGGCCGCCCCAGGCCACATAGGTCTTCGCGCCCAGCTCGACCGCGAGGTCGATGTTGCGCAGGGTCTTGCGGAGGGCGTAGCGGCGGACGTCCCGGTCGTTGGCGGTGAAGGCGCCGTCCTTGAAGACCGGATGAGTGAACAGGTTGGTCGTGGCCATCGGCACGGTCATGCCGGTGGCGTCCAGGGCCTGCCGGAAGCGCTTGATGTGCGACTCGCGCTCGGTCTCCGAGGCGCCGAAGGGGATGAGGTCGTCGTCGTGGAAGGTGACGCCGTACGCGCCGAGTTCGGCGAGCCGGGTGACGGACTCGACGGGGTCGAGCGCCGGGCGGGTGGCGTCCCCGAATGGGTCCCGGCCCTGCCAGCCGACCGTCCACAGGCCGAAGGTGAACCTGTCCTCAGGGGTGGGGTTGTAGCTCATCGCAGCTCCCTCGCCTATTTCGTCAGGGCGCTTTACAAATTAGTATGCGCGAGCATTCCGGGGAAGCCCCGCTCATCAGCCGCTCAGACTCGTCGCAGCGGACAGGGACGCAGTCGCAAGCACACAGGGACGCAAGGGAGAGCGCGAGATGGCAGCAGCAGCCGTGCCCGTGCCGGAAGGACCGCTGGTCGTGGGCGTGGACAGCTCCACGCAGTCGACCAAGGCGCTGGTCGTCGACGCCGCGACCGGCCGGGTCGTCGCACGCGGCCAGGGGTCGCACACCGTCGGCGGCGGCGCCGGCGGCGAGGGCAAGGAGAGCGATCCTGAAGCGTGGTGGGAGGCGCTGGCGGAGGCGCTGCGCCAGTGCGGCCCGCACGCCCGGCAGGCGGCCGCGGTCTCCATCGGCGGCCAGCAGCACGGGCTGGTGACACTGGACGCCTCCGGCCGCCCGGTACGCCCCGCGCTGCTGTGGAACGACGTGCGCTCGGCGCCGCAGCGCGACCGGCTGGTCGAGGAGCTGGGCGGCCCCAAGGCGTGGGCGGAGCGGATCGGCAGCGTGCCCGCGACGTCGTTCACCGTCACCAAATGGGCCTGGCTCATGGAGAACGAGCCGGAGGCGGCCCGCGCCACCGCGGCCGTCCGGCTCCCCCACGACTACCTCACCGAACGGCTCACCGGATACGGCACGACCGACCGCGGCGACGCCTCGGGCACCGGCTGGTGGGCGTCCGGCAGCGAGGCGTACGACGAGGAGATCCTCGGCCGGGTCGGGCTCTCCCCCGCGCTGCTGCCGCGCGTCCTGCGGCACGGCGAGGCGGCCGGGACGGTACGGGACCTGCCGGACCTGCCGCTGCCCACCGGCGCCCTGGTGGCCACCGGGACCGGCGACAACATGGCCGCGGCCCTCGGGCTCGGGCTGCGCCCGGGGCAGCCCGTGCTCAGCCTCGGCACCTCCGGCACCGTGTACGCGGTCTCGGAGCACCGGCCCGCCGACCCGACGGGGATGGTCGCCGGGTTCGCCGACAGCCGGGAGGCCTGGCTGCCGCTGGCCTGCACCCTCAACTGCACGCTCGCCGTCGACAAGGTCGCCGCGCTGTTGGGCCGGGACCGGGAGGCGGTGGAGCCGGGCGGCCAGTCCGTACTGCTCCCCTTCCTGGACGGTGAGCGCACCCCGAACCTGCCCCACGCCTCCGGGCTGCTGCACGGGCTGCGCCACGACACGACGCCGGGCCAGCTCCTCCAGGCCGCCTACGACGGCGCCGTCTTCACTCTGCTGACCGCGCTCGACCAGGTGCTGGACGCGGACGCGGCCCCCGATACCCCGCTGCTGCTCATCGGCGGCGGCGCCAAGGGCACGGCCTGGCGCGAGACGGTACGGCGGCTGAGCGGCCGCCCGGTCCAGGTACCGAGGGCGCAGGAACTCGTCGCCCTCGGCGCCGCCGCGCAGGCCGCCGGGCTGGCGCTGGGCGAGGATCCGGCGGCGGTGGCGCGCCGCTGGGCGACCGCGGAGGGGCCGTCGTACGAGGCGGTGGAGCGCGACGAGGAGACGCGGCAGCGCGTCTCCCGGGTGCTGTCCGACGCGGACGGGCTGCTGCGCCGGGCCTGACCCGCGCCGCCGGGCACCATCAGCGAAACCGTACGAGAAGCCCGTACGAGAGGAGACGACCGTGGCAGCGCCACTGCCCAACACCCAGCAGGCGATGCGCCGCCGCAATCTCTCCCTCGTGCTGCACGCCGTGGCCGCGCACGGACCGCTCTCCCGCGCGTCCGTCGCGGCCCGGGTGGGGCTGACCCGGGCCGCCGTCTCCACGCTGGTGGACGAGCTGATCCGGGACGGGCTGCTGGTCGAGCTGGGCCCGTCCCGGCCCGGCACGGTCGGCCGCCCCGGCAGCGCGCTGCAGCTCAACGAGCGCGGCCCGGCCGGGATCGGCGCGGAGATAGGCGTGGACCATCTGGCCGTCTGCGCGGTGGACCTGGGCGGCCGGATACGGGCCCGTACGGAGGTGGCGGCGCCGAACCGGGACCGCGCGGCGGGCCCGGCGCTCGCCCGGCTCGCCGATCTGGTCCGGCAGGTGGCGGCGGAGGCGGTGCGCGAGGGGCTGCGGCCCGCCGGGCTCGCGGTGGCGGTGCCGGGCCTGGTGGCGCGCGATTCGTCGCTGGTGGTGCGCGCCCCCAACCTCGGCTGGGAGGGCGTGGACATCGGCCCCGCGCTGCGCGCCGCACTGCCCGGGCTGCCGCTGACCGTCGACAACGAGGCCAACCTCGGGGCGCTCGCCGAGCTGTGGCGGGGCGGCCATGACCCGGCACCGCGCGACTTCGTCCATGTCTCGGCCGAGATCGGCATCGGCGCCGCGGTCGTGCTCGACGGGCGGCTGCTGCGCGGCACCCACGGCTTCGCGGGTGAGCTGGGCCATGTGCCGGTGCGGCCCGAGGGGCCCGCGTGCGCGTGCGGCGGGCGCGGCTGTCTGGAGCAGTACGCGGGCGAGGAGGCGGTGCTGCGGGCGAGCGGGCTGTCCCCCGGACAGGCCGCCGCCCAGCACCCCGGGCCCGGCGGCCGGATCGCCCTGCTGGCCGAGCGGGCGGCGGACGGCGACCAGCGCGTACGGCGCGCGCTGCGCGGGGCGGGCGCGGCGCTCGGTATCGCGCTGGCCGGTGCCGTGAACCTCCTCGACCCGCGCACGGTGGTGCTCGGGGGCGCGCTCACGCCGCTCGCGCCCTGGCTGCTGCCCGCCCTGGAGCGGGAGTTGGCGCTGCGGCTCGCGGACCCGGCGCGCTCCGGTCAGGGCACGGTGACGGTCTCACGGCTGGGCTCGGACGGTCCGCTGCTCGGCGCGGCGCACTCCGTGGTGCAGGCCGTCCTCGACGATCCGGCCGGGCTCAGGGAAGCGGCCTCGGTCACAGGAAGCGGTGCATGACGTGCAGCCCGACGTAGCCCTCCGCCGGGTGGTGGAACGCCTTGGGTACGGTGCCCACCACCTCGAAGCCGAGTGAGCGCCACAGCGCGACCGCCCGGGTGTTGGCCTCCACCACGGCGTTGAACTGCATCGCCTGGTAGCCCTCGGCGCGCGCCCACTCCAGGACGTGTTCGCCGAGCGCGCGGCCGACGCCCCGCCCGGCGCTCTCGGGCGCCACCATGAAGCTGGCGCCCGCCACATGCGCGGCGGGCCCCATCTGATTCGGGTTCATCTTGGCCGAGCCGAGCACCGCGCCGTCGGCGCCGGTGGCGACGACGGTCCGGCCCGGGGGCCTCAGCATCCAGAGGTCGCGGGCCCGTTCCTCGTCCAGGTCGCGCGGATAGGTGTAGGTCTCGCCCGCGGCGACGATGCGGTGCAGGAAGGGCCAGATCGCGGGCCAGTCCTCGGGGATGGCGGTCCTGATGAGCATGACGGTCAGCATGGCGGAGCGGACCGGCGTCCCGCGAACCGATATTCCGCGGATCCGCCGGGCCCGCCCGCCGGGCTCCCCGTGCCGCGTCAGCGGGTGACGGCGTCAGTGAGTGACGGCGTCAGTGAGCGCGGCGCAGGAAGTCCTCCAGCCCCGCCAGGTCATCGGTGTTGAGGTAGTCGACGTGCGCGGCCAGCAGCTCGCGCCACACGGCGTCACGCTCCGCGCCCGCGAGGTCGGGCGTGGCCCAGAAGCGCACCTTCTGCCGGGCCGCGCGGGCGGCGACGGTGATCTGGTACAGCTTCTCCCGCTCCTCCTGCGGCATCGCGCCGATGCCCTGCCAGGTGAAGGTCTTCGTCCAGTCGGCGCTGATGAGCGGGATGAAGGAGGCGGGCACGCCGGTGCCCATGTCCTCCAGGCGTCCGTCGTAGAAGGCGTGGCGCACCTTCTCGGCCTCCATGGGGCCGCGCGCTCCACGGTCGCCCGATATGACGGCGGTCACCGCTCCGCGCCGCACCCCGCCGTCGACCCCGCCGTAGGCGGTGCTGAACATCCGGCTGTAGCGGCGCAGCCGCTTGGCGAGTTCGAGGTAGGTGGCCTCGCCGGGGGTCTTGAGGTCGATCAGCAGTTGCAGCGACAGGTCGTAGCCGCGGTAGACCCGGCCGCGGTTCGCCGTGACGCGCTGGAACAGCGGGTCGAGGTACAGGGATTCCAGGGTGCGGGTGGGGTCGAGGTCGGTCGCGTCGTGGGCGACCAGCAACTGGCCGTCCACCAGCCAGATGTCGGCCTCGACGCTGCCGAAGCCGTGGGACAGGGCGTCGAGGAGCGGGCGCGGGTGCTCATAGTCGTTGTGCGCGTGGGCTCTGGCCAGCGGCGGCTTGGGCCTGGGACCGGCTGAGTCCGCGAACGCCGGGGCGGCGGTGCCGCCCGCGAGTGCGGCTCCGAGGGTGACGACAAAGGCGCGGCGTGTACGGCGGACCATGGAGGCCTCCTGGCTCTCGTCCCGGCGTGATGCCGGATGTACGCGTCGGACGCCAGTGAGTATCGGGGGCCCGCGGTCCCGATGGGCAGGGGCGTGCGAAGAGTTCCGCAGGTGGTCCCCGGCCATTTCCACGCCGTTCCCGAGGACCCGACGGCACGGCGTACGGCCATCCACCGCCGTCGGCGGCTTTCCGATCGTCCAGGACGATGGGGCCGGAGTATTCACCCGGCACTAATTCCGCAAACCCTTGACAGCACACTCTTTTGAGTGAATGCACCGCCCAAAGTCCGCTGATAGCTTGGCAGTTGCTTCGAGGCGGAATATCTCTTCAAGTCCGTACAGGGATGGGTGAGCATTCACGATGACGACGTCCGTTGAATCAGGTTCCGGTATCGGCAATCCGCAGCCGCCCACGAGTCTGGGCACGGAGGCGGCACGGAATCTGGCGACGACGACAAAGTCCGTGCCGCAGATGCAGGGCATCACCTCGCGGTGGCTGCTGCGCATGCTGCCGTGGGTGCAGGTTCCGGGTGGTTCGTACCGGGTGAACCGCCGGGCGTCGCACACGCTCGGTGACGGGCGGGTGGAGTTCACCACCACCGGGTCTGCGGTCCGGGTCATCCCCGTCGAGCTGCGCGAACTGCCGCTGCTGCGCGCCTTCGAGGACACCGCGGTGCTCGAGGCGCTGGCGGACCGCTTCACCCAGCGCGAGTTCGCCCCCGGGGAGCTGCTGGTGGAGGCCGGGCACCCGGCCGACGAGCTGGTCCTGCTCGCCCATGGCAAGGTCGACAAGCTGGCCGAGGGCGCGTTCGACGAGCCCTCGGTGGTCGGCTCGGCCGCCGGGGGTGACCACTTCGGCGCGCGGGAGCTGGCCGCCACCGAGCCCGGCGCCTGGGGTATCACGGTCAAGGCGGTCACCTCCTGCACGGCGCTGACCCTGTCGCGGCAGGAGTTCGAGGAGCAGCTGGATCGCTCCCGGGAGCTGCGCGCGCATGTGGAGGCGGTGCGCTCGGCGCCGGTGGCCGCGCAGAACGAGCACGGTGAGGCGTCCATCGAGCTGGCCTCGGGGCACTCGGGCGAACCGACGCTGGCGGGCACGTTCGCGGAGTACGAGCTGAAGCCGCGTGAGTACGAGCTGAGCGTGGCCCAGACGGTGTTGCGCGTCCACACCCGCGTCGCCGACCTCTACAACGAGCCGATGAACCAGGTCGAGCAGCAGCTCCGGCTGACCATCGAGGCGCTGCGCGAGCGCCAGGAGCACGAGCTGGTCAACAACCCCGACATCGGCCTGCTGCACAACGCCGACCTGTCCCAGCGCATCCACACCCGCGGCGGCCCGCCCACCCCCGACGACCTCGACGCGCTGCTGGCCACCGTCTGGAAGGACCCCGGGCTGATCCTGGCCCACCCGCGGGCCATCGCGGCCATCGGCCGGGAGCTGAACAGCCGGGGGATCGTCCCGCAGCACGCGGAGGTGAACGGGCACGCGGTCCCGGCCTGGCGCGGCGTTCCCATCTTCCCGTGCAACAAGATCCCGGTGACCCGCAGCGGCGTCAGCTCGATCCTGGCGCTGCGCACCGGCGAGGAGAACCAGGGCGTCATCGGCCTCCACCGGACCGGAATTCCGGATGAATACCAACCCAGCCTTTCCGTCCGCTTCATGGGAATCAACGACCAGGCGATCATCTCGTACCTCGTGAGCGCCTACTATTCCGCGGCCGTCCTCGTCCCGGACGCGCTCGGAATCCTGGAGAACGTGGAAGTCGGACTCTGACGGCGCGGCGGCCGCACTCCCGGCCGCCGGTATCGCCTTCCCGCAACGCCCGTAACGCCCCCCACTACAGAAATGGGTGATGAACACAGATGACCACCTCCGTGGAGTCCGGAGAGCAGCCGCTGAGTCTGGGAACGGCCGCCGCCCGGAATCTGGCGACGACGACCAAGTCCGTCCCGCAGATGCAGGCCATCTCCTCCCGGTGGCTGCTGCGCGTGCTGCCCTGGGTCCAGGTCTCGGCCGGTACGTACCGGGTGAACCGGCGGCTCAGCTACACGGTCGGGGACGGACGGATCGAGTTCGTCAGCACCGGATCCGAGGTGCGGGTGATTCCGCCGGAGCTGGGTGAGCTGCCGACGCTGCGCGGTTTCGGCGACACCGCCGTGCTGGAGGCGCTGGCGGACGGCTGCGTGCAGCGGGAGTACGCGCCCGGCGATGTGCTGGTCGAGGCAGGCCGCCCGGCCGATCAGGTGTACCTCATCGCCCACGGCAAGGTCCGGCAGATCGCGCCCGGGGCGTACGACGAGGGCACGGCGCTGGGGCTGCTGGCCGACGGGGAGTTCTTCGGCGACTCGGTGCTGACCGGGCCGGAGGGCACCTGGGAGTTCACCGCGCGGGCCGTCACCCGGACCACGGTGCTCACCCTCCCCCGCCGGGTCTTCCAGGAGACCGCCGACCGGTCCGAGGCGCTGCGCGGCCATCTCCAGGAGGCGTCAGGGCGGACCGAGCCCGCGCAGAACCGGCGGGGCGAGGCCGATATCGCGGTCGCCTCCGGCCATACGGGAGAGCCGACGCTGGCGGGGACGTTCGCGGAGTACGAGCTGAAGCCGCGTGAGTACGAGCTGAGCGTCGCCCAGACGATCCTGCGCGTCCACACCCGCGTCGCCGACCTCTACAACGAACCGATGAACCAGGTCGAGGAACAGCTCAAGCTGACCATCCAGGCGCTGCGCGAGCGCCAGGAGCACGAACTCGTCAACAACCGGGAGTTCGGCCTGCTGCACAACGCCGCGCTCTCCCAGCGCATCCACACCCGCAGCGGCCCGCCCACCCCGGACGATCTGGACGAGCTGCTGGCCCGGCGCCGCAAGACGCAGTATCTGCTGGCGCATCCGCGCACCATCGCCGCCTTCGGCCGCGAGTGCAGCAGTCGGGGGCTGTATCCGCAGGGCGCCGAGGTGGCGGGCACCGCGGTGCGCGCCTGGCGCGGAGTGCCGCTGCTGCCCTGCAACAAGATCCCGGTGAGTGAGTCCGGCACCAGCTCGATCCTCGCGATGCGCACCGGGGAGGAGAGCCAGGGCGTCATCGGACTGCACCAGACGGGCATCCCCGACGAGTACGAGCCCAGCCTCAACGTCCGCTTCATGGGCATCAACGAGCAGGCCGTGACGTCGTATCTGGTGAGCGCCTACTTCTCGGCGGCGGTTCTGGTGCCCGACGCCCTGGGCGTGCTGGAGGACGTGGAGATCGGCCGCTGAGCGGTTGCCGGATCAAGGCGAGACAACGCGAAACAAGGCTGAACCGCGGCCGCGGGCGCCGGTCAGGGGCGGACGCTGCTGACGACGTCCGCGGTCGCGGACAGGCCCTCGGAGATGGTCGGCGCGATGCTGCTGCTCGCCAGGTAGAAGCCCAGCGTGACGCAGACCAGGGCGTGCGAGACGCGTAGTCCGCCGCTGCGCAGGAAGACCACCGCCAGGATCAGCAGGAGCAGGACCACAGAGATCGAAATGGCCATGGGGAGCCTCCTGGGCCGCTTCAGGGGATCGGGATCCGGCCGTCAGTGTGGCCCAGAATCCCCCTGAATCCCCTCGAAGCGGGTGCTCCACACGAGTGCCGATCTTCCGTTCGACCTCCGGGTGAGCGCGGCGCCCGGTGAACGCGGCCCTCGGCGGGGCGGGTTCACCGGGCGTCGGCGATTCGCTCGTCAGACCGTGGGCGCCGGGAGGTCCACCAGGGCGGCGAGGGCCTCGCGATGGCGGCCCGGGGTGCCGAGCAGGGTCTCGGCGCTCTTGGCCCGCTTGAGGTAGAGATGCGCCGGGTGCTCCCAGGTCATGCCGATGCCGCCGTGCAACTGCACGCACTCCTCGGCCGCGTGCACCGCCACCTGACCGCAGTACGCCTGCGCCACGGCCACCGCGACCGGGACGTCCGGACTGTCGGCGGCCAGCGCGTCGGCGGCGTGCCGGGCGGTGGCGCGGGCCGAGACCAGCTCGAGGTAGAGCGCCGCCATCCGGTGCTTGAGGGCCTGGAACGACCCGACCGGGCGGCCGAACTGATGGCGCTCCTTGGTGTGGCGGACGGTCTCGGTCAGACACCACTCGGCCACGCCCAGCTGCTCGGAGGCAAGCAGCCCGGCGCCGGTCAGCAGTGCCCGTACGACGGCGGCCTCCGCCCGGCCCGGACCGGCCAGCCGCCGCGCGGGGGCGCCGGTGAGGGTCACCGCGGCGATGGGCCGGGTCAGGTCGAGCGAGGTCAGGGGCTCCACGGAGACGCTGGCTTCCGTGCTCTCCACGGCGTACAGCCCGTACCCGTCCGGTCCCTCGGCGGGGACGAGCAGCACATCGGCGCCCGCCGCGCCCGCGACATGGGTGATCCGGCCGCTGAGCGTCCCGTCGCCGTCCACCCGTACGGTCACGGCCGGGGCGGCGGCGGCGCCGGGCGCGGTGGCCGCCGGAACCGCCAGCGCGCCGACCGTACGGCCGTCGGCGAGGGCGCCGAGCAGCCGCGCCACGGCCTCCTCACCGGTGTCGCAGCCCAGCACGGCGCTGACCGCGAGGACGGCGCTGGTGAGGTACGGCACGGGGGCGACGGCCCGGCCCAGCTCCTCCAGCACGACGGCCGCCTCGCGCGCGGTGGCGCCCTGGCCGCCGAGCTTCTCGGGCACGAGCAGCCCCGCCGTGCCCATCTCGCCGCCCAGGGAGCGCCACAGCCCGGGGTCGTACGCCCGGCCGGTCTCGGCCTCGGAGACCACGGCGCCGGGCGGGCAGCGGTCGGTGAGCAGCGACCGCACGGCCGCGCGCAGGTCGTCCTCGGCCTCGGTGTAGAGCAGGTCCGGGGTGCTCATCGGGGCAGATCCTTCCACGGGACGTCCTTGTCGGTCCGCGGCTCGGGCGGCAGACCCAGGACGCGTTCGGCGATGATGTTGAGCAGGACCTCGGAGGTGCCGCCCTCGATGGAGTTGCCCTTGGCGCGCAGATAGCGGTAGCCCGCCTCGCGTCCGGTGAAGTCGACGTGTTCGGGGCGGCGCAGCGTCCAGTCGTCGTAGAGCAGGCCCTCCTCCCCCAGCAGTTCGACCTCCAGCGCGCTGATCTCCTGGTTGAGCCGGGCGAAGGCGAGCTTCATGGCCGAGCCCTCGGGGCCGGGCTGTCCGACGGCCAGCTGCTGGCCCAGCCGCTCGCCCGCGAGCCGGGCGGCCTCGGCGTCCACCCACAGCCGCAGCAGCCGCTGGTGCAGATCGTGGGTGCGCAGTTCGGGGCGGTCGCGCCAGGTCCCGGAGATCAGGCCGATCATGCCGCCCTCGCGGGGGACACGACCGCCGCCGATGGCGACGCGCTCGTTCATCAGGGTGGTCTGGGCGACCCGCCAGCCCTCGCCGATCTCGCCGAGGCGGCGGCTGTCGGGGATGCGTACGCCGGTCAGGAAGACCTCGTTGAACTCGGCCTCGCCAGTGATCTGGCGCAGCGGTCGGACCTCGACCCCGGGGTCGGTCATGTCGCAGACGAAGTAGCTGATGCCGCGGTGCTTGGGCAGGTCGGGGTCGGTGCGGGCGATGAGGATGGCCCAGCGGGCGAGGTGGGCGCTGGACGTCCAGACCTTCTGGCCGTCGACCACCCAGTCGTCGCCGTCGCGCACCGCCCGGGTGGCGAGTGCGGCGAGGTCGGAACCGGCGCCGGGCTCGCTGAACAGCTGGCACCACACCTCCTCGCCGGTCCACAGCGGGCGCAGCAGCCGCTGCCGCTGCTCGTCGCTGCCGAAGCCGAGGATGGTGGGCGCGGCCATGCCGAGGCCGATGCCGATGCGGCGGGGGTCGTTGTCGGGCGCTCCGGCGGCGTCGAGTTCGGCGTCCACGACGGCCTGGAGCGAGCGGGGGGCGTCGAGGCCGCCCAGCCCCACCGGGTAGTGCACCCAGGCGAGCCCGGCGTCGAAGCGGGCGCGCAGGAACTCCAGCGGGTCGGTGGTGCCCGGTGGGTGGGCGTCGAGGAGGGCGCGGGTGCGGCGCCGCAGCCCGTCGGCGTCCACAGGGGCGGAATCCGGGGAGGTGTTCTCGGGGGTGCTCATCGGGCGCCTCCCGCAGGCTGTCCGGGGACGACCACGACGCGGCCGGTGGTCACGCCGTCGGCGACGCGCTGGACGGCGTCCGCGGCCCCCTCCAGCGGCACCCGCTCGCTGACCAGCGGTTTGACGGCGCCCTGGGCGGCGAGCTTGGTCAGCTCGTCGTGGCAGGCGCGGATCGCGGCCGGGTCGTAGGTGTTGTAGAGGCCCCAGTGGAGGCCGAGGATGGCGTAGTTCTTGACCAGGGCGTGGTTGAGGGCGGCCTGTGGGACGACGCCGCTGGCGAAGCCGACCACCACGATCCGGCCCTCGAACGCGATGCACTTGACGGACTGGGCGAAGGCGTCGCCGCCGACCGGGTCGTAGACGACGTCGGCGCCGCGTCCGCCGGTGGCTTCCTTCACGGCGGCCACGATGTCGTCGGCGCGCCGGTCGAGCACCACGTCGCAGCCCAGTTCGCGGGCGACCCGGGCCTTGTCCGCGCCGCCGACGACCCCGATCACCCGTGCCCCGGCGGCCTTGCCGAGCTGTACGGCGGCGCTGCCGACGCCGCCCGCGGCGGCGTGCACCAGCAGCGTGTCCCCGGCCCGCAGCCCGGCCCGCCGGTGCAGGCCGAACCAGCCGGTCTGGTAGCCGATGTGCAGGGCCGCGGCCTGGGCGTCGTCCAGGGCGTCCGGCGCGGGCAGCACGGTGGCCGCGTCGACGGTCACGTACTCGGCGAAGCCGCCCGCGGGGAGCGTGGGGGTGGCCAGGACGCGCGCGCCCACCTGGCCCTGCGCCCCCTCGCCGACGGCGACGATCTCGCCGCACACCTCGACGCCCGGGGTGAACGGCATGGGCGGCCGTACCTGGTAGTGGCCACGGCACAGCAGGGCGTCCGGGAAGTTGACGTCGACGGCCCGGACCCGCAGCAGCAGCTCCCCGGGCCCGGCGACCGGATCCGGCACGTCGTCGAGGCGCATCACCTCACGCGGCTCGCCATTATCGTGCACTCGCCATGCCTGCATCCGGTGGCCTCCAGAAGCTGTCGGTAGGGGGGCGCGCTAACGCGTCGGGGCGCACATACTAACCAGTCGGTACGAGCAGGGGAACCGGCTCGTACCGAGGCTTCAGCCATCCTGCCTTCCCGCCCGGCGCGCGGTGAACTCTTATGCAACTCTGGAGGCACCCTTGAGCCCGGGACCTCGACGGACAAGAGTGGGCGGCGACATATCGGTTCCTATCGCAGCGATCCGATAGCCGGAACGGGACGGGAGATGACGACTGTGCCGGACAGCAAGGCGATCGACGAGGCCGAGATGGAGGCCAGACTCCACGGGATCTGTTTCAAGACCGGTCCCCCGCGACGCATCGGCGTCGAACTCGAGTGGATCATGTACGACCCGCACGACCCCGCACGACCCGTCGAGGCGGCCCGGCTGGAAGCCGCGGTCACCGCCCTGCGCGGACTGGGCCTCTCCTCCGCGCTCACCTTCGAACCCGGCGGCCAGGTGGAGCTGAGCTCCCTCCCGGCCGACTCCCTCACCGCGTGTGTGGAGTCCGCCGCCGCCGATCTCGTCCTCGTCCGCGCGCTCCTCGCCGAGCTGGGCCTCGCCATCGCAGGTCATGGACACGACCCATGGCGCCCGCCGCGCAGGATCCTCGCCACACCCCGCTACGACTCCATGGAGACCTATTTCAACCGCCGGGGACCGGCGGGGCGCTCCATGATGTGCAACACCGCCTCCGTACAGGTCTGTGTGGACGCCGGACAGGAGGAGCCCGGCCCGCTGGGCCTCGGGCGGCGCTGGCGGCTGGCCCATCTGCTGGGCGCCGTACTGACCGCCGCGTTCGCCAACTCCCCGCTGCGCGAGGGCCGCCCGACCGGCTTCCGCTCCACCCGGCAGGCACTGTGGGCGGCGATGGACCCCGGTCGCACGCTGGCCCCGCCCGACGGCCGGGAGCCCCGCGCCGCCTGGGCCGGATACGTGCTGGACGCTCCCGTGATGGCCATCCGGGACGACGGCACGCGCTGGGCGGTGCCGGACGGCCTCACCTTCCGTCAGTGGGCCCGCACCGGTCTGCCACGGCCGCCCACCCAGGACGATCTCGACTTCCATGTCTCGACCCTGTTTCCGCCCGTCCGTCCGCGCGGCCACCTCGAACTGCGCATGATCGACGCCCAGAGCGGCGACGACGGCTGGATCGTGCCCCTCGCCGTGACCGTGGCGCTCTTCGACGACCCGCAGGCCGCGGAGACCGTCTACCGCGTGGTGAAGCCGCTCGCCGAGACGGCGGGCACCCGGCCCGCGCCCTGCAATCCGCTGTGGATGACGGCGTCCCGCGACGCTCTGGCCGACCCCGAGCTGCGCGCCGCCGCCGTGGCCTGCTTCGCCACGGCGCTGGAGGCGCTGCCCCGGATCGGGGCCTCCCCCGCCGTCGTATCCGCCGTCGCCGACTTCACCGACCGGTATGTCGCCCGTGGCCGATGTCCGGCCGACGATTTGCTCGCCGCCCTTCCCGGGAAGGAGGAACGGTCATGACCGCTTCCGGCCCCGCACTCGACCCCGAGGCGCTGCGACAGCGCGCCGAAACGGTTCTGCGCACCGCGCGCGACCGTACCCACACCCTCACCACCTGCGTGGACGAGAACGACCTCACCGCCCAGCACTCCCCCCTGATGTCGCCGCTGGTCTGGGACCTGGCGCACATCGGCAACCAGGAGGAGCAGTGGCTGCTGCGCGCCGTCGGCGGACAGGACGCGCTGCGCCCCGAGATCGACTCGGTGTACGACGCGTTCGAGCATCCGCGCTCGGCGCGCCCCTCACTGCCGCTGCTGGCGCCCGCCGAGGCCCGCGGCTATGTCACAGACGTACGCGACCGGGTGCTCGACGTCCTGGAGCGGACCGAGCTGCGCGGCGCCCCGCTGCTCGACGCGGCCTTCGCCTTCGGCATGATCGCGCAGCATGAGCAGCAGCACGACGAGACGATGCTCATCACCCATCAGCTGCGCCGCGGCCCGGCCGCCCTCACCGCCCCGCCACCGCCCGACACCTCCGGCGGCCCCCTGCCGGACGAGGTGCTGGTCCCCGGCGGCCGGTTCACCATGGGCACCTCGTCCGAGCCCTGGGCGCTGGACAACGAGCGCCCCGCGCACCACCGGCTGGTGCCGCCCTTCTTCATCGACACCACCCCGGTGACCAACGGCGCCTACGCGCGGTTCATCGCCGACGGCGGCTACACCGATCGGCGCTGGTGGACCACCGAGGGCTGGGCGTACATCCAGGAGCACGGCATGAGCGCCCCGCTGTTCTGGCGGCGCGAGGGCGGCCAGTGGCTGCGCCGCCGCTTCGGGGTGACCGAGCCGGTGCCGCCGAACGAGCCGGTGGTCCATGTGAGCTGGTACGAGGCGGACGCCTACGCCCGCTGGGCCGGGCGCCGGCTGCCCACCGAGGAGGAGTGGGAGAAGGCCGCCCGCCACGATCCGGCCAGCGGCCGGTCCCGTCGCTACCCGTGGGGCGACGCGGACCCCACCCCCGACCACGCCAACCTCGGCCAGCGCCACCTGCGGCCCGCACCCGCCGGAAGCTATCCGCAGGGCGCGTCGGCGCTGGGCGTACGGCAGCTGATCGGGGACGTGTGGGAGTGGACGTCGAGCGACTTCCTGCCCTACCCGGGGTTCACCGTCTTCCCGTACCCCGAGTACTCGAAGGTCTTCTTCGGGCCCGCGCACAAGGTGCTGCGCGGCGGCTCGTTCGCCGTGGACGCGGTCGCCTGCCGCGGCACGTTCCGCAACTGGGACCTGCCGGTGCGCCGCCAGATCTTCTCGGGCTTCCGCACCGCCCGCGACGCGTCCCCGGCGGAGGCGGAATGAGCGCCCGCCGCATCAGCACGCTTCGGCGCACCGGGGGCGCCGGTGTGTAGGCATCTGGCGTACCTGGGGCCCGAGAGGCCCATCGGCGAGGTCGTCATCGCGCCCGAGCACAGCCTGTTCACGCAGTCATGGGCGCCGCGCCGGCAGGCGCACGGCACCGTCAACGCCGACGGGTTCGGCGTCGGCTGGTACGCGCCGGGCGACCCGGTGCCCGCGCGCTACCGGCGCGCGGGGCCCATCTGGGGCGATCTGTCGTTCGCCGATCTCGCCCGGGTGGTACGGACCGGGGCGCTGATGGGCGCCGTACGGGACGCCACCGTGGCGAGCGCCGACGGCGAGGCGGGCGCCTCGCCCTTCGCCTCCGGCGCCTGGCTGTTCAGCCACAACGGGGCCATCAGCGGCTGGCCGCACACGCTCGCGGGGCTCGCCGAGTCCCTGCCGCCCGCCGATCTGCTCGGCCTGGAGGCGCGCTGCGACTCGGCGCTCGTCTGGGCGCTGACGCTGCACGCGCTGCGGCTGGGCCACGAGCTGTCCGAGGCGCTGGCCCGGACCACCGAGGCGGTGGCCGCCGCCGCGCCCGGTTCGCGGCTCAACCTGCTGCTCATGGACGGGGAGACGATCGCCGCCACCGCCTGGGGCGACACCCTCTGGTACCTGACAGGACCGGACCGCGACGTCGTGGTCGCCTCCGAGCCGTACGACGACGATCCGCGCTGGACCGAGGTCCCCGACCGCACGCTGCTCACCGCCACCCGCACCGATGTACTTCTCACCGCACTCAAGGAGGGTTCCGCGTGAGCCCCTTCACCGTCACCCGCACCCTGCCCGCCGATGCCACGGCCGCGGCCCTGCGCGCCGATGTCACCGAAGGGCTGGCCCGCACCCCCAAACAGCTGCCGCCGAAGTGGTTCTACGACGCCCGCGGCAGCGAACTCTTCGAGGAGATCACCCGGCTGCCCGAGTACTACCCGACGCGCGCGGAGCGGGAGATCCTGATCGCGCGCGCGGCGGAGATCGCGGACGCCACCGGCGCCCGCACCCTGATCGAGCTGGGCTCCGGATCCTCCGAGAAGACCCGTCATCTGATCGACGCGCTGCCGGATCTGCACGCCTACGTACCGGTGGATGTCAGCGAAAGCGCGCTGGAACTGGCCGGGCACGCCCTGCTCGCCGACCATCCGGGGCTGAGGGTGCACGCGCTGGTCGCCGACTTCCTCGGCGGGCTCTCGCTGCCGGAGGACGTTCCGGGGCCGCGGCTGCTGGCGTTCCTCGGCGGCACGATCGGCAATCTGCTGCCGCCCGAGCGGGCGGAGTTCCTGGCCTCGGTGAGCGCCCTGCTGTCGCCGGGTGACGCGCTGCTGCTCGGGACCGACCTGGTCAAGGACGAGGCCACGCTCGTCGCCGCGTACGACGACGCGCAGGGCGTCACCGCGGAGTTCAACAAGAACGTGCTTCGGGTCCTCGGCCGCGAGCTGGGCGCCGATCTCGACCCCGCGGACTTCGACCATGTGGCGGTGTGGGACGCCGAGCGGGAGTGGATCGAGATGCGGCTGCGGGCGCGCAAGGACCTCACCGTGAAGATCCCCGCGCTGGATCTCGCGGTGTCCTTCGCGGCCGGGGAGGAGGTCCGTACCGAGGTATCCGCGAAGTTCCGGGAGGAGAAGGTGCGGACCGAACTGGCGGCCGCGGGGCTGGAGTCGAGGCGCTGGTGGACCGACGCCGCAGGCCGTTTCGCACTGTCGCTGGCGGTACGGATGTGACGCACGGGGCATGTGGGACACGCCAGCGGGTCATCGTCACCCTGTGTTCCGCTTGAGCCACCGACTGAATCTATGTGATGCACATCACATTGCCGGAAGAGGGTCGCAGCACAGCGCGCTGTGACCCTTTTCCGGTGTGAACTCCCTCTTGTTGTGGCCAAATCGGTCCCCTTATGTTTAGCCCGCTTTGGCAGCCCGCCTCACGGGCAGCACCTCGCAGGCAGCAGAAGAAGGAGCCGTCCATGCCCTTACGGGGACGCCACCGCCGTTACAAGCCCAACCGCATCTCCCGTGCCTCGCTGAGCGTCACGGCGGGCGGCGCCGGAATCGCACTCCCTCTCGTCGCCGCTACGGGCGCGAACGCCGCGTCCAGCGAGACCTGGGACAAGGTCGCCCAGTGCGAGTCCACGAACAACTGGGACATCAACAGCGGGAACGGCTTCTACGGCGGGCTGCAGTTCACCCAGAGCACCTGGGAGGCGTACGGCGGGACGGCCTACGCGGCGCGGGCCGATCTGGCCACCAAGGCCCAGCAGATCGCCGTCGCCGAGAAGGTGCTGGACGGCCAGGGGCCGGGGGCGTGGCCGGTGTGCTCGGGGAAGGCCGGTCTGGGGCAGGACACCGCAGCTCCGCAGAGCGCGCCCAAGGTCGTCCAGACGGCGGCCAAGGAGCGCGCGAACACCGCCGAGCGGGTCCGGGCGAGCAAGCCGACGCCCACCAGCCTGCCGGGCAACGCGACCACGAAGTCCGGGCCCTATGTGGTCGTGGGCGGCGACACCCTGTCCCGGATCGCCGACGCGCAGGATGTGCGCGGCGGCTGGCACGCGCTCTACGAGTCCAACCGCGCGACGGTGGGCTCCGACCCGGATCTGATCTACCCCGGCCAGAAGCTCTCCCTGCGCGTCACCAAGGCCACGCCGGAAGCCGAGGCCAAGCCCGAGGCGAAGACCAAGCCCGAGAGCAAGCCCGAGGCGAAGCCCCGGGCCAAGCACAGAGCCGAGCCCAAGGCGAAGGCCAAGGCACAGCCCGAGGCGAAGGCCAAGCCGCAGCAGGCCGAGCGGCGCGCGGGCAAGCCCGCGGCGAAGCCCGCCGCCGCCACCGGCTTCGCCGCGCCCGTGAGCGGCGTCAGCCCGACCACCGCCTACCGCGCGTCCGGGTCCAGCTGGTCGAGCGGCCATCACACCGGCGTCGACTTCCCGGTGGGGGTCGGCACCTCGGTGAAGGCCGTCGCCACGGGCCAGGTGGTCTCGGCGGGCTGGGCGGACGCGTACGGCTACGAGGTGGTCATCCGGCACGCGGACGGCAAGTACAGCCAGTACGCGCATCTGTCGCAGCTGTCGGTGCGCGCCGGGCAGGGCGTCAACGTCGGCCAGCAGATCGGCCGTTCGGGCTCGACCGGGAACACCACCGGCCCGCATCTGCACTTCGAGGTGCGTACCGGGCCCTCCTATGGCTCGGACATCAACCCGCTGAGCTATCTGCGCGCACGCGGCATCAGCATCTGAGCGAAGCTCCCTTGTCAGTGGGGCGTGCCAGACTCCCTGCCCATGTCCCCGCGCACGCACGATCGGCCCGCCCCGCTCGCCATCGGTGACGACGATCCGCGCCTGACCTACCGGGGCGCGGTGTCCCTTCAGCGCGGCCCCGGCTGGACCGCGCCCTGGCGGCTGCCGTACGAGGACGCCGCGCTGTATCTCCCCGAGGGCGGGTTGGGGCGCGCCGCGATGCCCTCCGGGGTACGGGTGACCCTGCGCACCGACAGCCGCTCGCTGGTCTGCCGCTACCAGGCCGATCCCGCGCCGAAGCTGAACGGCCCCGAGGAGCGGGCCCGGCTCGATGTGGTGTGCGACGGGCGGCGGACGGCCACCGCCCATCTGGAGACCCACGGCGGGGACGCGGAGGTCCGGGTCGACGGGCTGCCGGGCCGCATGACGGCGGTTGAGCTGTGGCTGCCGTACTACCACCAGTTCCGGCTGCGCGGGCTGTCCCTGGACGCGGGCGCCGCCGTCGAGCGCGACAGCGCGGAACAGCGGCCGCGCTGGGTCCACTTCGGCAGCTCCATCTCGCAGGGGCGCGGGGCCGCGTCGCCGAGCCGGACCTGGGCCGCCCTGGTGGCCCGCCGCGCCGGCTGGGACCTGACCTCGCTGTCCCTCGGCGCGGCCTGCTGCCTCCAGTCGATGACGGCGCGACTGATGCGGGATCTCCCGGCCGAACTGCTCACCGTCTGCGTGGGGATCAACATCCAGGCGCTCGGCAGCCACAACCGCGACGCGCTCGCCTCGGCGCTCGTCGGCTTCGTGCGCACCGTACGGGAGGGGCATCCGGACACCCCGTTCGCCGTGATGTCGACCATCACCGCGCCCGAGCGGGAGGAGGTGCCCGGGCCCTCGGGGATGACGCTGCGCGAGTGCCGGGCGCACATACGACGGGCCGTCGCGCTGCTGCGCGACCACGGCGATGCGAACCTGCACTACGTCCACGGCCCGGAGGTGTTCGGCCCCGGCTGTACGCGGCTGCTCCTGGAGCCGGAGGGGCTGGACCGGCTGCACCCCTCGGCCGACGGCCACCCGGTCTTCGCCTCCCGGTTCCTGACGGTGCTGCGGCGCGCCGGGTGCGTGCCCTGAGGGGTGCGTACCCGGGTGCGTGCCCTGAGGGGCGCGTACCCGGGTGCGTGCCCTGAGGGGCGCGTATCTCGGCTGTGTCAGGACGCCCCGTACACCGCCCCCGGCGGTTCGGCGGCGGCGAGCAGCTTCGCCGCGGCCTCGCCCGCCTCGGCCGGGGTCCAGCGGGCGCCCTTGTCGGCGGTCGGCCCGGGCCGCCAGCCCTCCATGACGGTGATGCGCCCGGCCTCGGCCTCGAAGACCCGTCCGGTGACCCCGGCGCAGGCGGCGGAGCCGAGCCAGACGACGAGCGGTGAGACATTGCCGGGCGCCATCGCGTCGAACGCGCCGGGCGCGCCGGGGGCCGCCATGGTGTCGGCGAACGTCGACTCCGTCATGCGGGTGCGGGCCGCCGGGGCGATGGCGTTGACCTGGATCCCGTAGCGGCCCATCTCCGCCGCGGCGACGAGGGTGAGGCCGACGATCCCGGCCTTGGCGGCCGCGTAGTTGCCCTGCCCGACGCTGCCCAGCAGCCCGGCCCCGGAGCTGGTGTTGACCACCCGCGCGGTGGGCGTCCGGCCCGCCTTCGCCTCGGCACGCCAGTGCGCGGCGGCGTGCCGGAGGGGCAGGAAGTGTCCCCTGAGGTGGACGCGGATGACCGCGTCCCAGTCGTCCTCGCCGAGGTTGACGAGCATGCGGTCGCGCAGGAAACCGGCGTTGTTGACGAGGGTGTCGAGCCTGCCGTAGGTGTCGAGCGCGGTGGCGATGAGGGAGGCCGCGCCGTCGGCGGTGGCGATGTCGCCGCCGTGGGCGACGGCCTGGCCGCCCTGCGCGCGGATCTCCTCGACCACCTGCTGGGCGGGGCCCGGGGACTCCCCGGCGCCGTCCGGGCCCACGCCGAGGTCGTTCACGACGACCCGCGCGCCCTCGGCGGCGAAGGCGAGCGCGTGCGCCCGGCCGAGGCCGCGACCGGCTCCGGTGACGACCGCGACGCGTCCGCTGCAGATGCCTGTCATCGTGCTCCTCCTGATCCTTGGCCTGTTGAGGGTGCTACGTCCGCCGGGGGCCGCGCCGCCGCCAGGAACGCCGGGCGCTCTCCGCCGCCGTGGACGGCCAGGCTCGCGCCGGTGATGTACGCGGCGAGGTCCGAGGCGAGGAAGACGCAGGCGTCGCCCGCCTCCGCCGGGGTGGCGAGGCGACCCAGCGGCACGGTGCGGGACACGGCGGCCACGCCGGTCTCGTCGCCGTAGTGCAGATGCGCGAGTTCGGTGTGGACCATGCCGAGGACCAGGGTGTTGACCCGGATCGCCGGGGCCCATTCCACAGCGAGGGTGCGGGCGAGGCTGTCCAGGCCCGCCTTGGCGGCGCCGTAGGCGGCCGTACCCGGCGAGGGGCGGGTGCCGCTGACACTGCCGATCATCACCACCGATCCGCCGCCCTCCTGATCGCGCATCACCTCGTAGGCGCCGAGAGCGACCGTCATCGGCGCGATCAGGTTCAGCTCCACGACCCGTGCGGCGCGGCGCGGGCCGGACTCGGCGAGCAGCCCGTACGGACTGCCTCCGGCGTTGTTGACGAGGACGTCGAGGCGGCCGTGGGCCTCGCGCACCCAGGTGAAGAAGTCCGCGACGGCGGCCGGGTCCCGTACGTCCAGCGGCCGGAAGCGGGCCGTGCGCCCGGCGGCCGCGACCGGGCCGTCCGGCGGGCGGCGGGCGCAGACCATGACATCGGCACCTGCCGCGAGCAGGGCCCGGGCGATGCCCGCGCCGACGCCACGGGTGCCGCCGGTGACGACGGCGACGCGTCCGGACAGGTCGATGGAGACGGCCATGGCCCCTTCTCACCCTCCCGTTGTGCGCCGGGCGCTGCTACCTTCACGCCTAACAAACGTTTGGTGGAAAGGTAGCGGATCTGCTCATGGGTGTCTCCACCTCCGCCCCCGAAGCGGGCGTCGCCGTCGTCACCGTGGACTTCCCACCGGTCAACGCCCTTCCCGTGCACGGCTGGTACGAGCTGGCCGACGCGCTCCACGCCGCGGGCGCCGACCCCGGGACGCGCTGCGTGGTCCTGGCCGCCGAGGGCCGGGGGTTCAACGCGGGGGTGGACATCAAGGAGATGCAGCGCACCGAGGGGCACCAGGCGCTCATCGGCGCCAACCACGGCTGCCACGCGGCGTTCGCGGCCGTCTACGACTGCCCGGTGCCGGTCGTCGCCGCCGTGCACGGCTTCTGTCTCGGCGGCGGCATCGGCCTCGCGGGCAACGCGGACGCGATCGTGGCGGCCGAGGACGCGACGTTCGGGCTGCCGGAGCTGGACCGGGGAGCGCTGGGCGCGGCCACCCATCTGGCCCGGCTCGTCCCCCAGCATCTGATGCGCGCGCTGTACTACACCTCGCGTACCGCGACCGCCGGGGAGCTGCACCGGCACGGCTCGGTGTGGCGGGTGGTGCCGCGCGCCGCGCTGCGGGACGCCGCCCTGGAGCTGGCCCGGGAGATCGCCGCCAAGGACGGCGCGCTGCTGCGTCTCGCCAAAGCGGCCATCAACGGCATCGACCCGGTCGATGTCCACCGCAGCTACCGCTTCGAGCAGGGCTTCACCTTCGAGGCGAATCTCGCGGGACTCGCCGACAAGCACCGGGACGCGTTCGTATCCGACAGGTCCGGGGGCGGTGAGCGGCGATGAGCGACAAGCGGATGAGCGCGGAGGAGGCCGTCGGCCGGATCGAGAGCGGCATGACGGTCGGCATCGGCGGCTGGGGCTCCCGGCGCAAGCCGATGGCGCTGGTGCGGGCGCTGCTGCGCTCGGACGTCCGCGACCTGACGGTGGTCTCGTACGGCGGACCGGACGTCGGGCTGCTGGCCGCCGCCGGGAAGATCCGCAAGCTGGTCGCGGCCTTCGCCACGCTCGATTCGATCCCGCTGGAGCCGCACTTCCGGGCGGCCCGCGAGCGCGCGGACTTCGAGCTGGTGGAGCTGGACGAGGCGATGTTCCTGTGGGGGCTGACCGCGGCCGTGCACCGGCTTCCCTTCCTGCCGATCCGGGCGGGCCTCGGGTCGGACGTGATGACGGTCAACCCCGGTCTGCGGACGGTGGTCTCGCCGTACGAGGACGGCGAGGAACTGGTGGCCGTACCGGCGCTGCGGCTGGACGTCGCGCTCGTCCACCTCAACCGGGCGGACGCGCAGGGCAACGGCCAGTACCTGGGCCCCGATCCGTACTTCGACGACCTGTTCTGCGAGGCGGCGGAGCAGGCGTATCTCTCCTGCGAACGCGTCGTCGCCCCTTCGGAGTTCCTGGCGGCGGCCGCTCCGCAGTCGCTGCTGGTGGGCCGCCATGCGGTGACCGGCGTGATCGAGACCCCGCACGGCGCGCACTTCACGTCATGCGCCCCCGACTACGGGCGGGACGAGGCGTTCCAGCGGGCGTACGCGCGGGCCGCCGCCGATCCGGCGGCCTGGCGGGAGTTCACCCGGCGGTTCCTGGCGGGGGGCGAGGACACGTATCAGGCCGCGGTCGCGGCGTACGCGAAGGAGGGCACGGAGTTATGACCGTCACCCGGGCCGAGTACTGCGTGCTGGCCTGCGCCGAGGCCTGGCGGGGCGACGGGGAGGTGCTGGCCGCCCCGATGGGCCTCGTACCACGGCTCGGCGCCCGGCTGGCGCGGCTCACCTTCGCGCCTGATCTGCTGCTCAGCGACGGCGAGGCGCTGCTGGTCGGCGCCGACGACGAGACCGTGGAGGGCTGGCTGCCGTACCGCCGCCACCTCGCTCTGGTCATGGGCGGCAAGCGCCATGTGATGATGGGCGCGAGCCAGCTCGACGCCCACGGGAACCAGAACATCTCCTGCATCGGCGACTGGAAGCGGCCCCGGCGGCAGCTGCTGGGTGTGCGCGGAGCGCCCGTCAACACGCTCAACAATCCGACGAGTTACTGGGTGCCCCGGCACTCCCCGCGCGTCTTCGTCGAGCGCGTCGACATGGTGTGCGGCGTCGGCTACGACCGGGCCGCTGCCGCCGGTCCCTCCGCGACGCGCTACCACCGCGTCCCCCGGGTGGTGACCGACCTGGCGGTGCTCGACTTCGAGACGCCCGGCCGCACCATGCGGGTGCGCTCCCTGCACCCGGGCGTGTCCGCCGAGCGGGTACGGGAGGCGACCGGCTTCCCGCTCGCCATCGCCGACGGCGTTCCCGCCACCCGGGAGCCGACCGCCGAGGAGCTGCGGCTGATCCGGGAGGTCATCGATCCGGCGGGGCTGCGCGAGCGAGAGGTACGGCCCTGATGAGCACGGTGCCGACAGACGCCGCGTCGATGGACACCGCGCTGACCCGGCTCACCGGCATCCGGTATCCGATCGTCCAGACGGGCATGGGGTGGGTGGCGGGCCCCCGGCTGGTCTCGGCGGCCGCCGACGCAGGGGCACTGGGCATCCTCGCCTCCGCCACCATGTCCCCGGAACGGCTGAGGTCGGCGGTACGGGAGGTCGCGTCGCGTACCGAGGCGCCCTTCGGCGTCAATCTGCGGGCCGACGCGGGGGACGCCGCGGAGCGGGTGCGGATCATCATCGAGGAGGGCGTACGGGTGGCGTCCTTCGCGCTGGCGCCCAAGCGCGAGCTGATCTCCCGGCTGAAGGACGCGGGCGTGGTGGTCATCCCGTCGGTGGGCGCCCGGCGGCACGCCGAGAAGGTGGCGGGCTGGGGCGCGGACGCGGTGGTGGTGCAGGGCGGCGAGGGCGGCGGCCACACCGGCGCGGTGGCGACCACGGTGCTGCTCCCCCAGGTCGTGGACGCGGTGGACATCCCGGTGGTGGCCGCGGGCGGTTTCCACGACGGGCGCGGTCTGGTGGCGGCGCTCGCCTACGGGGCGGCCGGGATCGCCATGGGCACCCGCTTCCTGCTGACCTCCGACAGCACCGTCCCGGCCGCGGTGAAGGCCCGCTATCTGGCGGCGACGGCCTCGGACATCACGGTCACCACGGCGGTGGACGGGCTCCCCCACCGGATGCTCCGCAGCGACCTCGTGGCCTCCCTGGAGCGCTCCGGGCGCGCCGCCGCCCTCGTACGGGCCGTGCGCCACGCGGCGGCCTTCCGGCGGCTGTCCGGGCTGAGCTGGGCGCGCATGGTGCGCGACGGCCGGGCGATGCGGCGCGGCTCGGGGCTGTCCTGGAGCCAGGTGCTGCTGGCCGCCAACACTCCGATGCTGCTGAAGGCGGCGATGGTGGACGGCCGCACCGACACCGGTGTGATGGCCTCCGGGCAGGTGGCGGGGGTGATCGACGATCTGCCGTCGTGCGCGGAGCTGGTGGAACGGATCATGGCCGAGGCCGCCGAGGCCCTGGACCGGATGCCGGGCGGCCGTACAGTGGGGTGAAAGCGGCCAGACCAGGACATGGCACTGGAGGAGGTCATGGCCGACCCCAAGGGCTTTCTCACCACACCACGCCGCCTTCCGCCGCGCCGCCCGGTGGACGAGCGGGTGCGCGACTGGGACGAGGTGTACGTCCCCGGCGGACTGCTGCCGATCATCACCGCGCAGGCGGACCGCTGCATGGACTGCGGGATTCCGTTCTGCCATGACGGCTGCCCGCTGGGGAACCTCATCCCGGACTGGAACGACCTGGTGTCCCGGGACGACTGGCGGCGGGCGAGCGAGCGGCTGCACGCCACCAACAACTTTCCGGAGTTCACCGGGCGGCTGTGCCCGGCGCCCTGCGAGGCCGCGTGTGTGCTGGCGATCAACCAGCCCGCGGTGACCATCAAGAACGTCGAGGTCGCCATCGCCGACCGGGCCTGGGAGAGCGGCTACGCGGTCCCGAAGCCGCCGGAGCGGCTGTCGGGGCGGACCGTGGCCGTGATCGGCTCGGGCCCCGCCGGGCTGGCCGCAGCCCAGCAGCTCACCCGCGCGGGACACACGGTGGCGGTGTACGAGCGCGACGACCGGGTGGGCGGGCTGCTGCGGTACGGCATCCCCTCGTTCAAGATGGAGAAGCACCATCTGGACCGGCGGCTGCTGCAGATGCGCGCCGAGGGCACCAAGTTCCGTACCGGCGTGGGCGTGGGCACCGATGTGGACGCCGCCGAGCTGAGGGCGCGCTATGACGCGCTGGTGATAGCGGTGGGCGCGCGGGCCATGCGCGAACTGCCGGTGCCGGGCCGGGAGCTGGCCGGAATCCACCAGGCGATGGAGTACCTGCCGCTGGCCAACCGGGTCCAGGAGGGCGACTACGACCGGTCGCCGATCACCGCCGAGGGCAAGCACGTGGTCATCGTCGGCGGCGGGGACACCGGCGCGGACTGCCTGGGCACGGTGCTGCGGCAGGGCGCCGTCTCCGTGACCCAGCTGGACATTCATCCACAGCCCGGCGACGAACGGGCGGAGGGCGAGCCCTGGCCCACGTACCCCAAGATCTACCGGATGTCCGCCGCGCACGAGGAGGCGCGGGAACGGGCGGCCTCCCCGGAGGCGGACGTGGACGCCCGGGTGTTCTCGGCCACCACTGTCCGCTTCGAGGGGGACGCGCCGGGCCCGGGGCGTCCGCACGGCAGGGTCCGGGCGCTGCGCCTGGTCGGAGCCGTCCCCGAGGGGCAGCGGGGGCGGACGGAGGCGCCCGGGGACGGACGAGGTGGCGAGCGGGTGCTGCGGGCCGATCTGGTGCTGCTCGCGCTCGGCTTCAGCGGTCCGGAGCGGGACGGCGGACTGTGCGAACAGCTCGGCCTGGAGCTGGACGCGCGCGGCAACATCGCCCGGGACACCGGTTTCGCGACCGGCCGGGAGGGGGTCTTCGTGGCGGGCGACGCGGGCCGGGGGCAGTCGCTGATCGTGTGGGCGATCGCCGAGGGCCGCTCGGCGGCGGCCGCGGTGGACCGCTATCTGGCGGGCGACACCGCGCTCCCGGCCCCGGTCGGACCGGCGGACCGGCCCATGACGGCGTGAGCCGGGGCGCGGGCGGGGGTTGAGGGAACGTCCGGTCCCGGTGAGTAGTGTGCCGAGCATGAACTCGCAATCGCCGCTTCTCCCCCTCGCCGACGGTGTGCACCTGTGGACTCCCACGCCCAGCGCGGGCTGGGGGCTCGCCAACTGTGGGCTGATCGTGTCCCCCGATGGCGCCGCCGCCTGGATCGACACCCCCTACGACCGGCACATGGCCCAGGACTTCCTGGAGCGCAGCCGGTCGCTGCTGCCCGAGGGGGGCGGGATCGGGCGAGTGATCGTCACCCACGCGAACGGTGACCATCTGTGGGGCGCGGAGGTCGTGCGCGGTGCCGAGGTCGTGGCCACCCGCGAGGCGCTCGGCCACATCGAGTACGAACCGGCTCCGCAGCAGCTGCACGCCATGGTGCGCGGAAGCGACCCGGCGACCCCGCTCGGGTGGTATCTCCAGAGCCACTTCGGACGGTTCGACTGGGACGGCACCGAGGTCGTCGAGCCCACGACGACCTTCACGGGCGAACTGGACCTGCGGATCGGGCAGGTGCCGGTGGAGCTGACGGCGCTGCCCGCCGCGCACACCACCGGCGATCTCATCGCGTATCTGCCCCAGCAGAAGGTGGCGTTCACCGGCGATGTCATCTTCGCCTCCAGCCCCCAGGACCCCGGCGACCACGCGGTGCACTGGGCCGGTCCGCTGGACAGTGTGATCGCCGCCTGTGAGCGGGTGCTGGACACCGGCGCGCAGACCATCGTCCCCGGCCACGGCCCGGTGCTGGACCGGGAGGGCGTCCGCGGCCACATCGGCTATCTGGAACACATCCGGGACCGGGCGCACCAGCTGCACGCGGCCGGGGTCCCCGCCCTGGAGGCGGCCCGCAAGGTCATCGCCGAGAACGCCTTTCCCCGGCCGGGGCTGCCCGAGCGCATGGTGATCACGGTGGGCACCGAGTACCGGCATCTGAACGGCGGGGAGGACCGGCCGGACATCGTCGCCATGATCGCCGATGTCGCCCAGGTGGCCTGGGACCTGCGGCAGGGCTGACCGCGCGCACTCCCCCGCCGCGTTGTCAGACCCGGCGGATAACGTTTTCGGTGTGGGCGGCAACAGGCCGCCCACGGCGAGGGGTTACGCTCCCGTGCAGGTCGGAGCGGAGGGAAGGCAGTGGCACAGGTAGCGGGGGAAAGTCGGCACGCGCCGGGCCGGGGGGTGATCGACCTGGCCGACCGCCGGGCGCTGCTGGCCTGCGGGCCCGACGATCCGGCGGTGGCCGAGGAGGGCCGCAGGCTCAAGGAGGCGGCGCTGCTGGACTTCGGGGTCAAGGACAGCGTGGTGTCCTCGTGGCTGTACGCGAAGTGCCACCACCAGATCCCCACCACGGCCGTGGACACGGCGGCGGTGGTGGCCACGGGGGACGGCAGCTGTCTGCTGCTGTACAACCCGGAGTTCTTCGTCGCGATCGGGCCGAGCGGGGTGCGGTTCGTCCTGTTCCACGAGGCGCGGCATCTGATCCACCGCCATCTGTACGTGGACGAGGACCTGCGCGCCGACCCGGTCTTCGACCTGGCGGCCGAAGTCGCGATCAACCATGTGGCGCTGGCCCGGCTGGCGCAGGGCGGTCTGCCGACCCGTGAGGTGCCGGACGGTGCGGGCGGCACCCGCCGGGAGCCGGTGGGCGTCGATCCGCGCGAGGTGCACCAGCGCTATGTGGCCGACCTGCGCGAGCAGGGCCTCGAGCCGCTGTCCTACCGGCACTTCACCGAGACCGACCTGAGGATCTACGGCGAGCTGAAGCGGATGCGCACCCCTCCGGTGCCGCCGGTCCTCTGTATCCATATGAGCCCCGGCGGGGACGGCGAGGGCGGTGAGGCGAACCGGCCGCCGATGGACGCGGAGGCGGTGACCTCGGCTGTCGAGGAGACGCTCGCGGAGGTGATGCGCGGCGCGCTGCGCACCGAAGGGCTCGCCCGGGACGAGCTGCTGGCCCTCGCGGACCGCACCACCGGCGGCGGCAAGCGGCTGGAGAAGATGTGGGGGCGGATGGGGCTGGGCGCGCTGCGCGGTGAGACGCAGCGGACCCGGCGGGTGGAGTGGTGGCGGCGCTGGCTGTCCGACACCCTCGCCTCCAAGCTGCGCGAGGGCGAGCGGCTGATCTACCCGAAGAAGCAGGGTGCGGTGCTGCTGGCGCTCGGGCACGATCCGATGCTGGCGCGGCGGGGCGCGGAGCGCACCAAGGTCGTGGTCATCGCGCTGGACACCTCGGGGTCGATGCCCCAGCCGGTGATCGACTGGATCACTTCGCTGGTGGGCCGCGCCGAGGGGGTCGAGAGCCACTGGCTGAGCTTCGACGGCGCGCTGATGCCGTTCGTCCCGGGCGAGCGGGTGCGTGGCGGCGGAGGCACCGACTTCCAGCAGGTCGTGGACTACGTGGAGGGGCGGGGGGCCGTGGACGGGCGGCGGTTCGAGGAGCGCGCCGACGCGGTGATCATGGTCACTGACGGCCACGCCCGGAAGGTGACCCCAGCCGAGCCCGACCGGTGGATCTGGCTCATCACGGACGGCGGTGACGACTGGCCGGAGCGGCACCATCCGCCGATGGCCTGCCACCGGGTGGTCACCGGCGACAGCTGAGCCGAGGAACGGTCCCCGGCCGCCGGACGGGCGGGGACGCGCAGGAACGAACGACACGGAACAACGGGGGATTCAGTCACCGTGAGCAGTGTGGACACGACGGCGGCAACGGCGCCGTCGCCGGGGCGGACCGGGGCCCGGCTGGAGCAGTTCATCAGCGCCATGATCGCGATGCGGCAGACCGGCCAGGTCTTCGGCGAGCACGGCATCGGCAAGACATCGACATTTCTTTCCTACATCCCGAAAGCCTATCCGGGCACCGAGGTGATCCTGGTCCCCGCGGCCAACCTCACCCCCGACGATCTGCTGGTGAACGCGCCGGTGCGGGACGACCGCACCGGGGAGCTGGCGCTCACTCAGCTGATCATGCGTCAGCTCGACCCGGGCGTCCCCTTCGTGCTGCTCATCGACGACTCACTGCAGGCCGGGGAGACCATCCAGTCCCAGCTGATGCAGATCGCCTGCAACTGGACGCTGGGCGAACACGATCTGCGCGCGCTCGGCTGTGTCGGGGTGTTCCTCGCGGACAACGAGTCGCTCGCGGAGACCAGTGCCCGGCGCAGCGATCTGGCCGTCCTGGACCGCATGGTCACCCTGCGGATCACGGCCAATGACACCGCCTGGCGGTCCACGCTGGCCGAGCGGTACGCGGACTGGGACCTGACCGGGGTGTTCCAGATCTGGGCCGGGCTCACCCCGTATCTGCGCTCGCTACTCGCTCCGCGCACCCTCCAGCACGTCCTGGACTGCGCCCGCGCCGGGTTTCCGCTGTCCTGGGGGCTGCCGCTGGTGGGCGGGGTGCGGCTGCGGCTGCGCGACCGAGGGGCCGACGGCACGCCCGGCCCGGACCGCACCGCCGAGCTTCTCGACGCCATCGCCGGAGCCCTGGGCCTCGCCAACCCCGCCACCATCCCCGACCCGGTCCGGTCCATCCTGCGCACCGCGGTCCGGGAGAACTGGGCGGTGCTGCTCCAGGGCCCGCCCGGCTGCGGCAAGACGGAGATCACCAAGGCGGTGGTCCACGAGGAGAGCGGCAGCGATCCGGTGTACTTCTCACTGCCGGTGACCAACGTGGAAGACCTGTGCGTGCCGATCCCCACTCCGGACGGCACGCTGGACACCCTGTTCAGCCGGGCGCTGATGGGACCCGACCCCAAGGTGATCGTCTGGGACGAGTACAACCGCCCCAAGGACAAGGCCACGTTCGCCAAGCTGATGGAGATCACCCAGGAGTGGTCGCTGGCCGGGCGGCCGATCCCGGGGCTGCGCGCCCAGGTCGCGCTGCAGAACCCGCCGTACCACCTCGGCCGCAAGCTGCTGGTCAGCAGCAACAACGTGGCCCAGGCCAGCCGTTTCACGGTGAGCTACGAGGTGAGTCCGCAGGACATCCCGGCCAACGAGTGGCTGATCGCCACCTACGGCGACGTGGCCGAGACGGTTCTGGAGTGGTGGAAGAACGACATCGACGACGAGGGCCGGGACTGGATCACCAAGCGCACCCTGGAGCGGCTGATCAAACTGCACCACGCCGGGCAGCCGCTGGAGACGGGGCTGATCTATCTGGGCGAGGGCGAGTACGCCCCGGTGCCACTGTCCAAGCTGGAGGCGCGGCTCGCCGAGCGGGCCGAGCGGCGGGTGATCGGCCTGCGGGAGATAGCGCGCGACGTGGACCGCTGGGAGGCCCGGCTCGCGGCCGCGTCCGAGACGTCGGCCGAGGGGACCAATGACACCGATCTGGTGCACCAGGTGTTCGCCAACGCCGAGGTGTCCCAGCTCAAGCGGAACGCCGAGGTGGTCGCCCGGCTGCTGCGCCATATGCCGCCCAAGCTGCGCGCCGCCCACATGGTGGGCCAGTCGCCGGAGCGGCAGCGGTTCTGGATCGGCGCGCTGGCCCGGATGGCCGAGCTGTCCGGCGCCGGATGAGCCCGGCCCCGCACTCCGCACCTCCTCTCCCCCTTCAACGATCTCTCCCTCCTCAACGATGAACGGAGCGCACCCCGCGTGGTGACCTACCAACGGGACACCTTGGTGTCCGCCGCCTTCCAGCTGGCCGGACCGTCCCTCACCCCGGCGCTGATGCCCCGGCTCCGGCAGGAGACCCTGACCCTGCTCCGGTCCCGGGAGCGGCTGCCCGCCCATCTGGTGGACGAGGTGTTCGCCTCCGGCGACCGGGAGCTGCTGGAGGCCCTGGCCGGGGCGCGGGTCGGCGTCGAGCGGCAGACCGAGCTGCTGCGGCTCGCCGAGCTGGCCGACCCCGGCCTGGCTCGTACGCTCTACACCGAGCCGCTGCCCGGCACATGGCGGCAGGACCTGCGCAGGGCGGTGCTCGGCGCGGCGGCCGCGCGTCCGGCCGACCCCGACTGGCGCGCCCCGGGCGGCCTGGTGGACTTCTTGCTGTCCGCCACCGCGTCGTACGACCTGATCCCGGCGCTGGAAGCGCCGTTCCCCGAAGTGGTGCGGCATGTGGTCGAGAAGACCGGCACCTCGCTGGACATTCCGCAGCAGCTGAGGGCCTGCCACGCGACGCTCCACCACGGCGGAGTGGCCGAGCTGGCCGCCCTGGCCGACGTACCCGGTCTGCATCCGGCGGTGGCGGAGGTGGTGCGCTGTGCGGAGGCGGCGCAGGACCCGGCCGCCGTGCTGGAGAGGGCCGAGCGGACAGCGGCCGAGGCCGCTTCCCAGGCCGAGGCGGCCTCCCAGGGCGAGGCGGCGGCCGAGGAAGCCGAGGCGGCCCCACCGGCGCCGACCGGCGATGAGCTGGTACGCCGCCTCCGCGAAGTCAGGTACGGGGGCGGCAAGTTCCCGCTGGACGCCGTGGACTGGGAGCTGCTGCTGACCGAGCACAAGCGGGACCCCTTCCAGGGGCGCGCGCTCACGGTGCTGGCGTCCCGCCCGGACTGCCCGGACGAGCTGGTGCTGGCCGCGTACCGGAGGAACAGCGGGCCCCTCCCGGCCACCTCCCCACTCCCCTGGCGCCTGCTCACCGAGACCGACTGGAAAGACGGCTACCACCACGACCGCCTGGCGCAGCTGCTGCGGCGCGGCATCCGGGAAGGCGCGTACCCGGTGGACCGCGTGCTGGCCGAAGTGCGGCCCGCCTCCCGGATCCTGGCCTCGCTGCCGTACCGCACGGATCCACTCGGCCCGGCCATGGCCGGGCTGGTGGAGCAACTGGGCGACGGCTTCGCGGCCTGGCGCGCGCTGTATTCGCTGCTCTCCCGGTTCCAGGGGACCAGTGCGGAGCTGGTCGCCGCCGCCGTCGAGCAGCAGTCCAAGCACCGCGGCAAGAGCTGGCCGAGGCCGCTGGAAGCCGAGTATCCGGTGAAGCGTCCGGAGGGCGCCCGCGCGGTGTTCCTCCAGCTGTTCCAGCAGGCCACCGAGGAGGTCCAACTGGCGCTGGCGCCCCATCTGGACCGGCGCTGTGTCCAGCATCTGATGGTCTTCCACCAGCCCTCGCCCGCCCTGCGCGAGCTGTTCATCCGCCTCCACGGCACATCGGTGCTGGCCTGTATCGCCTCCGACTGGGAGCTGCCCGCGGACACGATCGAGGAGCTGCTGCTCCACGACGACCCCGAGATCAACACCAAGCTGTACGTCTACACGCCGCTCAGCGACGAGCAGCGCCGGGGCGTCCTCGCGGGCCGCCGGTTCGGCCCCGTAACGGGCGCGGAGCCGCTGCCGATCACCGACGAGCTGATCACCCACATTGGGCTCAGCGGGCGGCGGCACTGGCTGCTGCCGATCTGCGACGCGGGCGATCCGCGCCTCGCCCGCATCCAGCTCGGCAAGATCAAGCTGCATACGCTCGCCGGGCAGCTGCGTCTGCTGGTCGGGGTGTGGGAGCGGCACAGTGCCGAGGAGGTGCGGGGGCTGCTGGAGGAGACCGAGTTCCCCGACCGCCGCAGCAGCAAGCATCCGCTGCCACCGGCGACCCACGAGATCGTCCGGGGCGCGCTGGAGGCGGCGGACGGTCTGGCCGTGCTGCGCGCCGAGCTGGACCGCTCCCGGGGGCCCGTAGGCCAGGTGGCCTTCCTCCGCTCCCAGGGCAGCACCGTCGACCTCGCCACACCGGCGCTGGAGCGGATGGCCGAGGAGATCGGACCGGGGCTGCCCTGGGCGGAGCTGGTCCGGGAGCATGAGCGCGATCCGCTTCCCGACGCCCTGCTGGTGGTGCTCGCCGGTGAGGACGGCTACCCGGAGGAGTTGCGCGCCGAGTGCGGGTTGGCGCAGCTGCGGCTCGATCACGAAGCGCATCCGCACAAGTCCACCGGGGCCCGGCCGAGCCCCCTGGACCTGGTGCGCCACCATCCGCTGCCGCGCCCCCACCGCCGGAACGAGTGGCTGGACAAGGCGGCCGGCCTCGGCACGCTGACGCCGCTGGACGTGCTGCGTGAGGCGAAGCCCGCCGGGCACGCGGCCGCCTATCTGGCGTACCGCCACTTCCGCACGCGGGAGGGCGGGCCGGACGCGGCGGCGGTCGCGGCGGGCCGTGAGGCCCTGGAGCTGGCCGCCGCGCATCTGGGCGAGGACCCGGAGGCGTGGGCGCTGGCGCTGCGGCTGCTGCCCGACTTCACCGGCACCCTCCCCGAGCTGCTGACCACGACGGCCGCCATCGTCAGCTAGGAGCCGCCGAGCGCGGGTGGCAGATCCTGCTCGGCCCAGATGATCTTTCCTTCGCTGGTGTAGCGGGTGCCCCAGCGCTGGACCATCTGGGCGACCAGGAACAGGCCCCGGCCGCCCTCGTCGGTGATGGCGGCGCGGCGCAGATGCGGGGAGGTGCTGCTGCCGTCGGCGACCTCGCAGATCAGCGTGCGGTTGCGCAGCAGCCGCAGGCGGATCGGGCCGTCGGCGTGCCGGATGGCGTTGCCGAGGAGTTCGCTGACCACCAGTTCGGTGGTGAAGACCGCCTCGTCCAGGTCCCAGTCGGCCAGGGTGCGGGCCACCGCGGCCCGCATCCCGGCGACCATGGCCGGGTCCGAGGGCAGCTCCCAGGAGACGACGTGCCGCTCGTCCAGGGCGGTGGTGCGGGCGACGAGCAGGACCACGTCGTCGGTGGGGCGGGGCGGCAGCAGGGCGCGCATCACGGCGTCGCACGTGTGCCCCGGGTCGGGGTCGGCGGAGGCGAGGGCGTGGCGCAGCAGGTCGAGTCCGGTGTCGATGTCCCGTTCCCGGTCCTGGACGAGTCCGTTGGTGTAGAGGACCAGTCTGCTGCCTGCGGCCAGCGGGATCGCGGACGCCTCGAAGAGCCGTCCGCCGAGCCCGAGCGGCGGCCCGGCGGGCAGGTCCGGGATGGTCACGGTGCCGCCCGGGTCGACGACGGCGGGCGGCGGATGACCGGCCCGGGCCAGGGTGCAGCGCTGTGCGACGGGGTCGTAGACGGCGTACAGACAGCTGGCCCCGACCGCGCCGATGCCGCCGTTCCTGGCGGCCTCCTCCTGGTCGAGCTGGGCCACCACATCGTCCAGCTGGGTGAGCAGTTCGTCGGGCGGCAGGTCGACCACGGAGAAGTTGTGGACCGCGGTGCGCAGCCGTCCCATGGTGGCGGCGGCGTGCAATCCGTGGCCGACGACGTCGCCGACGACGAGGGCGACCCGGGCGCCGGACAGCGGGATGATGTCGAACCAGTCGCCGCCCACTCCGGCGTGGGCGGGCAGATAGCGGTAGGCGGCTTCGACGGCGTGCTGTTCGGGCCTGCCTCGGGGCAGCAGGCTCTGCTGCAGGGCCAGCGCGGTGGCGTGTTCGCGCGCGTACCGCCGGGCGTTGTCGATGGCGACGGCCGCCTGGCCGACGAGTTCGTCGGCGAAGGACCGGTCCTCGTCGTCGAAGGGGGCGGCGCCCTCCAGCCGCCGGAACTCGACCTGCCCCAGCAGCACCCCGCGGGCGCTGAGCGGGACGGCCAGCAGGGTGTGGCCGGACGGCGGGCGGGGCCGCTCCTCCCGTACGGCGCTGACCGCGACGCGGCGCATGCGGGACCGCGCGTCGACCGGCTCCTCGCCGCGCAGCACGGACTCCAGCAGGTCGACGGTGGTGAAGTCGGCGAAGCGCGGGACCGCGACGTCGGCCAGTTCCTCGGCGGTCCGTGACATGTCGAGGGTGGTGCCCACGCCGACGCTCGCGTCGTAGAGGAGTTCCAGGCGCGCCAGGGCCGCGTCGGCCTTGTCGGTCAGCGCCTGGAGTTCGGTGGTGTCGCGCAGGGTGGCGACGCTGCCCCAGAGCTGTCCGCCGCCCGAGGTGTGGCGCTGGTTGACGACCAGCAGCCGGTCCCCCACCTGGATGACCTCGTCGGTGACGGTCCGGCCGGAGGCGAGCAGTCCGGCGGTCTCCGGCGCCAGACCGGCCTCGGTGATCCTCCCGCCGCGCACTTCCGACGGCAGTTTGAGCAGCCGCCGGGCCTCGTCGTTGGCGAGCACCAGCCGCCCCTGGCCGTCGAGGATGAGCACCCCTTCGCGGACGGCGCGCAGCACGGCGTCGTGGTGTTCGTACATTCTGGTGATCTCGGTGGGGTCCAGCCGGTGGGTCTGGCGCCGCAGCCGTCTGCCGACCAGCGCGGCGCCGCCCGCGCCGAGGAGGAGGGCGAGCGCCGTGCTTCCGTAGAGCACGGGCAGTTGGCGGCCCACCGATACGGACACGCCGGGAAGGATGACCCCGACGTTGACGATGCCGATGACCCGGCGCCCGGCGCCGGTGACGGGGACGGCCGCGCGGACGGAGGGGGCGGAGAGGGCGACGGCGGGGACCTTGTCGGTGAAGGGCCTGCCCCCCGTGGCCGGAAAGAGGGGAATGTCGGTGTGGGTGCCGATGAGCTTCGGGTCGGGGTGGGTGTAGCGGACGCCCCGGGGGCTGGTCACTACGACGTAGGCGACACCGGAATCGCGCCGGAGCCTCGTCGCGTAGGGCTGAAGGACCGCGGAGGGGTTACGGGACTCCAGCGCCTGCCGGACGCCGGGGGCGGCCGCGAAGGTCTGGGCGAGGTTGAGGGCGCGCCCCCGGGCCTGGCTCTCGTGTCCACTGCGGGCCTGAAGGACCAGGGTGGCTCCGGTGGCGAGCACCAGCAGTGCCACGATCACCAGCATCAGGGCACACACCTGCCCGGCGACGCTGCGCAAGCCCAGGGCCGAACGCACCTTCACAGGGCTTTTTATCTCACATGCGCCGATACATCACACCTAGTGACATACCGTATGCTGACCGGCTGTCATCCGCCATTGGAGGGACGCTGGTCCGCGATCCCCGACCAACGGGGCACTATAGGCGTGAACCCGGTCATATCCGGCCACTCAATCCAGCAAGGAGCTCCCATGCGCATCCGGACGGCCCTGTCCACGCTCGCCCTCACCGCCGCGTCCCTCGCCGTCGGCACGGCCGGTGCCGCCGCGGCTGACGGTCCCGATGTCACCGTTCACAACACCAGCAACATGGCCTTCCCCGGCGTGTGCGCCAGCAACCAGTTCTCCTTCGTCACCGTCCCGGTCAACCTCCTGGGAGCGTCGGACTCCAGCTCGTGCCAGACCTGAAAAACGGCCACCGGTAGGTGATCCGCTTCTTCCGGCGGGCGACGCGGCGATCCGGGCGCGGAGGACCGGGCCGATGTCCGCCAGGGTCGCGGCCGAGAGGACGCTCAGATGGTCCGCGGCTACCCGGTGGTCCTCGACGCCGCCGTCGCAGTACGGCAGCCACGCCTCCGAGGCGCGCGGTGCGCCGGGCCCCGCAGTCGCGTCGAAGCACAGCACCGGGCCGTGGAAGCGCCTGGGTGTGTGCCGCACCATGGCCCGGTGGTTCTCCCGGGCGATGGCCATCAGACGGCCGATGGTCCGCTCGTCCAGTGCGCCGAGGACGCTGCCCGAGGCGCGGAGGGCGCTGCGGACCGTGGCGGCGTCGAGGGTGCCCTGCAGCGGGATGCCGTCCAGCGCCATCCGCAGTGCCTCCTCGGCGCCGAGCCGTCGGCGGCCGTCGAACCCAGGGAAGGCGTCGAACAGGGCGAGCAGCGCCACCCGTTCGCCCTCGCCGTCCATCCGGACGGCGACCTGGTGACCCACCGTCCCGCCGAACGACCAGCCCGCGATCACGAACGGGCCTGCCGGGCGGAGGGACCTGATCTGCGTCGCGAACGCGTCGGCCAGCTCCGCTATGTCAGCTGCGGGTACGGGCCCCTCGGCAGGTGCGGCGAACCGGGGGTCTTGGAGGGCGAAGACCGGGTGGCCGTCCGGCAGGTGGCCCACGAGGCCGGAGTAACACCAGCCGAGGCCGCCCAGGGGCGGCATCAGGAAGATGGGCGGGCGCCCGCCCGTCACCCGGTACGGCAGCACGGCCCCGACGCCGAGCCCCTCCGACCGTGCCAGCCGGTCGGCCAGCTGCCGCGGAGTGGGGTGCTCGAAAATCGCCGATACGGTGACGTCGGCGTCCAGCACCGTACGCATCCGGTCGGCGAGCCGGACGGCGAGCAGGGAGTGGCCGCCGATGTCGAAGAAGCTGTCGTCGGCGTCGACGTGAGGCAGCCGCAGTACGTCACGGAAGAGCGCCACGACGGCCTCCTCGGGGCCGGTGCGCGGGCGGTCAGGGGAACGGTCCGGGGAGCGGTCCGCCGGGCGTCCAGGGGCGGGCAGCGCCGAACGGTCGATCTTTCCGTTGGCGGTCAGGGGCATGGCGTCGACCACGACGAACGCCGAGGGGACCATGTAGTGCGGCAGCGTCCGCGACAGGTGCGCGCGCAGCTCCGCGGGGCTCGGTACGGCGCCGGCGGGTGCGGTGAGGTGGGCCACCAGCCGGGCGTCCCCGTCCTCCTCGTGCACCGCCGCGACGGCCTGCGCGACCTGGGGATGGCCCGCGAGCACGGCTTCGATCTCCGCCAGTTCGATCCGGTAGCCGCGCAGCTTCACCTGGTGGTCGGTGCGGCCCAGGAACTCCAGCTGCCCGTCGGCCGTCCACCGCGCCAGGTCGCCGGTCCGGTACATGCGGCGTCCGGGCCGGCCGAAGGGGTCGGCGGTGAAGCGTTCAGCGGTCAGTCCCGGGCGTCCGGCGTAACCTCGGGCGATGCCGCCGCCCGCCAGGTACAGCTCCCCGGGGGTGCCGATCGGCACCGGGGCGAGGTGGGCGTCGAGCACGTAGGCGCGTGTGTTGGAGACCGGCCGGCCGATCGGAGGCGGGTCGTGGCGTTCATCGACCGCGGCGCATGTCGCGTAGATGGTGGCCTCGGTGGGCCCGTAGCCGTTGATGACCCGGGCACCGTTGCGCAGAAGGTCTTCGGCCAGCCGCCGGGGCAGGGCCTCGCCCCCGGCCATCAGGCGCAGGCCGCGTACCGCGTCGGCGTCCGCGGCCAGCATGGCCCGCCACCGGCTCGGGGTGCCCTGGGCGGCGGTGACGCCGTGACGCCGGATCAGTTGGGCCAGCAGCAGCGGATCGCGGGCGGCCGCAGGGGAGGCGACCACCGCGGTCGCACCGCACAGCAGCGGCAGGAACAACTCCAGGGCGGCGATGTCGAACGCCAGGGTGGTGACGGACAGCATCCGGTCGTCGGCGGTCAGCGGGAAGCGCTCGCGCATGTCGGTGAGCAGGTTGGCCAGCGCCTCGCGTGTCACCACGACGCCTTTGGGCCGCCCCGTGGTTCCGGAGGTGTACATCAGGTAGGCGGCCGTGTCCGGCGCGAGGGCGGCGCGCGGTTCCGGATCGGTGGCGGACAGGCGCGCCAGTTGCTCGGCGGTGGCCGGGGCGTCGAGGTTCCAGCAGGGCAATCCGGCCGGCTCCGGCAGGGCCTTGAGGGAGGCGGAGTCGGTGAGCAGCAGTGCGGGGCGGGCGTCGGCGAGCAGGAAGCGCAGGCGCTCCGCGGGCATCCCGGGGTCGAGCGGGAGGTAGCAGGCCCCGGCCTTCAAGGTGGCCAGGACGGCGGCCGTCGCGTCGGCCGAGCGGGAGAGCGCCAGGGCCACGGTGCGTTCCGGGCCCGCGCCGTGGAGCAGCAGGAACCGGGACAGCTGGTTGGCCCGGGCGTTGAGTTGGCGGTAGGTGGTCGCCCGGGTGCCGCCGCGGTCGTCGTCGGTGAGCACGGCGATGGCATCGGGAGCGCGCCGGGCCTGCTCCTCGATGCCGTGCACGGGCACCGCCCGGGGAATCGGCCGTACGGTGTCGTTCCACTCGTGCAGCAGGCGCCCGCGCTCGTCGTCGGCGAGCAGGGCGATGCGGCCGATCGGGATCCGCGGGTCGGCGGCGACCGCTTTGAGCAGCCGGACCAGCCGTTCGGCCAGTGCCCGGGCGGTGCCCCGGTCGGACAGGTCGGTGCCGTATTCCAGGGTGCCGCCGATGCCCGCCGGGGCGCCTTGCGGGGTGCGCCGTTCGGTGAGGGAGAAGGAGAGGTCGAACTTGGCGGTGCGCATGCGGACGGGCACCCTCTCGCTGCTGAGACCGGCCAGCCGCAGGGGCGGCAGTTCCTCGGGCTCGACGGCCAGGAAGACCTGGAAGAGGGCGTTCCTGGCCAGCGACCGGGGCGGTTTGACCGCCTCGACCAGGTGCTCGAAGGGCAAGCTCCGGTGGTCGTAGGCGGCCAGGGCGCTGTCGCGCACCCGGGTCAGCAGTTCCGTGAAGGCGGGGTTCCCACTGGTGTCGTTGCGCAGCACCACCGTGTTGACGAAGAAGCCGACCAATTCGTCGAGTTCCTCCTCCTCGCGTCCACCGACGGCGGACCCGATGGGGATGTCCGTGCCGCAGCCGAGGCGGGTCAGCAGCGCCGCCAGCGCCGCCTGCACCAGCAGGAACATGGTGGTCCGGTGCTGCCGGGCCAGCTCGGACAGACGCAGGTGGGTCCAGGCGTCCACGGAGAACGCGACGGTGTCACCGAGGTAGGAGGCCCGCGGCGGGCGGGGGCGGTCCGCCGGCAGCGGCAGCTCGGCAGGCAGGCCGGCCAGTCGTTCCTTCCAGAAGTCCAGATCGGCCCTGAGCCGGGGGTCGTCCGCCGCGTCGTCCGTCAGGCGCCGTTGCCTGGCGGCGTAGTCCGTGTACCGCAGGGCCGGCGGTTCCCATCCGGGCGCGCGCCCGGACCGGCGCGCCGCGTAGGCGTGCGACAGGCCGGTGTCGAGCAGACGCCGTGACCAGCCGTCGACCGCGATGTGATGGTACGTCAGGACGAGTACGTGGTCCTCGGCGCCGATCCGCAGCACCCAAGCCCGCATGGGGGGCTCGGTGCGCAGGTCGAAGGGGCGGTGGGCGGCCCGGTCCACGGCGTGGGCGATGCCGTCGGGGGTGCAGGAGACGACCTCCGGGGCCACGGCGCCGCTGTCGGCGGGAAGCACGTACTGGAACGGTTCGCCGTCCTCCTCGGGGAAGAGGGTGCGCAGCGGCTCGTGACGGCTGACGAGATCCTGGAGCGCCGCGGTCAGCGCGACCTCGTCGAGCGGTCCGCGCAGCCGGGTGGCCTCGGCCAGGTTGTAGGTGGCCGAGGGCCCTTCGAGCCGGTCGAGGAACCACAGCCGGCGCTGGGCGAGAGAGAGCGGGGGCCGGGCGGGCACCGGTGCGGTGCGGGTGGTCCGCCCTGTGCGGTCGGGCACAGCGAGAGCCATGCTGTCGTCCCCTCTTCATCGGAGTCGTGGCGGAATCGCCTTGTCACTGCCGTGCCGGGGTGCAACGCGGGGGCCGGAACGCCGGTGCCATGCCTCAGGGCGCCCGGCCAGCCTCCATCACGCACATGCCGGGCGGCCCCTGGACCACGCGCTCCAACCGCCAGCCCCCGGCGGCCAGCAACGCACGGAACTCCCCCGCCGTGCGCTCCCGCGCGCCCTCGTAGAACATCAGCATGGCCAGATCCGCCCATGCCTGGGGCGCGGTGGGCAGCCGGTCACCGGGGAGGACGTCCTCGAAGACGCGCAGGACGGCCCCGGCGCGGGCGCCGCGGGCGAGCGCCGCCAGGATGCGCACAACGCCGGCGTCGTCCCAGTTGTGCAGGACGCGCGAGAGCACGTACATGTCGGCAGGCGGCGGTGGGTCGAGCAGATCGCCCTCGTGCACGGTGCAGCGGCCGTCCACACCCGCGTCTTTGAGCGCGCTGAGGGCCTGCTCAAGGACCTGGGGCCGATCGACCAGCACCCCGGACAGACCCGGCTGCTCGTCCAGGATGTGAGCCAGGAGCATCCCGCCGCCTCCGGCGATGTCGGCCACGGTGCCGGAGGACGGCCAGTCCAGGAGGGGTACGCAGGGCAGGGTCAGCAGCCGCGCCTGCTCGGCCATGGCGTCGCCGAAGAGCGTCTGCTGCTCGGGGTGGCGGGCCAGGTGCTCCCAGAAGCCGGTGCCCACCGCGGCCGTCGTCGCGGGGGCGCCGGTCCTGATCGTTTCGGTCAGGGCGTGGGCCACATCCGGGACGCCGAACGTGGCGAACGTGGCACCGAGGGCGTACGGATGCCGTCGGCACAGCACCTCGCCCAGTTCGGTGAGCGCCGCACGGTCCGCCTCGCGGTCGAGGTCGAGGACCCCGTGGCAGGCCAGCAGGATCAGCACCCGGCGCAGCGCGCCTTCGTCTCCGTCGACGGCCGTGGCCAGCTCCGGGACGGTGCGTGGTCCGTCGGCCAGCAGGTCGGGGATGCCGAGGCGGCTGACCGCGCAGATGCCGTGGAACAGCATTGCCTGCTGGTAGACGTCGAGCAGAGCGGAAACCGGTCCGAGCGATGATCTGGCATGCATGAACGTCCTCGTCCTTCACGGTCCTTCAGGCCGGGACCGGCCCGGGGCCGACCGCCTCCGGTCGGGCGGAGGGCACGGATCAGGGCACGGCGTCGGCGGCCTTTCCGTCCTGCGGCGCGTCCTGCGCGGCAGCCACCGGAGGACGCGCGGGCATCAGCGCCTCGACCGCCAGCACCCCCAGTGACGCGACGGTCAGCAGGCCGCCGACGAGGAAGGTCTCCCGCACCCCCAGGACGTGCAGGACGAGCCCACCGCACAGGGCGCCGACCGCCACACCGACGTTGAAGGCGGCGGAGTTGGCGGCCAGGGCGATCTCGGTGCGGCCGGGGGCCACCCGCAGGATCCAGCTCTGCGTGGCCATGAAGACCGGTGCCGCCGCCGCGCCGAGCACGGCGATCGCGATGGTCACCACCACTTGGTGATGAGCACCCGCGTAGAGGGCCAGAAGTCCCACCGCCTGGATGGTGACCGGTACGGTCAGCGTCGCCCGGGGAAACCGGTCGAGCAGTGGCCCTGCCACGGTGACCCCGAGGAAGCCGCCCAGCCCGAACGCGCCGAGCAGGCCGCTGACCGCGTCACCGGAGAACCCGCTGGTCTCCTGGAGGAAATCGACGACGTAGGTGAAGCCCGCGAACACCCCGGTGACCGACAGCGCGGTGACGGCCAGGACGGCGGCGAAGCGGCGGCTGTCCGGTTCGGCACCGTAGGCCGCGTGCCCCTCCTCGGGGCGGGTGGACGGCAGGAACATGGCGATCGCCACGAGGGCGACCAGTACGAGTACGCTCAGCACCTCGAACGGCACCTGCCAGTCGGTGCGCCGGCCGAGCCAGTTGCCCGCCGGCACACCGGCCACCGTGGCCAGCGCACCGCCGACCGACAGCAGCCCGATGACCCGGCCGCGTACCGCGGGGGAGAACAGACCGACCGCCACCGGGCCCATGACCGCCCAGAACAGCGCCTGCGCCAGGGCCGTGGCGACCCTGGCGACGAGCAGCAGTCCGTAGGAGGGCACCAGGGCGGGCAGCAGGCTGGCCAGGAAGAGCACGGCCAGTACACCGCACAGGACGAGACGGCGCGGGGTGCGCCTGGTCAGATGGGCCAAGGGCAGCGAGGCGACCGCCACGGTCAGGCCGTAGCCGCTGACCAGAAACCCGACCGACTGCAGTGAGACGTCCAGATCCTCGGCCATGAGTTTGAGCAGGCCGATCGGCAGATTTTCGGTGGTATTGAAACTGAAGGCCGACAGCATGATGGCCCCGACCACCGCTACCTTGCGCGCGATCCCCAATTCCGTGCCGGCCATGCATCCCTTTCCAGGGGCAGCCTGGTCTTCACCAGCAACCACGGGGTCTCCGTGGCGCCCCCCATCTCGAACCAGCCTGATCGACTCCGTGCCGGAGCGTACCCTCCGGCGCGGCCAAGGCATATCCCGCTGACTCTTGTTCGGCTGATTCTCGATGTTTCCGGAACCGGCCACAGACCCTCTGCTTCGGGTTATGCCGGACGAGGGGAGGTGCGGTGGCGGAAACCCAACACACCCCGCAATCCCGCCCCTTGACACTGCATGCCATGTCCATGCAGGTTGTAGGGCGTCAGTTTCCCGGTCTTGATCGCAGGTATCTCCGGTCATGATCGTAGCCATTTTTCTCGGCGGGCGGCGGCAGGCGGCGCGGATTCAGCGACCGTAATTGCGGCCCGCCTCCTCTGGTTCAGCGGTAATCAATCACCGAGCCGGTAACAGTCGGCTCCTGCTCAATGTGGCACTGGCGGGCAGATCCTCGCCACGGCCGAAACAGGGCACCGCGAGGAGAGGATCGAGCGTTGGTCGTCCGTCATCCCGAAGAAACCATTGGGTTGCTCCCAGCACAGCTGCGCACCTGGAACGCGCAGGCCCGCGATCTGAACAATCCGATATTCAAGATCGCGGATTATCTCCGCATTGACGGACAGGTGGACCCGGACCTGATGCGGGCCGCCTACGAGCAGGTCACGGCCGAGGCCGACGCGCTGCGCCTGGCCATTGTCACCGCTGGCGGAGAGCACCGTCAGTGCCCGACGGCCGACCCGGAGCCGTTGCGCCGCGTCGACCTCACCTCCGAGCCCGACCCGGGCGCGGCCGCCGACGCCTGGATGCGGGCCGACCTCACCACGGCCGTCGACCCGCTGCGCCTGTGCGCCGCCGCCCTGCTGCGCACGGCCGCCGACAAGTACCTGTTCTACTGGCGGGTCCACCACGCCGTGCTCGACGGCTGGAGCCTGGCGCTGCTCTTCAACCGGCTCGCGCAGGTCTACACCGCACGGGCCGAAGGACGCGACGCGGACGCCGGACGGCTGCCGCCGCTGGGCCGGCTGGTCGACGCCGAGCGGGACTACCGGGACTCCCCACGCCTGCTCGCCGACCGCTCCTACTGGCTCGACAAGCTGGCCGACCGCCCCGAGCCCCCCATCCTGGGCGGGAAGCGCCCCAGCGGCACCCCGGTCGGGCACCGCCGCACAGCTGCGCTGGGGCACGACCTCGTGACCAGGATCCGGGCCGCCGCGGACCGGCTCGGAGTGTCCTGGTCCGATGTCGCCATCGGGACCACCGCGGCTTATGTGGCCCGGATGACCGGCGTCGAGGACGTCATCCTCGGCATGCCGTTCGCCGGCCGGCTCGGCCCCGACCTGCGCAAGGTGCCGGGCATGGTCACCAACGGCCTCCCTGTGCGCGTGCCGGCCGCCTCGGACACCCCGCTCGCCGACCACATGCGCCGGGTCTCCCGCGAGATACGGGCGGCGCTGCTGCACGGCCGCTACCCCACCGCCGAACTCTCCGCCGAACTCGGCCTGCCCGCCGCCGGACGGCCGCTGTGGGGGCCGATCGTCAACGTCATGACCTTCCCCTACCGGCTGGACTTCGCCGGCTCACCGGCCGCGGTGCACACGGCCAGCATCCCGTTCAGCCCCGATGTGAACATCTACTTCACCCAGACGTCCTCCGAAGGGGACATGGAACTGATGGTGGACGCCCACCCCGAGCTGCACAGCGCCCGCGACACCGAGGGCCACCGGGAGCGCCTGCTGTCCCTTCTGGACGCCGTCACCGCCGCCGACCCGAACCTGCCCCTCGGACAGCTTCCCCTGGTGGGCGCCGAGGAGCGGGAACGGCTGCTGGCATGGGGCACCGGGCCGGTCCGCGCCATCCCGGACACCACGGTCCATGGCCTGTTCGAGGCATGGGCGGCGCGCACCCCGGACGCACCCGCGCTGCGGTTCCCCGACCGGGCCGTCAGCTTCGCGGAACTCGACGCCCGCGCCGGGCGGCTGGCCGGGCTGCTGCGCGGCCGGGGCGCCGGTCCCGGGCGGCTGGTCGCGTTCGCCCTGTCCAGATCGGCCGACCGGTACGCCGTGCCGCTCGCCGTACTCAAGACCGGCGCGGCGTTCGTCCCGGTCGACCCCGCCTACCCGCTGCCGCGCATCGCCTACATGGTGGGCGACGCCCGGCCGACGACCGTGGTGCTGGACGCCTCCACCGCCCACCTCGCCACCGGTCTCGGCACCGACTGCGTCGTACTCGGCGACTCCGCCACGGAACGCGCGATCGACGCCCTGCCCGCGGACCTCCCGGCGGAGGAGCGGCCGACCGGCGCGGCCGGGGACCCGAACCCGCCCGCCTACGCCATCTACACCTCCGGCTCCACCGGCACTCCCAAGGGCGTCCTGGTCGGCCACCGAGGCGTGGTCAACCTGGTCGCCGCGTACGTCGACCTGCTGGATGCCGGTCCCGGCACCCTGACCGTGCACTCGGCCTCCCCGGGGTTCGACGCCTTCGTCGGGGAGATGACGCAGTCCCTCCTGAACGGCGGGACCCTCGTCGTACCGGGCTCCGAACGTCCGGCCCCGGGCCCCGAACTGGCCCGGGCGGTGGCCCGGCAACGCATCAACGACCTGGTACTGCCTCCGTCGGCGCTGGAGGTGATGGACCCGCGAGAGTGGCCGCCGGGCACCACGATCACCGTCGTGGGCGAGGCGTGCCCGCCCACCGTGGTGGAACGCTGGGCCGGGGTCTGCCGGCTGTTCAACGGCTACGGTCCCACCGAGGCCACCGTCTGCACCACGATGAGCGGCCAGCTCGCCCCGGGCGGGAAGACGGCTCCGCCCATCGGCACACCCCTGCGCAACGCCCGCGTCTACGTGCTGGACGAGGCGGGCGGGCTCGTCCCGGCCGGTGTGCCCGGGGAACTGCACATCGGCGGGGCCGGCGTGGCCCTGGGCTACCTCGGGCAGCAGGAGCTGACCGCTGCCCGCTTCCTCGACGACCCGTTCGCGCCGCCCGGCGGCCGCATGTACCGGACCGGTGACCTGGTGCGCTGGACCCCGGACGGGCAGCTGGTGTTTGTCGGGCGCACCGACGACCAGGTGCAGCTGCGCGGCTTCCGGATCGAACTGGGTGAGGTCGACGCGGCCTTGGCCCGCTGCCCCGGGGTCGTCCAGGCCGCCGCCGCGGTACGCGCCGACGACACGGGAGAGCGCCGTCTGGTGGGCTACGCCGTCCCCGCACCGGGCACGGCCGCCGACCCCGACACGCTCCGTCGGATTCTGGCGGCCGAACTGCCCGCACACCTGGTCCCGGGGATCGTCGCGGTCGTCGACGAACTTCCGCGCAACGCCCATGGCAAGCTCGACCGCGCCGCGCTGCCCGACCCGCGGCCGGTACCGGCCGCACACGGAGCCCTGCCGCGCACTCCGCTGGAGGAGGTCGTCGCCTCCCTGTTCGCCCAGATACTGGGCCTGCCCCTCGTGGGCATCCACGACGACTTCCTGACCCTGGGCGGGCATTCGCTGCTCGCCACCCGCCTCCTCGGGCGGATCCGCCGGACGCTGGGCGCCGAGCTGGCGGTGAGCGAGTTCTTCGCGGATCCCACGGTCTCGGGCGTGGCGGTGAAACTCGCGGCCGGACACCGGCTGCCGAGCACCGATCACCCCGGGCTGGTGCCGCTGCGTGCCGGTGGCACCGAAGCGCCCGTGCTGTGCGTCCCCCCGCCGGGAGAGGAGAGCTGGTCCGCGCTGCGGCTCGCCGGGCGTCTCCCCGCGTCCGTACCGCTGTACGGCCTGCACGCCGGGGCCGCCGAAGCGGAGACCGGGCAGGCCGCGGTCCGGCTCGCCGCCGCGATCCGCGCCGTACGGCCGGACGGGCCCTATCGGCTGCTCGGATGGGGCGCGGGCGCCGCGCTCGCCCTTACGGTCGCCCGCCAGGTGCAGGCCGACGGGGGGCAGGTCGACCTGCTCGCCGTGGCCGGTGCCGCCCCCACCGAGGGCACGCCCGCCGCACGATTCAAGGGAGACCTGGTCGTCTTCACCGCCTCCGGCACGGCTCCCGACGACACCGCGCGGCCATGGCGCGACCATGTGACCGGCCTCGTCGAGACCGGTCCGGGAGACGCGCAGGACCTCTTCCGGCCATCCGCGCTGCCCGCGGTGGCCGATGTGCTGACCCGCGGCCCCGTACGCCCGTAAGGCCGAGGAACCGCCGAGACCCGCTGAGATGTGAGGGAGTCATGCAACCGCAACCCCCAGGGAGTCGAACGCCGGCCGCGGACAGATCCCGGACCGGCGAGGAGGCGGAAACGCGGAAGCTGCTCAAGGAGCTGCGTACCGAGGTGCGCGGCCGGATCTTCACCGCCAAGCTGGCGCTCTGCCTGGCGCTGACCGCGGCCGGCGTCCTGCTGGCCGTGCAACCGGCGTGGTGGGCCCGGGCCATGGGCATCGTGCTGACCGGCTGCATGTTCGCCCACGCGGCGGAACTCCAGCACGAGACCCTGCACCACCTCGCCTACCGCAAGCCGCGGGTCAACCGGGTGGTGGGGGTCGCGCTCGGGCTGCCGATGCTCATCTCGTTCACCGCCTACCAGGTGACCCATCTGCGCCACCACCGTGACCTGGGTACGCCCCGGAACCGGGAGTTCTTCGACTACGGCAACCAGTACGGCACACCGGAACAGCGCTCCCGGCTGGGCGCGGCCGCCTCGTGGTGCGTCCGGTTCACCATGCTCCACCACTACGCGCAGTTCACCCGCGACGTGGCCCGGTCGCTGGTCGGCCGGAACATCGGCGGGGAGCGTCCCCACGCCTCGCGCCGCATCCGCCACGAACACCTGCTGACCTTCGCCGTCCTGCTCGCCCTGACCGCGGTGTCGGTCCTGTTGGGCCGGGGCGTCGTGGTGTGGGCATGGCTGCTTCCCCTGGTCCTGGTGGCGGCGCCGGTCCACGCCCTCGTCGAACTGCCCGAACACCACCGGTGCGAGACGCTGAACCGGTCGCCCTTCGCCAACACGAGGACCATCAGGTCGAACGTGCTGATGACCTGGTTCACCAACGGCAACAACTACCACGTCGAACACCACCTGATGCCCAACCTGCCGATCCGGCAACTACCCGAGCTGCATGCCGTCGTCCAGGACCGGCTGCGCCACTTCCACCCGAGCTACCGCGATTACTTCAGCAAGCTCATCCGCAGCAAGTGACCCGAGAACCTGGGGGTGCAGCATGGTAGGTCCGGAGTTCCGCATCGCACGCACACGACAGGAGCTGGCAGATGTGCTCCGCCTGCGCGACGCGGTGTACGTCCAGGACCAACAACGGTTGGCCGACGTCGGCGACACCGCCTCGTCCTTCGACCGCTTCGACACTCAGTCCCGCTACATCGTCGGTTACCAGGACGGTGCCGCAGTGGGAACGATCAAGGTGGTGCCGGACTCACCGGCCGGTCTGCCCTGCGACGGTGTCACCGACCTCGCGACCCTGCGAACGGGCAACCGGCTCGTGGAGTTCGGACACCTGATGACTCTGCCGGAGGCCCGGAGCACCGGCATCGGCATGGCGCTGATGCGCGAGGCGCTGGTGCACAGCGTGTGCACCTTCCGCGTGACGCACATCCTCGGGGACTTCTTCGTCGACGACGATGGCGGCGGCGGTCTGCGCGACTTCTACACCGGGATCGGCTTCCTGCCGCTCCACGGCCCGTACCAGGACGACCGGTTCCAGGACGCCCCGCTCAGCATGGTCGCCGTGCTCGACGTGCCCGAGGCCGCGCGGCGGTCGGCCACCGAGGAAGGACGGACCGGTCAGCTGCTGCGGTTCTTCTTCCACGACTACCCCTTTGCGAAGGAGACCGCGCTTGCGAACGCGTCGTCAGCGACTCGCTGAAGCCAAGGCGGCACACAACCACCCGGCGTACGCCCGGATGGCGTTCGTCATGGGGTGCGGGGTCCAGGGCCGGGGCACGGGAAGCGCCGTATCGGACGAGGACGGGCGGTCCTACCTGGCCCTGTTCGACCAATATGGCAACCAGTCCTTCGGCTACTCGCACCCCCGTATCACCGCCGCCGTACGGGAACAGCTCGACTCCGGCATCCTCAACAGCACGAAGATCATGTTCGAGGAGGTCCAGATCCGGCTGTCACAGCAGCTGGCCGAACTGACCGACCGACGGCTGCCGTACTCCTACCTGGCCAACAGCGGCGGAGAGACGATCGACAACGCGCTCAAGCTCGCCCGCGCCGCCACCGGACGGCCCGGTTTCCTCAGCGCCACGGGCTGTTTCCACGGCAAGACGTTCGCCACCCTGAGCGCGGCCGGCCGCCCCGAACACCGCCAGTCGCTGGGGCCGTTCATCGACCACTTCCGGCAGGTGCCCTTCGGTGACGCCGAGGCGCTCGCCGAGGCGCTGGACGACACCGTGGCCGCGGTCCTGCTGGAGCCCGTACAGGCGGAGGCGGGAGTGATCGTGCCACCGCCCGACTATCTGCGCGAGGTCCGCGCGCTGTGCGACCGCAACGGCTCCCTGCTGATCCTGGACGAGATGCAGACGGCCTTCGGCCGGTGCGGCACCTTCTTCGCCCACGAGCAGTTCGGCGTCACCCCCGATCTGCTCTGCATCGGCAAGGCGTTCGGCGGTGGCGTACTGCCCATCTCCGCGGTGCTCGGCACGCCCGAGGTGTGGGAGGTGCTGCGCACCCTGCCTTCCACCTTCGGTTCGAGTCTGGGCGGCAACCCGCTGTCCTGCCGGGTGGGTTCCGAGGCGATCGCGATCGCCGGGGACGAGCGGTTCCTGGCTGACGTGGCCGTCAAGGGAGCGACCCTGACCGAGCGCCTCACGGCCGCCGCGTCCCGGCACCACCGGCTGATCGGGGCACACCGGGGTGTGGGCATGATGCACGGCCTGGAGTTCCGCGACGATTCCCTGGCGGGGCTGGTGCTCAGCCGACTGCTGGAGGAGGGCGTGACGTCCACGTACTCCCTGTACAACCCCCGGGTGGTGCGCGTACAGCCGCCCATGGTCATTTCCCCGGCGGACCTCGATCGCGGGCTGGACATCCTGGAAGACGTCCTGGCGCAAGCCGATCAGCAGGCCGCGGTCCCGGGGTCCCGCCCCACGGACGCCCCGTCCGCCGGTAACCGGATCGACCGCACCGTGCGGCTGCCGCACCGCGCCGCGGACCTCCTGGCCCGCATCCACCGCACGCCTCACCTGCTGGACCCGTTCGCCATGCACGCCACGGACCCGCACCCGCAGGCCGGGGAGTTCGCCGGACGGCTCGGCGACGACCTGGTGGTGTGGCCGGACCGCTGCGAACAACGCGGCGACGGCATGGTGCTGCGCGCCGAACCGGGCTGGCTGTGGACATCGCTGGAGCGAGCCGTCCACGTGAGGCCCGCAGAGCCGGACGGCTGCGAGGTGCGGGTGTCCATCTCCTGGGACACCGGAAGCGGCGCGTACGAGGAGATGCTCGGTGGCCGGATCGGCTTCTTCGCCGCGCAGCGGCTGACCCAACTACTCAACGCAGTACAGACGGAGGAGGTGACCGCGTGAGCGTCAAGCTGGCCGAACTCGGCAACCGCTATGCGGACGAGGACACGGCACGCGTCGTGGAGATCGATGTCTCCGGCGGCCGGAAGGAGATGACCCACCGGCAGCTGCACGAGCTGGTCCGGGCCCGGGCCGACCAGCTCGCCGCGGCCGGTGTGGGCGAGGGCCACGTCATCGGCCTGCGGGCGCGGAACAGCATCGACTGGGTGTCCTGGGACCTGGCGGCACTCATGGTCGGGGCGGTGATCAAGGCGTTCCCGGACGCCCAGGAACTGCCGGACGCCGGGGAGTTCCTCGCCCACCACGGCCTGGCCCTGCTCATCACCGACGACCCGCCGCCCGGCGTGCCGGCGGTCATCGCGCCGGACGGCACTCCGGGCCCCGCCGTGGTGCCGGACTCGGCGACCCGGGTGGTGGGCGAGGACCTGCACAGCCTCGTCTACTCCTCCGGCACCACCGGCCGGCTCAAGGGCCTCCAGATCAGCGCCAAGGGGACCGAGTACGTCATCGCCCTCTTCATCGAGCACTTCAAGGTGACCAGCGCCGACCGGCACCTGATCTTCCTGCCGCTTTCCAACTACCAGCAGCGGCTGTCGGTGTACTGCTGCCTGTGGCTCGGCGCGGACCTGGTCCTCGCGCCGTACCAGCGCGTCTTCAACGCGGTACGTGACACCCGGCCCACCTTCCTGATCGGGCCGCCGGTCTTCTACGAGACGCTGCTCCAGCTGTACCGGAAGACCGGCGGCGGTTCGCTGCCGGACTTCCTCGGCGGTGCGGTCCGGTTCCTGATCACGGGCATGGCCCCGATACGCCGGGCGACTCTGGACGCGTACTGGGCCGAAGGGGTGTCACTGCTCGAGGCGTACGGTCTGACCGAGACCGGCATGGTCGCCTGGAACACCCCCGACGCGCACCGGAACGGCACGGTCGGCCGGCTCATCGATCCCTCGGCGGTGATCTTCCGGCCCGACGGGGAGCTGGTCATCGACCGGCCCGCCCCGCTCAGCAGCGGCTACTTCGACCACGACGACCAGGCGGCCGACGTGTTCCTCCCCGACGGCGGCATCACCACGGGCGACTACGGAGACCTCGACGAGGACGGCTTCCTCACCCTGGCGGGGCGCAAGAAGGACGTCATCGCCCTGGGCAGCGGGCGCAAGGTCCACCCGGCGCGGATCGAGAGTGCCTTCACCGGTATCGAGGGCGTCGCCGAATTCGTGGTCGTACCCACCCCGCAGTCCGGCAGGCTGGGCGCGATCGTGACCCCGACGGCGCCCGACGACGCCGCTCTGACGAAGCGCATCCGCGAGGCGGTGGACGCGGTCAACCGGGGGCTGGAGGCGAGTGAACGCGTGATGTCCCTGGTGTTCTCCGCCAGCCCGCTCGGCTCCGACCAGCGCTTCCTGACGGCGAACCTGAAGCTCAGCAGGATCCGTGCGGCGGAGTACTTCGCGGAGGCGGTCGGCCACGGTGGATGAGGCGGAGGCGACGGTACCGCAGGGCTCAGCAGCGGCGCCGCGGATCATCGACGCCCAGGTGAATCTGGCCAGTGAACTGGCCGTGCCGCGGGCCTTCATCGAGTACCAGGCCGCCAACGCGTACCACCGGCTGTCCGCCTACGGCCACACCGTCACCTTGGGCCGCATCACCGACCAGGTGGCGTCCCTGTACCAGGACGACGAGGCTGACCAGCTGGTGGCCGAGATGGACACCGCCGGGGTGGACCAGGCGTTCCTGATCGCGCCGGACTTCTCGTACGCCGCGACGTGCGCGCTCTCGCCGCCCGAGCTGGCCGAACTGCACCACCGGATCGTCCGCCGCCATCCGGGCCGGTTCGTGGTCTTCTGGGGCGTCGATCCGCGGGCCGGACAGGACGGCCTGGACCTGTTCGAGCGGTGTGTGACGGAGTACGGATTCGCCGGGATGAAGCTGTACCCGCCGTGCGGGTACTCGCCGAGCGACCGGCGGCTCTACCCGTACTTCGAGGTGTGCGCACACCACGGCCTGCCGGTCCTGAGCCACACCGGGCCCGGCTGGGGCCCGCTGGACTTCACCTGGGCGGAGCCGCTGCTGCTGGACACGGCGGCGCGCGACTTCCCCGGCGTCGACTTCATCCTGGGACACGGCGGGGTCACCCATGTCGACGAGGCGGCCTATCTGTGCGCGCACCGTCCCAACGTGTACCTGGACATCAGCCAGTTCCACTCGGTGCTCAGCGCGGACGGCTGGCAGAACCACCTCAACCGACTGTTCCGGAGCGGCATCGCCCACAAGATCCTCTTCGGCACCTGCTGGCCCTCGTACCGGCAGAGCCGGTCGCTGGCGTCGCTGGTGAAGGAGTTCGACCGGCAGGGGGGCGTCTTCGACGGCGTCAAACGGTCGGAACAGCGGTTGATCATGAGCGGCAACAGTCTCCGCCTGCTGAACCGCGGGCGGCCCCAAGGAGGCGCTGACCGATGACCGACACCGATGTCCAGACGCTGGAGCAGGACCTGATCGCCTGGGTGGCGCGGTGGAACGAGGACGAGGCGGATGTCGACGTCACCGCGGAGACGGAACTGAGCCACTCGGGCCTGCTGGACTCGATGGCTCTGGTGGGCCTCGTGTCCTATCTGGAGGACCGCACGGACAGCGCTTTCGACTTCGGCAGCTTCGACCCGGAGCACGGGGTCACCATCCGCACCCTCGTCACCCACTGCATGCCGTGATCGTCTACGACGGCCACTGCCATGTGGCGTCCACCGAGCTGATCCCCCACGGATTCACCCACGACGTGGCCGGGAACGTGACGGCCCGGCTGACGGCGATGGGCCTGCCCGCGGAGACCGACCGCATCGCCGCGCGGTACGCACAGGAAATGGGCGACCACCTCGCCGACCGGCTGATCGTGGAGATGGACGCGGCCGGGGTGGGCCGGTCCGTCCTGCTGTACCCGGACTTCGGGCTGACGATCGACGGCGCTCCCGCGCCCCCCGAGATGGCCGCGCGCCACCGCGAGATCATCAGGCGCCACCCGGGACGGTTCTGGGGGTTCCTGGGCGTGGACCCGCGGCGCGGAGAGGACGGGGTGGCGGAGTTCTCCCAGGCGCTGGACGCCGGGGGGATCGACGGCATCAAGCTCTATCCGCCCTGCGGCTACTCGCCGTCCGACCGGCGGCTCTACCCCTACTACGAGATCTGCGCTGCCCGCCGGATGCCGGTGTTCGTGCACACCGGTCCCAGCGCCCGGCGGCTGGACAACCGGTCGGCCCGCCCGGTCCTGGTGGACTGCGCGGCCCGGGACTTCCCCACGGTGCCGTTCATCCTCGGGCACGCCGGGCTGACACACGTCGGCTCGGCGGCCGAACTCGCCGCGGCCCGGTTCAACGTCTACCTGGACATCGGCGGGTTCGGGAGCACCCCGACGCTGCCCGACTGGAAGACGCACCTGAACCGGCTGTTCCGGCTCGGCGTCAACCACAAGATCGTGTTCGGTACGGACTGGCCGCTGGGCCGCCGGGCGGGCGGGCTGAAGCGGCTCGTCCGGGAGGTGGTCGACGGGCCGGTCGTGCTGGCCGGCGTGGGGCGGCGCGAGGCGGCGATGCTGCTCCACGAGAACCTGCTACGGGTTCTCCCGCCGCACAGCCGCCCCTGACCGGCCTCAGGCCGCGACCAGCGGGCTGTCGTCCTGCAAGGTGGTGAGAAATCCGCAGAGGAAATCCTCGAAGTGGCTGAAGGAATCGGCGCGGAAAAGCACCGGCTGGAACTGCTGGATCAGGTATTTCTGACTGGCCATGGCCACAACGTCTAGCGGCCGGATGTCGGCCTGGTGATACTTCTCCAGTTCCCCGCAGGAGGACAGAAGACTGGCGCCGCAGACCTTGGTAACACCATCCTCCAGCACCAGCCCGTATTCGAAGGTGAACCAGAACACGCGCGATATAAGACTGATCGCCTCGCGGGTTTCCAGGCGGCGCACGGTTTCACCGAAGAGCTGGTAGAGATCCGCCAGCCGCTGGTTCGCCAGATGGGTTCCATGACCGACGACTTCATGGATCATGTCGGGTTCGGGAGAGAAACGGGGAAAGGACGAGTGGCGTATGTACTGGGTTGCCTGGAACCTGCGGTCCGCCAGCGAACCGTAGAAGTCCTCCTGTTCGACCAGCCCCGCTGCCGGGCTGAAGGTGAAGCCGGTCAGCCGCCGCACGGCGGCGGACACCTCGCCGAGCTGCGGCAACCGGTCACTCGGAAACGGCAGCAGATTGCGCCCGATGAGGAACTGCCGACAGGCGTGCTGCCGGTGTTTCCTCTGCAGCTCCGCGCTGACCACCCGCCAGGTCTCGTCATCGGCCGGTGTGTACGATATTTCGGGTACCGGCTCGCCGAGCCGGTACCCCAGCGCCGCGTCGGCGATCCGGGCGCGATGCTTCTGGTATTCCTCGTCGCGGTACCCGGGATGGTCCGCGGAGAAAATGACGGAGACCCGTCCCTGATCATTGGTGACCACCGGGGCATACACGGTCGCTTCCTTGAACATCAGCCACTCCTTCGCCGCGTACGGCGGCCATATGCCTGGGGCGCCGAAACGCAGCCTGCAGGGCATGTCCGTAACTCGGGAAATCGTAACCATCCGGTCGGCACGTGTCATCCTCTAGAAATAGAGGTACGGCCCGGAACCTGCGGAGACCGATCGACCGCACAATACGTCGAGTTGATTTGGAGGGAAGCAATGGAGGGGCGTTTTCCCGTATGGGCTGCCGGCCCGCCCGGCATCGACCTGGCCGACCCGGGGCTGTACACCGGGACCGCGCATCTGGAGATGTGGCGCGAAGCCCGCGCCCGGCACCCCGTCGCCTGGACGGAGTCCCCGCTGGCGGGCGGCTTCTGGTCGGTGACCACGCATCGGGAGTGCGAGGAGGTGCTGGGCCGTCCGGACACGTTCATCTCCGAGCAGGGGATGCGGCTGGGCAGCAACCCGGCGGGGGTGCGGGCGGCCGCGGGCCGCATGCTGGTGGTCTCGGACGGGGCGGCGCAGGCGCGGTTGCGGGCGGCGCACCAGGTCTGGCTGGGCAGCCGGTCGGTCATGTCGCAGGGCGTAGTCCTCAGGGAGCGCGTCGCCGCACGCCTGGACGAACTCCTGGAACGCGGCGCCGCGTTCGACGCCGTGGGGGAACTCACCGCGCGGGTGCCGCAGTGGGTGCTCCTGGACATGCTCGGCGTGCCGCGGCAGGACTGGGACTCCCTGACCGTCACGATGGCCGAGGCGTTCGACCACACCGATCCGGGCCCGGAGGCCGAAGCTGCCAGGACGGCGGCCCACGCCCGGGTCTTCGCCTACTTCGACGAACTGCTCGACATGCGCCGCGAGCAGCCCGGCGACGACATCGTCTCGGCCCTGGCCCATGCGAACCCGGGCGGCACGCCACTGACGGACGAGGAAATCCTGCTCAACTGCGACGGCCTGATGAACGGCGGACTCGAAACCGTTCCGCACGCCCTGGCCGGTGCTCTGCTGCTCTTCGCCCGGCAGCCCGGGCTGTGGGAGAGGCTGAGGAGCGAGCCGCGGCTCATCGGAACCACCGTCGAGGAGATCGTGCGCTGGACGTCGCCCGCCCTGCACGCCATGCGCACCGCGGTCCGGGAGGCCTCCATCGGCGACGTCACGGTCCGGTCCGGGGACCGGGTGGTGCTGTGGTATCCGTCGGCCAACCTCGACGAGCGGGTGTTCCCCGACCCGGACACCTTCCTGCCGGACCGGCGGCCCAACCCGCACATCGCCTTCGGGGTCGGGGCGCACTACTGCGTCGGGGCGGCGCTGGCCAGGCTCGAACTGCGCTGCCTGCTGGAGGTGATGGCCGAACGGGTCGCCACGGTGGAACTCGCCGGGGAGCCCGTCCGGCGTGCCTCGAACTTCCTCCAGGGCTTCGACCGGCTCGAGGTGGTCATGAAACCGCACTGACCGCGTCCGGCCCGGCGGCAGTGGCCCGGCGCACGCGGACACCGATGACGGGGAGCACGGAAGAGGGGAAGCACACATGGGATGGTCCGCACTCGCGCTCCGCGTCGTGGTGGCCGGGACGCCGGGGGGCTCCGCCCCCGCCGTGGAGGTGGTGTGCGAGGAGGAGATGACGTTCGGCGCCGGCCTCGCGAACACCCCGGTGGACATCCCGCTCGACGACGAGAGCGGCGAGCCGGTGGCGGGTCGCATCCGTCGTGTGGACCGCTTCTGGCTGATCACCAACCTGAGCCGGAGCCGCACCTATGTGGTGGAGAATGAGGAAGGCAGCGGGGAATACGTCTGCGTGCCGCCCGGGCGGGCGGACATGCCAGTCCCCTTCACCCGCTCCCGGATCACCCTGCCCTCACCGACCGGGCTGGTGTACCTGTCCGTCACCGCACCCGACCCCGCCTACCTCGCCTCGCCGGAACCGTCGGCCCGCCCGGCACACCGCCCGGACGAGCCGACGTCTGCCTTCGGCCTCGATGAGCACGCGAAGTACTTCATGGTGCTGGTGGCGCTGTGCGAGCCGCGGTTGCGCGACTCATCGAGCCCCGCCATCCCGAGCACGCCCGAGATCGTCAGACGCCTCCAGCACCACGGCCTGTGCGCGGGCATCACCGAGGCCGCCGTCAACTACCACATCAGCTACCTCGCCCGGCGCAAGCTCCGCGTGCGCGGCGACACCAGGTCAGCGCGGGATGCCGGGGCCAGGATCAACTGGCAGCGCGCCGCCGTGGTCTCCACCGCCCTGAGGTTCCGGCTGGTGCGGGAGGAACACCTGGGGCTGTTCGCCACGGCTGACGCCGACGACGAGACCGGGGCGGAGCGGCGCCCGCCGCGGCGTCACCAGGCGTACGCCTCGGGAGCCGCACCTCCGGGGCCGGGGAACATCTCGTCCAAGTCGGCGAGTTGAGCGCTGTCGAAGCTCAGCTTCAGCGCCGCGAGCGCCCCGTCGAACTGTTCCAGGGTGCGCGGCCCGACCACGGGAGCGGTGACACCCGGCTGGTGCAGCAGCCACGCCAGGGCCACGGCGGCGGGGGCCGCGCCGATCTTCCCGCACCACTGCTCGTACGCGGCCAGCCGCTCACCCTCTGCCTCCAGCAGCCGCCTGGCCTTCGGCACGGCCGTCCTCTTGCCGCCGTCCGCGCGGGCCGCCGCTCCGGCGAGGAGCCCGCCGTTCAACGGGCTGTACGGCAGCAGCCCCATGCCATAGTCACGGCAGGCCGGCAGCACCTCGAGCTCGACCGTACGCTGCATCAGGTTGTACACCGACTGTTCGGTGACCAGCCTCAGCAGGCCCCGCCGCTCGGCACGTTCCTGGGTGCGCGCCAGATGCCATCCGGCGAAGTTGGAGGAGCCGACGTACAGCACCTTCCCCTGGGTCACGAGCAGTTCCAGGGCCTGCCACGTCTCCTCCCAGGGGGTGACGCGGTCGATGTGATGCATCTGGAGCAGGTCGATGCGGTCGGTTCGCAGGCGGCGCAGCGAGTCCTCGCAGGCTCTGCGTATGTGCAGCGCCGTCAGGCGCGCGGAGTTGCGGTCCCGGCCCATGGGACCGAAGGCCTTGGTCGCCAGAACGATCCGGTCCCGCCGCGAGGAGTCCTGGGCGAGCCACTCACCGATGATCCGCTCGGTGACCCCCTCCCCCAGCCGCCCGCCATAGATATCGGCCGTGTCGAACAGATTGACCCCCCGGTCGAGGGCCTTGTCCATGATGGCGTGGGCCTCCTGGTCGGAGGTGTGCTGGCCGAAGTTCATGGTACCCAGGGCGAGTTGCCCCACCTGAACGCCGGAGCGTCCTAACTGTCGGTACTTCACCTGAGCGTCCGCCTTCCGATGCGCCGATTCGGAATCCGCCAGGTGACCCTACTGACGCGATGACGTCGTGTGCCAGAGCGCGGGTACGTGACCCGGCTGGATCCTGGAAGGCTTCGCAGGTCAGTGGTCGGCTGTGAGTTCGCCGCTGAGTTTGCCGTGGAGGTGGGCGCTGGGGTCGTTCAGGCCGGTGATCTCGACGGTCTTGCCGCGCTGGGCGTACTTGGCCTCGATCGCGTCGAGGGCGGCGACGGAGGAGGCGTCCCAGACGTGGGCGGCGGACAGGTCGATGACGACCTTCTTCGGGTCGGTGGCGTAGTCGAACTGGCCGACGAGGTCGTTGGAGGAGGCGAAGAACAGCTCGCCGGTGACCCGGTAGACGACGGTCGTGTGGTCGGGGTCGGTGACGGCGGTGACCTCGGCGAGGTGGGCGACGCGCTTGGCGAAGACGACCATGGCGGTGATCGAGCCGACGACGACACCGATGGCCAGGTTGTGGGTGGCCACGATGACCGCGACGGTGATCACCATGACGGCGATCTCCCCGGCGGGCATCCGCCCCAGGGTCTTGGGGGCGATGGAGTGCCAGTCGAAGGTCGTGAACGACACCATGACCATGACAGCGACCAGGGCGGCCATGGGGATGTCGGAGACGACCGGCCCGAAGACGATGCACAGCACCATCAGGAACGCGCCCGCCAGGAACGTCGACAAGCGGGTGCGGGCCCCGGAGACCTTTACGTTGATCATCGTCTGGCCGATCATGGCGCAGCCGCCCATACCGCCGAAGAAGCCGGTGACGATGTTGGCGATGCCCTGGCCGATGGATTCGCGGGTCTTGTCGGAGTGGGTGTCGGTGATGTCGTCGACCAGCTTGGCCGTCATCAGCGACTCCATCAGACCGACCAGGGCCATGGCCATGGCGTAGGGCGCGATGGTGGTCAGGGTGTCCAGGGTGAAGGGCACGTCGGGCAGTCCGGGGACCGGCAGGGAGGACGGCAGGTCGCCCTTGTCGCCGACGGTGGGCACCGCGATCCCGGCCGCGACCGTGATGGCGGTGAGGATCACGATCGACACCAGCGGGGCCGGGATCACGGTGGTGACCTTCGGGAAGAACACCATGAGCACCAGGCCACCGATGAGCAGCGGGTAGACGGCCCAGGGCACGTCCGTCATCTCGGGGACCTGGGCCATGAAGACCAGGATGGCGAGGGCGTTGACGAAGCCGACCATGACCGAGCGGGGGATGAACCGCATCAGCTTCGCCACGCCCAGCGCGCCGAGCGCGATCTGGACGACACCGGCGAGGATCACCGTGGCGATCAGATAGCCCAGGCCGTGCTCACGGTTCATCGGCGCGATCACCAGTGCCACGGCACCGGTCGCGGCGGAGATCATCGCCCGGCGCCCGCCGACGAGCGAGATGGTGACGGCCATGGTGAAGGCGGCGAACAGGCCGATGGCCGGGTCGACCCCGGCGATGATCGAGAACGAGATCGCCTCGGGGATCAGCGCGAGCCCGACCACCAGACCCGCCAGGACCTCGGTACGCCAGACCTTCGGATCGGTCAGCCAATCGGGCTTCAGGCCGCGCAGGCGGGCGGCCGGGGACATAGCGGAACCAGACAAAGGGAGTAGGAACCTCAAGCTCGGGCGCGCGCCTTCAGCAAGGCCGGGGCGTGCGGACACAGTGCGGGGGAAACGTGGCGCGATGGTCCGGCGGGCTCACATCCGGGTACGAGACGTCACGGCGAGCAGGCCGCGGCGGCGGGCGTCATGGGCTCGCGCACGCGGTTCTCCTGCAAGAATCGGATCTTCGCCGGGGGCGCCATCGGCCCCGACACGGCAAACTCTACCCTAACGTTAGAGTAGAGATCGGGAGGGGGTCGCGACCGGATGCGGCCTACCGGAGAGCGAAGGGCCAGAGGATCACGGGCGTGGACGGCAAGCACATGCAGATCGGTGAAGTCGCCGCGCGGACCGAGTTGTCCCTGCGCACCATCCGGCACTACGAGGAGACCGGCCTCGTCGTCCCCTCCGCCCGCTCCCAGGGCGGCTTCCGCCTCTACACCGAGGCCGACGTCGCCCGCCTCATGGTCATCCGCCGCATGAAGCCACTCGGCTTCACCCTGGACCAGATGCGCGACCTGCTGGAGGCCACCGACCGCCTCGACTCCGGTGCGCAGTTGCCGCCCGGCGAGCGGGAGGGTCTGCTGGAGCGGGTGAACGGTTTCCACGAGGCCGCGCAGCAGCGGGTGGCGGACCTGCGGACCCAGCTGGCGCGGGCGGAGGAATTCGCTGCCACGCTGAGCGAGCGCCTCACCTCGGCGCGGGATTCCCGGTGACGGCGGTGTCGATGACGCTGTCCAGCAGGGAGCGGGAGCGCTGAAGGTCCTCGATCATGCGGTCGATGCGGGCCCGCTCTACCAGCAGCTCGCTCACCAGGAACTCGTCGGCCGTCTCGGCCGGGCCACCGTCGCTGTCGCGCATACAGGGCAGCAGCTTGGCGATCTTCGAGCTGCACAGACCGGCCGCGTAGAGTTCCTGGATCCGCCGCACCCGGGCCACTGCCAGCTCGGCATACTCCCGATGCCCGCCGGGCGTCCGTTCGGCGGACAGCAGGCCCTCCTGCTCGTAGTAGCGCAGCGAGCGCTCGCTCACACCCGTACGCCGGGCCAGCTCACCGATTCGCATGACGCAGCTCACATCATTTCCGCTTGATTCTTACATCAGTGTCAACTTCTACGGTAGCCACATGACGGACGCAACGACGACCTCCCCCCTCCTGGCCCCCGCCCTCCTCGGCTCCCATGAGCTGGCGAACCGCCTGGTCATCGCCCCCATGACCCGCAACCGCGCCGAGAGCGACGGCACTCCCACCCCGCTGATGGCCGAGTACTACGCCCAGCGCGCCACCGCCGGAGCGATCATCGCTGAAGCCTCCACCCCCAACGCGGTCGGTCAGACCTACCCGAACATCACTGCCCTGCACACCGACGCTCACACCGCCGGATGGCGCCAGGTCACCAAGGCCGTCCAGGCCGCGGGCGGCGGCCCGATGTTCCTGCAGATCCAGCACGGCGGACGGGTCGGCCACCCCGACAACAGCGGCCTGACTCCCCTCGCTCCCTCGCCGATCCGGCTGCCCGACCCCATCTACACCCCGACCGGCTTCCAAGAAGCAGGCACCCCGCGCGAGATGACGTCCGACGATATCCGGCAGACCATCGCCGACTTCGCGGCCACCGCCCGCCGCGCCGTCGACGCGGGCTTCACCGGCGTCGAGGTCCACAGCGCCAACGGCTACCTGCTCCACCAGTTCCTCGCGCCCAACACCAACCAGCGCACCGACGCGTACGGCGGCACCATCGAGAACCGCATCCGCTTCACCACGGAGGTCGTCGACGCCGTCATCGACGCGATCGGCGCGGAGCGCACCGGCCTGCGGATCTCGCCCGGCACCACCGTCAACGGCATCACGGACACCGACGCCGACGACCTCTACCCCGCACTCGTCGAGGCCAACGCGGACAAGGGGCTGGCCTACCTGCACCTCGCCTTCACCGACCCCGCGCAGCCGCTCTTCGCCCGCCTGCGGGAGATCTGGACCGGCACGCTGATCGCAAACCCGCTCCTGCCCGCCGACCAGATCCCCGCCGACGGCGGACGCGCAGCCGCCGAACGCCTCCTGGACGCGGGAGCCGACCTCATCGCGCTGGGCCGTCCGTTCCTCGCCAACCCCGACCTTGTCCAGCGGATCCGCACCGGCGCCCCGATCAACGCCGTACGCGCCAAGTACGCGATGTACACCGGCGGACCCACCGGCTACACCGACTACCCCGCCCTGCACACCCACAACTGACCCGCACGGCAGCCCAGGCAGCTGACCTCGCACCTGGGCCATGCCCCACTTCAGACGCGGATGACGATCTTTCCGCGCGTGCGTCCGCGCTCGGCCTGCGCGTGGGCGTCGGCGATTCCCTCCAGGGGGTAGGTCTGTTCGATACGGGGTGTGTAGCGGCCTTGCCGCCCCAGCTCCGCGGCCGCGGACAGGAGGGTGGAGTCGTTCTCCGCGTTGACCACATGCGTGCCCAGGCGCTGCCCGCCCGCGTGGTCGGCGACCGTCGCGACGCGCGTCGGGTCGCCCGTGATCGCGACGAGGTCGTCCAGCGAGCCGGAGGCCGCGGTGTCGAGCGCGATGTCGACGCCGTGCGGAGCGAGAGCGGTGAGGCGCTGTGCGAGGCCAGGGCCGTAGGTGGTGGGTACGGCGCCGAGAGAGGTGAGAAACTCATGGTTGCGTTCGCTGGCTGTCCCGATAACGGTGGCACCTTGTGCCACAGCGATCTCGACCGCCGCACTGCCCACGCCTCCGGCGGCGCCCTCGACGAGAAGGGTGCGCCCCTCGAGGGAGCCGAGCGCGTTCAGTCCACGCATCGCGGTCACGGACGCGAGACCGGCGCCCGCAGCCTGCTCATCGTTCCACGTGGCGGGGGTGTGGGCCCAGGCCGAGAGGATGACCAGCTCTGCCGTCGCGCCCGTGACGCCGCCCAGCCCGAAGACGCGGTCGCCGACGCTCACCCCCTGCACTCCGTCACCGATTTCGTCGACCACGCCGGCGGCGTCGCGCCCGGGGATGGCGGGCAGCTCCAGGGGAAGCAGCTGGTGCAGGGCGCCGGTGCGCAGCTTCCAGTCGATGGGATTGACGCTGGCCGCCGCGGTGCGGACACGGATCTCACCAGCTCCGGGGTGGGGGTCGGGGGCCTGCTCGATCACCAGGCTCTCCGCTCCGCCGTATGCGTGGAAGCGGGCTGCGCGCATAATGTCCTACCTCACCTTTTTGGCCGAAATGACGTTCATTCGATGCCCGTTACTCTAGAACCTGACGTCAACGTGAGGGGTAAATCGGCAAGCCGGGACTCCTGCGGCCGCCGTCACCGAGGCCGATCGGCCCCGCTCCATGCGGCCAGATCACACAACTCCGGCCCCCACACTCCGTCCGGGGTCGTCGCCTTGGTGAGAAAGGGGCAACTGCCGGTGTAGCCTCAGCACCAGCTGTCATGGTTCCGAAGTACTGGTCGCCCGTGAGCGTGCTCACGGGCGACCTTTCTGTTCAGAGTCTCTGAGGACCAGGGCGATCACCTCCGGCTCCCGCACGGTGCGGGAACCGACTTCCAGTCCCCTTGGAGGGCAAAATGGCCAGCGGAACCGTCAAGTGGTTCAACTCGGAAAAGGGCTTCGGCTTCATCGAGCAGGACGGCGGCGGCCCCGACGTCTTCGCTCACTACTCGAACATCGCCAGCTCCGGCTTCCGTGAGCTCCAGGAAGGCCAGAAGGTGAACTTCGACGTCACCCAGGGCCAGAAGGGCCCCCAGGCCGAGAACATCACCCCGGCCTGACCCTGCACTATACGGCGCCCGCCCAGCGAGCTTCGCTGGGCGGGCGCCGTATAATGCGTTGCCGCACCGTTGCACCAGTTGGCATGCTCGCGGCCGTGACCACGGCACACGAATCCACCGATGCCACCATCGTCATAGCCGTCAGTGTCCGCGACCTACTGCCTCGCGACCTGCCAGCATGCACCTGGTCGGGCTCAGCCACCCACCTGCGCCAAGTGGAGCGCGCGTTGGAGCGCGCCGCGGCCGGGGAGGTGGAATACCTGGCTGTATACACCCCTGTGGATCTGCCGGTGGCGATCGGCGGCATCGACTACCAGGCTTCCGAGGAAGCCGGAACCTTGTGGCAGCTCGCCGTCCTCCCGGCACTCCAGTCCCGCGGCCTGGGAACGCTGCTGATCCAAACCGCCGAGCAAAGGATGAGGAACCGCGGCAGGCGCAGGGCCGAACTCGCCGTCGAGGAGAACAACCCTCGGGCACGCGCCCTGTACGAACGTCTGGGCTACGCCGCCTACGCCCGCAAGCCCGATGCCTGGGACGAGGAAGGGCCTGACGGGGCGATCCGCCGCCACGAGACGATGTGCGTTCTTATGCGAAAGGGCCTTTGAGCGACGGTCACAGGTTGACCATGTGGCCCGCGAGGCCGTGTACGGCCTCCTTTACCGCTTCGCCGAGGGTGGGGTGGGCGTGGATGTTGCGGGCCAGTTCGTGGACCGTCAGGTCCCATTGCTGTGCGAGGGTGAGTTCCGGCAGCAGTTCGGTGACCTCGGGGCCGATGAGGTGGCCGCCGAGGAGTTCACCGTGGCGGTCGTCGCTGATGAGCTTCACGAAGCCGCCGGGGTCGCCCAGGCCGTGGGCCTTGCCGTTGGCGGTGAACGGGAAGGTGGCCACCTTGACGTCGAAGCCGCGTTCGCGGGCCTGGGCCTCGGTCCAGCCGAAGCTGGCGATCTGGGGCTGGCAGAAGGTGGCGCGCGGAATCATCACGTAGTCGAGTTCCATGGTCTCCGCGCCGCCGATGGTCTCCGCCGCGACGATGCCCATCGCCTCGGCGGCGTGGGCGAGCATCAGCTTGGCGGTCACGTCGCCGACCGCGAAGATGTGCGGCACGCTCGTGCGGCACCGGCCGTCGACGTCGATGGCGCCCCGGTCGGTCAGCCGGACCCCGGCGCGCTCCAGCCCGTAGCTCTCCACCCGTGGCCGGAAGCCGATCGCCTGCAGCACCTTCCCGGCCTGGAGGGTCTGGCGCTGGCCGCCCGTGGTGACCATGACCTTGACTGCGGCGCCCGAGTCGTTGATCGCCTCGACGCGGGTGGAGGTGAGGATGTTGATGCCGAGCCTGCGGTAGCGGCGGGTCAGCTCGACGGAGACGTCCTCGTCCTCCAGGGGCACGATCCGGTCCAGGAACTCCACGAGCGTCACCTGCACCCCGTAGCTGTGCATGATGTACGCGAACTCGACGCCGATGGCGCCCGCGCCCGCGATCAGGACGCTGCCGGGCAGGTCCGGGGCGAGGATCTGCTCCTCGTAGGTGACCACCCGCTCGCTGAGCGAGGTGCCGGGCAGCAGATTGGCGGTGGCTCCGGCCGCGATGACGCAGTGGTCGAACGAGACGGCCTCCACCCGGCCGTCGGCGAGCGCGACCCGCAGTGTGTGGGGGTCGGTGAAGGTGCCCCGCCCGTCGTACTGCGTGATCTTGTTCTTCTTCATCAGGTAGTGGATGCCTTTGACCCGGCCGTCCGCCACCTTGCGGCTGCGGTCGTACGCGGCCTGATAGTCGAGGCTCAGCTCGCCGTTCACCTGAATGCCGAAGGTGCTGGCCTCGTGGGTGAGCAGATGGGCCAGCTCGGCGTTGCGCAGCAGGGCCTTGGACGGGATGCATCCGACGTTCAGGCAGACGCCACCCCAGAACCGCTCCTCGACGACGGCCGTGCGCAGGCCCAGCTGCGCGGCGCGGATCGCCGCCACATAGCCGCCCGACCCCGCCCCCAGGACCACGACGTCAAAATGTGCGCTCATGCGTCGCACCTTAGACATTAGAGTCGGGGTATGGCTTCAGACGAGGGGTCCGTTCGGGTCGACAGCTGGATCTGGTCGGTGCGGCTCACCAAGACGCGGTCGCTCGCCGCGTCGGCCGCCCGGGCCGGGCACGTCCGCGTCAACGGCGAGCGCGTCAAGCCCGCCCAGGCGGTGCGGCAGGGTGACGAGGTGCGGCTGCGCCACGCGGGGCGGGACCGGGTCGTGGTGGTGTCGCGGATCGTGCGCAAGCGGGTCGGGGCGGCCGTGGCGGTCGAGTGCTACGTGGACAACAGCCCGCCCCCGCCGCCGAAGGAGCAGGCCGTGCCCGTCGCGCTGCGCGACCGTGGCGCGGGCCGCCCGACCAAGCGGGACCGGCGGGAGATGGAGCGGCTGCGGGGGGTGTGACCCCCGGGGCGCGGGCCGCTTCGGTCACTCGACGCCGATCCGTACCGGGCCGCCGTGCGCGTCGGCCCGGGTGATCCAGTCGGCGGACAGATGGAGCGGGCGGCCGGGGGCCACGGTGCGCGGGACGCGCTGCCGGTGCAGGGTGCGGCCGTCCTGCCGGACCGTGAGCACCGGCCGGGTGAGGAACGCGGCGGTGCGCAGCGTGAAGCGGCGATACGGCGGGGGCGGGCCGTCCGGGGCGATCCGGCCCGGCGCCACCCAGCGCAGCGGCGCGTCGGTCCGGACCGGCAGCGGGGCCTCCGGCCACGGCTCACCGGCCAGGTGGCGCAGCACCGGTCCGGCGGCGAACCGGCCGTCCAGCGCGGCGGTGGCGGCCGTCTCGACGGGGTGCAGCAGATTGCCCACCGCGAAGACTCCGGGGACGCTGGTACGGAACTCCGTGTCGGTCTCCGGCCCCCGGGTGCCGGGGTCGAGGGGGATTCCGGCGCCGCGGGCCAGTTCGTGGTCGGGGATCCAGTCGCCGGTGAACACCACGGTGTCGCAGCCGATGGTCGCGGTCCGGCCGTCCCGGTGCGCCACGCGGACGCCCGTCAGCCGGTCCCGGCCGGTCAGCCCGGTCACGGTGGTGTCGGTGAGCAGCGGGACGCCGTGGCGCAGCCGGGCGGCGAGGTGGCGCGCCGGATGGGCCTGGTGCCGGGGCAGGCCGGTGACCAGGGCGGCGACCTCGACACCGGCGGTGTGGAGGGTGTCGACCGCGGAGTAGCCGACGCGTTCGGCCCCTACGACGACGGCGCGGCGGCCGATGCTCTGGTGGTGCACATGGACGGCTTGCTGCAGCTGCCCGGTGGTGTAGACGCCCGCGGGCCGGGTGCCGGGTACGAGGCGGGCGCTGCGGGGGCGTTCGCGGGCACCGGTGGCGAGGACCACGGCCCGGGCGGTGACGCGCTCAAGCCCGGTCGCCGCGGTGAGGTCCACGGTGCGCGGTCCGGCCCATCCGGTGGCGGTGACGCCGGTGCGCAGGCTGACCCCGGCGCGCAGCGCGGCGGCGATGTGGCGGCGGGCGTAGTCGGGGCCGCTGAGCAGCCGGTGCAGATCGCGCGATCCGAATCCGGTGTGGTGGCAGTGGCGGGGGATGCCCCCGGCGTGCTGCTCGCGGTCGATGACCTGGACAGTGTCCACTCCGGCTTCGGCCAGCCGGGTGGCGGTGGCGAGTCCGGCGGGTCCGGCGCCGATGACCAGGACGTCCACGGTGCGGTGGGTGCGGTCCGGTGTTTCGTCGGTGGTCATCGGCGTGCCTCCTCGAACTGGGCGCGTACGGCGGCGCCGCAGTAGAAGCCCTGGCAGCGGCCGCCCAGCGCACGGGTCCGGCGCCGCAGCCCGTCGAGCGACCCCGGGGGCACGGTGGCGCGCAGCGCGTCGCGGATCTCGCCGCGGGTGACGCGCTCGCAGTGGCAGACGACGGTGCCGTACTCGGGGTCGGCGGCGATGAGGTCGGCGCGCTGGTAGGGGCGGGCGAACGCCTCGCCGATGTTCGGCATGCGGGGTGGTGCGAGGTCCCGCGCGGGGCCCGGGTCGAGGCCGCAGTCGGTGAGGAGGTCCCGTACATGGGCGGCGATGGCCATCGAGGCGGTCAGCCCGGTGGAGCGGATGCCGCCGACGGCCACGTAGCCCTGTTCGGGGTGGGCCCGGATCTGGAAGTCGGCGTGTTCGGTGGCGGCGCGCAGCCCCGCGTAGACCGCGGTGACCTCCTCGTCCAGCAGCTCGGGCATGATGCGGGCGCCCTTGTCGCGGAGCAGGGAGAGTCCGGTGGCCGTGGAGCCGGTGGCGTGCTTGTCGTCGAGGTCCTCGGCGGTGGGGCCGAGCATGACGTTGCCGTAGACGGTGGGCGCCACCAGTACGCCCTTGCCGAGGGCCGTGGGCACCGGCAGCAGGATGTGGCCGACCAGGCCTCGGGCGAACTTGTCGAAGACGATGAGCTGGCCACGCCTGGGGGTGACGCTGAACTCGGTGTGGCCGAGCCGCCGGTCGATCTCGTCCGCGTACAGTCCGGCGGCGTTGACCAGGTAGCGGGTGCGCAACGGGCCACGGGTGGTGGCGATTTCGTGGTGGCCGTCTGTGGTGATGGTTTCCGCGGCGCAGTTGAGGTGCAGGTCGACGCCACCGCGCACCGCCTGGGTGGCGTAGGCGAGGGTGGTCGTCCAGGGGCAGATGATGCTCTCGCCGGGGACTTCGAGGGCGCCGAGGGCGCCGGGGCCCAGATGCGGTTCGCGCGCGTACACCTCGTCGGCGGCGAGGATCCGGGTGTCGTGGCAGTCGTTGCGTCCGGCCTTCTGGGCGAGGGCGGGCAGCGCGGCGAGCTGTTCGGCGTCCCAGGCGACGAGCAGGGCGCCGAGCGGTTCCACCGGGATGCCCGCCTCGGCGGCGTAGGTGTTCAGCCGTTGGTAGCCCTCGCGCACCAGCCGGGCTTCCAGGGTGCCGGGAGTGGCGTCGAAACCGGTGTGCAGGATCGCGGTGTTGGCCTTCGAGGTGCCGTCGCCGACGTCGTCGGATGCCTCTACGAGGGCGATGCGCAGCCGGTGCGCGGCGAGTTCGCGGGCGATGGCGGTGCCGACCACCCCGGCGCCGATGATGGCCACGTCGTAGACCTCGCCGGGAAGGTCACCCGTGGTCGTTACGGTCATGCTGGGTTCCTTGGCTCCTGGTGCGGTTGCTCAGTCACGGGTCAGCCGCTCAGTGGCGGTCAGCAGCGCGGCCACGGCCGACCGGAAACCGGCCCGGCGCTCGGCGGCCTCGTCCGCGCTGATCCGTGGGGTGTAGACGGCGGCCGGTTTCCACTCCGGGACGGCCCTAGCGAGTGGCAGCCCGGGGTCCAGGCCCAGCCGGGCGACGGCGCCCACGCCGAGGGCGGTCACATCGGGCAGGGCGGACACTTCGACGGGCAGTTGCAGCAGGTCGGCCTGGGCCTGCATGAGCAGCGCGGAGCGGGTGAGGCCCCCGTCGGCCCGGAGGGTGGTGAGCGGCGCGCCCAGGTCGGCGGCGGCCGCGTCGGCGATCTCGGCCACCTGCGCGGCGATGCCCTCGCACAGGGCGCGCACCAGATGCCCGGCGGTGGTGTCGAGGCCGAGGCCGGTCACCGAGCCCCGGAGGTCGCCGCGCCACCAGGGGGCGGCGAGTCCGGCGAGCGACGGTACGAACGTCACTCCCCCGGTGTCCGGCACGGAGCCGCCCACCGGGTCGAGGTCCCTGGGCCCGCCGATCACGCCCAGACCGGTGAGCCAGTGCACGGCAGAGGCGGCGGTGTACACCTGTCCGTCGAGGCAGTAGCTGGTGTTCCCGCCGAGCCGCCAGGCCACGCAGCTCACCAGGCCACTGGTGCCACGTCGGGGCCGGGGCCCGGTCTGGGCGAGCAGGAACGCGCCGGTGCCGTACGTGCATTTGGCGGCGCCGGGCTCGGTGACGCTCTGGGCCAGCAGGGCGGCCTGCTGGTCGACGAGGAGTCCGGTGAGCGGGATCTCGCCGCCGAAGGCGGTGGTGGTCCCGGCCATGGTGTCCGCGTCGACGACCCGGGGCAGCTGTTCTGCCGTCAGGCCGTAGAGGTCCAGCGCCTCCGGGGACCATACGACGCGGTCGAGGTCGAGCAGCCCGGTGCGCCCGGCGGTGGCCGCGTCGGTGACGAACGCGCCGGTGAGCTGGTGGATCAGCCAGACGTCGCTGGTGGTGACGACGCCCTCGCGGGTGCGGTGGCGGCGCAGCCAGGCCATCTTGGGCGCGGCGAAGTACGGGTCGAGGGGCAGCCCGGTGAGGTGGCGCAGGGTGTCGGCGTGTTCCGCGAGGTCCGCGCACACCGTCTCCGCCCGCCGGTCCTGCCACACCAGGGCGTCGGTCAGCGGGGCGCCGGTCGCGGGGTCCCACACCAGCACCGTCTCGCCCTGGTTGGCGAGGCCGACCGCCACCACCGGCTCACCGGCCCGCGCGAGGGCCTGGCGTCCGGCGTCGACGACCGACGCGAGCAGGTCGGCGGGGTCGACCTCGACCAGCCCTCCAGGGAGGTGGCGCGGGTGCACGGCCACCTCGGCGGAGCCGAGCACACCGCGCTCCGGGCAGAGGACCAGCGCCTTGGTGCCCGAGGTGCCTTGGTCGACGGCGAGCACCGCTCCGGTCGCGGGGCCCGTGGGTGCGCGGTGGGGACGCTCTGGGACAGGCAGCATGTCCGGTTCTTCGGTGGAGGGTCTGCGGTGGGGGGGCTTCTTCGGTAGTGGCTTCTTGGGTGGGGCTTGTGCGGTGGCGGCGTAGATCTTGGCTGAAAGCGTGGTGCAGCGACGAGGCGGCGTCAAGACCGCACGTCCGGCGCCCGCTTGCCGCATCCGGCCCACGGCCGCGCCCCGGATGCGGGCCCAGGCCCCCTTGAGTCATGGCGGGATGGCTATAGGATCCCGGGCATCCACTCGTCAGGCCCTGGAATTTGCCGCGCCCGGTCCATCACGCTCCGTCCGAAAGTCATCCGATGCCCGAGGAAGTGTTCCGCCCCGTCTACCACCCGGCGGGCTACGACAGCGGACTGCGCAGCGCGCTGCAGGACGTGCGCACGGGGCGTTGGATAGCCATGCGCGACCTGCTGGCCGGGACCCCGACCTGGGCCCAGTGGACGCAGCGCACCCAGGTGCTGGCCGCGGTGGCGGCGGGGTCGAATGTGGTGGAGGCGTGGCGGGCCGAGGAACCCCGGTGTGTCGCCGCGCTGGTGATGCACACCCGGGTGGCGGTGGAGCGGGCGGTGCGCGCCCATCGCGAGGGGCACCAGCGCACCCGCGAGCTGTGGCGGGAGGCGTGGGAGTCCTGCCAGCTGGCCACGCACAACTCCCCGGCGGACCCGGTCCCCTGGGTCTGTCTGCTGGCGCTCGCTCAGCTCGACAAGGAGCAGCGGCGGCCGGAGCACCGGACGAACCCGCCGGGGCCATTGCTGTTCCCCGGCCCGTGGGGGCTGCTGGCGGAGGCCGACCGGCGCGATCCGCACAACCGCGAGGCATACCACCGGATGCTGCAGTTCGTGTACGCGCGGCGGGCGGGCGGTTCGCTGGCCGAGGCGGTCAACTTCGTGCAGTGGGTGGTCTCGGGGGCGCCCAAGGGCTCCCCGCTGCATGTGCTGCCGCTGTACGTCCATGTCGAGCGGTACCGCGAGGAACGGGGCTACGAGAAGGCCCTGGACCTGCACTGGGCCACCGAGGACGCGGCGCGGGACGCCGACAAGGCGCTGCGCCTCTGGTTCGACCACGCGGACCGGGAGACCAGCTCGCTGCTGGACCTCAACCATCTGGCGCACGCCCTGTGGGGGGCGCTGCAATTCCCCGAAGCGGCCCGGGTCTTCGAGATGCTGGGGCCGTATTTCACCCCACTCCCCTGGGCTTATCGCACGCCCGACGCGAATGACCGCGCACAGGCCGAGGACATGTTCCTGCGCGCCCGGGTCCGCTGTCTCGCGGGCGCCCGTGGCGACAGACCCGGTTCCAACGGCTGAGCCGTTCTTCCCTTCCGTCTTTCCCGCCTCTGCTGACCGTCCCCGTTTTTTCCTTTTCCGGAGGTACGTTCATGTCCACGCCCTGGTCGCGTTCCGTTTCCGCACCGCAGCGGGACGAGGAACAGAGACTGCGCGAGCTGGGATATCAGCCGGTGCTGGCCCGCCGCATGGGGAGCTTCGGCAATTTCGCGATCAGCTTCTCGGTCATCTCCATTCTGTCCGGCTGCATGACCCTGTACGGGTTCGGCCTGGACACCGGCGGCCCCTCGGTCATGCTGTGGGGCTGGGCCGGTGTCGGTCTGTTCGTACTGTGTGTGGGTCTGGCGCTGGCCGAGGTCACCAGCGCGTATCCGACCTCCGGCGCGCTCTATTACATGGCCGACCGGCTCGGGGGCCGCGCCTGGGGCTGGTACACCGGCTGGCTCAATCTGCTGGGGCTGCTGGGCGCGATCGCCGGTATCGACTACGGCGCGGCCCAGTTCACCGGGGCACTGCTCAATCTGCAGTGGGGGTTCGAGCCCACGCCGCGCTCGACCATGGTTATTTTTGTCTGCATTCTGTTGCTGCATGCCACACTGAACCTGTTCGGAGTGCGTCTGGTCAGTGTGCTCAACTCGATCAGTGTGTGGTGGCACTTGGCCGGGGTCGCGGTCATCGTCGGGGCGCTGGCGATCATTCCGTCCCACCACCAGTCGCCGGAGTTCGTGTTCACCGAATTCGTCAACAACACCGGCTGGTCGAATCCCCTCTATGTGACCGCCATCGGCCTGTTGCTCGCCCAGTACACCTTTTCCGGTTACGACGCCTCGGCGCATCTGTCCGAGGAGACGTCCAACGCCTCCGTGTCCGCCGCACGCGGCATCGTGCGCGCCATCTGGGTGTCCTGGGTGGCCGGGTTCGTGCTGCTGGCGGGGCTGACGTTCGCCATCCAGGACTACGCGGGCACGCAGGCGAGCGCCACCGGGGTGCCGCCCGCGCAGATCCTCATCGACGCCCTCGGCACCGGTGGCGCCACGGCCATGCTGCTCATCGTCATCGCCGCGCAGCTGTTCTGCGGCAACGCGGAGGTGGCGGCGGCCAGCCGGATGGTGTTCGCGTTCAGCCGGGACGGCGCGCTGCCGGGTTCCCGGCTGTGGCGGCGGGTCAGCGCCCGTACCCAAACGCCGGTCCTCGCGGTATGGCTGTCGGTCGCGGTGGCGTGTCTGCTGGCCCTGCCGTCCCTGTACTCGGAGACCGCGTACGGCGCGGTGACGGCCATCAACGTCATCGGCATCACCCCCGCCTACGCGATCCCCGTCTTCCTGCGGCTGCGCGCCGGTGACCGGTTCGAGAAGGGGCCGTGGCATCTGGGCCGCTGGAGCAAACCGATCGGCTGGGTGGCCGTGGTGTGGGTGGCGCTGGTGACGGTGCTGTTCTGCCTGCCGCAGTCCAGCCCGGTGACGGCCGATTCGATGAACTACGCGTCGATCGCGCTGGCGGCGGTGCTGATCCTGGCCACCATCTGGTGGTTCGTCGCGCGCCGTTCGTACAACACCCCCTCCGCCTATGGCTCCGCCCGCGAGGAGGCCGAGATCGCCGAGGGCATCGTATGAGCCGGGTCTGATCCAGTGAGCCGGGTCTGATCCGGGGGTCGTCCGAGCCCGCGAGGCGGTGGGGCCGGGTGCGCAGATACGTTTCTGCGCACCCGGCCCCACCGTACGTCGTACGCGATCACTAATCGCCGCGCAGCAGCGACGAGACCGGGGGCCGCTCGCGCTTCGCGCCGTACGCGAGGAAGTACGCCGGGGCCCGCTTGAGCCAGGGCGCCTTCGTCAGCACCTCCGCCAGCCGCAGCGGCTTCCAGCCGTCGCCGAACGGTGACCGCCCCGCCAGCAGCGGCGCGATGACCCGGGCGTGCGCGGCGCGCTGGAGCGCCTGGGTGCCCGCGGCGGTGGGCCAGCGGCGGCGCTGGACGGCGCGGACGTCGTGCAGGCCCACCGTGCCGTCGCGCAGCGGCCCGGCCAGATGCCGGGCGGCGGCGACGGCGTCCTCGACGGCGAGGTTGATGCCGATGCCGAAGACCGGCGACATGGCGTGCGCCGCGTCGCCGATGCACAGCAGGCCGGGGCGGTGCCAGCGGTGCAGCCGGTCCAGCCGTACGTCCAGCAGCTTCACCTCGTCCCAGGAGCGCAGCTCCGGATCGCGGTCGCCCATCCACGGGTTGGCGGCCGCGAAGGCGGTCAGAAAGCGGTCCAGACCGGCGGCGCGGCGGGTGGCGTCGGTGCCCTTGGGGATCAGCACGGCGCACTGCCAGTAGTCGCCGCGGTCGATCATGGCGGTCAGGAAGCGGTCGCCGACGTTGCCCACCAGCCCCCTCGGATCGCCCTCGTGCCGTGGCAGCCGGAGCCACCAGGCGTCCATCGGGCAGGGGAATTCCCGCAGCCCCAGCTCGGGCAGCTGCCGGGCCAGCGAGCCACGGCCGTCGCAGGCCACGGTGAGGGAGGCCCGCAGCTCACCGGTTTCGCCGTCGGCGGTGCGGTAGCGCACCCCGGTGATCCGGCCGCCCTCCCGGAGGAACGAGGTGGCCTCGGTGTTCATCCGCAGCCGGAAGGACGGCTCCTTCCCGGCCTCGTCCGCCAGCAGGTTCAGCAGATCCCACTGCGGCACCATCGCGACGTAGTTGTACGGGCCCGGCAGCACGCTCAGATCGCCGACGGTGAACAGCTCGCCGTCCACGCCGATCGGCAGCTGCACGGAGTGGACATGGCGCTGCGGCAGCGAGGCGAACCGCTCGGCCAGGCCCAGTTCCTCCAGCAGTGACAGGGTGCTGGGGTGCACGGTGTCGCCACGGAAGTCGCGCAGGAAGTCGCCGTGTTTCTCCAGGACGGTGACGTCCACGCCCGCCCGGGCCAGCAGCAGCCCGAGGACCATCCCGGCGGGACCGCCGCCCACCACGCAACATGTGGTCCGCTCCATCGATGTGCTCCCTTCGGCGTGCTTGCGGGGGCCGTTCCTTATCGGTTCCCTCCCGGTGCCCGGCGCGGGGCGCGGCAGTCGGGTGAACGTCACGGCTCCTCGATCGCCGGTTGGCGATCGGCTTGAGTCTTCCCGGACTTCCGTCCGTATCCCCCGCTGAATGGCGTGGGGCACTAGGAGGTCTGTATGGCAGCCGAAACCGATCCCGAGCGGGTGGGTGGGCGTCACGTGATCGAACCGACCGCGATCTTCCGTGCGGGGCCGGATCCGGAGCCGCGGCCGGAGTCCGGCGAGGACGTGGACGGGCCGATGGAGGAATGGATGGAGGATCTGGATCTGTTCAAGCCGCCGGGCGAAAGGCTTCCGCCGGAGGCACACCGGATCGCCGAGGACGAGACCCAGGTGATGGACTCCCGCGTCCCGGCGTCCGACTCCTTCGCCGCGTCCGACTCCTGGGGTACGGACCCGCCTACCGAGACCATCGCGCCGCCGCCCGCTGCTCCCCCGGCGACCACTGTGGTACGGCACCATCCCCGGACCGCCGTGCTCATCGTCGCGGGGGTCGGGCTGGGCGTCGCCCTCGCGCTCGTCCTGCTCCTCCCCGGCGGCGCGGCCATCAACGTCGCCTCACCGGGCGGCGGCAAGCCCACCGCGTCCGACGCCGGGCGTACGCCGACCGCCTCCGCCGCCCCCACCACGGCGGTCCCGGCGCCGCCGGGGAGCCAGGCCGGTGTGCTGAGCCAGGGCGACAGCGGTCCGCAGGTGTCCGATCTCCAGAAGCGGCTGCTGAAGATCCCCAACGTCTACCAGGACGGCCAGGTCAACGGCCAGTACGACCAGACCCTCACCGAGGCCGTGGCCCGCTTCCAGCTCTGGTACGGGATTCGCGGCGACGAGGACGGGGTGTACGGCGACGCCACGCGGCGCGACCTGGAGTCCCGTACCGGCGCCGTCACCTGACGGCTGTTCGGCTCTAGCGGCTCTATCCGCTCTAACGGCTCGCGCCGAAGAGCTGGGTCCAGTACGTACCGGCGCGGCTGCCCGTGGCGTAGCCGATGCCTATGTGGGTGAAGTCGGCCTTGAGGATGTTGGCGCGGTGGCCGGGGCTGTTCATCCAGCCACGGACCACCTCCGCCGGGCCGCGCTGCCCGCACGCGATGTTCTCGCCGATCCCGCGGTGGGTGGCCCCGGCGGTGGCGGCCCGGTCCCAGGGCTGGCCGCCCTCGGGGCTGGTGTGGGAGTAGAAGTCGCGGGCCACCATGTCGTCGCTGTGCGCCTGCGCCGCCGTGGTCAGCCGTGGGTCGGGGGCGAGTGGCGCAAGCCGGGCGGTGGCGCGCTCGGCGTTGGTGAGCGCGATCACCTCGGCCGCGAGGCGGCGCAGGCCGTCCGGGGTGAAGGGCTGCGCCCACACCGCCGTCCAGAACACGTCCCCGGCGCCGGACGCGCTGCCGATGCCCACATGGGCGACCGCCGGGTCCCGGAACGGGCCGCCGCGCTCCCCATCGGACAGGCAGTAGTCGATGAACGCGTCCGGGGTACGGGGTCCGGAGACGAGGTGCTCGGTCACGGTGAGCGGGGTGTAGCCGCTGGCCGCGATCCGGTGGAAGAGTGACGTCCCGTCGGGGCTCTCCGCACCGAGCGCGCCGTGTGCGGCCATGGCCGCCGCGTGGGCTTCGGCGGCGCGGGTGAGGCGGGGGTCGAGGGTTACGGGCGGTGCGCCGTGGCGTGACCGGGCGGCGTTGACGAGCGCGAGGGCGGGCGCGTCGCCGGTGGTCGGTGGGGGTGTCGGCTGTGGATCCGCCGTGCCGTCGTCCGCGACGTCGACGCCGAAGTCGCGCGCCACCCCGGACAGCCCGTCCGCGTACCCCTGGCCGATGGCCCGTACCTTCCACCGGGTGCCGCGCCGGTAGATCTCGGCGAGCAGCAGCAACGTCTCCGTGCCGGGGCGCGGCGGGGCGAAGCGGGCCAGCGGGGTGTTGCCGCCGCTTCCGCTTCCGGTGATGCCCATGACGGGGGCGGGCAGGCGGCCGAGCGGGGTGCCGGGGTCGGCGGGGCTGACGACGACGGTGACCCGGCTGGCGCCGGGGCGCAGCTGGCCGGGCCGCACGGTGATGGTGTCCCCGTGGACCTGGACGCCGGGGGCGGTGGGCTGGTTGAAGAAGACGAAGTCGTTGTCGCCCGCGACCTTTCCGTCGTCGCCGGTGACCAGTGCGGAGAGGTCGAAGGGGCCTGGGACGCGGATGGTCAGCGTGCCGTCCGGCAGGGGTTGGTTGCTGCCGGGCACCAACTCGGCCATGGGTCCCCTCCTCGCGCCGTGCCCACCAGGCCAACGGCCCGGCGGCGGAGGCGGTTCCCGCGCCGGGTGGCTTCTCCCCTACCCGCCCCTCCCCACAACTGGAGCTCCGCCCCAGCCCCCGGTCCTCAATCGCCGGACGGGCTGAGTCGCAGGCCCCGCAACCGGGGCTTCGCCCCGGGCCCCGGTCCTCGAGCGCCGGACGGGCTGGTATTCGGGAGGTTGAGGGCCCGCCCGGACGGGATCGTCACCGGCCGCGACGAGCTGCGCTACGTCGGCTGCGTGGCCCGGCCAACGGGTCCCCGCCTCCGGGGCCGCCCGATGGTCACCTGGCCGCCATCGACCCGGTGACCCGGAACACCAACGTCCGCCACGCCCATGTCCCCCGGATACGGGCCCCAGACCGCCGTCCAGGCCGGGCGGGGGCGGGGTCCAGGGGCGGAGCGCCCTGGGTTCGGGGAGGGGCGGGTAGGGGATCAGCTACGCGGGGGTGGCGATGTACTTGTACTCCAGGAACTCGTCGATGCCGACGCGGCCGCCCTCGCGGCCGAGGCCGGATTGCTTGACGCCGCCGAAGGGGGCGGCCGGGTTGGAGACCAGGCCGGTGTTGAGGCCGACCATGCCGACCTCCAGGCGTTCGCTCACCCGCAGCGAGCGGTTGAGGTCGCGGGTGAAGACGTAGCCGACCAGGCCCCATTCGGTGCTGTTGGCGGTGGCGACGACTTCGTCCTCGTCCTCGAAGGTGAGGATGGCGGCGACCGGGCCGAAGATCTCGGTCTCCATCAGGCGGCTGGCCGGGGACACGCCGGTGAGCACGGTCGGGGGGTAGAAGCAGCCGGGGCCGTCGGGGGTGGCGCCGCCGACCAGGACCTCGGCGCCGCGGGCGACGGCGTCGGCGACCAGGTCCTCGACCTTGGTACGGCCCGCGCGGTCGATCAGCGGGCCGACGTCGACGCCGGGGCGGCTGCCGGGGCCGACGTCGAGGGCGCCCATGCGGCGGGCGAGGCGGTCGGCGAACTCGGCGGCCACGGAGGAGTGGACGAAGAAGCGGTTGGCGGCGGTGCAGGCCTCGCCCATGTTGCGCATCTTGGCGGTCATGGCGCCCTCGACCGCGACATCGAGGTCCGCGTCGTCGAAGACGATGAAGGGCGCGTTGCCGCCGAGTTCCATGGAGGTGCGGACCACGGCGGGCGCGCACTGGGCGAGCAGGACGCGGCCGACCTGGGTGGAGCCGGTGAACGATAGCTTGCGGATGTGGCCGCCGGTCAGCAGCGGCTCGACGACCTCACCGGCCCGCGAGGTGGTGACGACGTTGAGTACCCCGGCGGGCAGCCCGGCCTCCTCCAGGATGCCCGCGAGGGCGAGCGAGGAGAGCGGGGTCTGCGGGGCGGGCTTGAGCACCATGGTACAGCCCGCGGCGATCGCCGGGCCGATCTTGCGGGTGCCCATGGCCAGCGGGAAGTTCCACGGGGTGACGAGGAGACAGGGGCCGACGGGGCGGCGCATGAGCAGCATGCGGTTCTTGCCGTCGGGCATCGTGGCGTAGCCGCCGTCGATACGGACGGCCTCTTCCGAGAACCAGCGGAAGAACTCGGCGGCGTACGCGGCCTCGCCGCGCGCCTCGGCCAGCGGTTTGCCCATCTCGGCCGTCATCAGGGCGGCGAGCGCGTCGGCGCGCTCCAGGATGAGTTCGTAGGCGCGGCGCAGGATCTCGCTGCGGGCGCGCGGGGCGGTGGCGGCCCATTTCTCCTGGGCGTCCAGGGCGGCGTCGAGCGCGCGCTGTCCGTCGGCGGGGCTCGCGTCGGCGACGTCGCACAGCACCTCGCCGGTGGCCGGGTCGTCGACCGGCATGGTCAGGCCGCCGGCCGCGTCGGACCAGGACCCGGCGATGTACAGCTTCTTGGACACCGTCGCGAGGACGTCGCCCGCTGCGGGGAACGAAGGGGTGGGCAGGGCAGACATAGCGGCAATCTCCTTCTGTGGCCGCCGCCCGCGCGGGCGGCGGGCGGCGGCCGGGGTTCCCGAGGGTGATGGACGGCCCGGGGCCGCGTCAGGCGGTGGCGGTTCCGGCGCTCACGGCGGCGGACCAGGCGCGCAGCCCCTCGTCGATCGCCGCTTCGTCGACGACCAGCGCGGGGATCATCCGGACCACATGGTTCCAGGCGCCGCACAGGAGCAGCAACAGGCCCTCGTCCACGGCGGCGCGCTGCACCCGGCCCGCGGTCGCCGGGTCGGGTTCGCCGTCCTCGGTGACGAACTCGCTGGCCAGCATGAGGCCGAGGCCGCGGACGTCGCCGATGGCGGGGGTCTTCGCGGCGATGTCCTCCAGGCCGGAGCGCAGCCGGGCGCCCATGGCGTCGGCGTTGGCGACGAGGTTCTCGTCCCGTACGACGTCGAGGGTGGCCGCGGCCGCGGCGCAGGCCACCGCGTTGGCGCCGTAGGTGCCGCCCTGGGAGCCGGGCCAGGCCTTGGCCATCAGTTCCTCGGAGGCGGCGATGCCGGACAGCGGGAAGCCGCTGGCCAGGCCCTTGGCGGTGACCAGGATGTCGGGGCGGATCCCGAAGTGGTCATGGCCCCAGAACCGGCCGGTGCGGCCGACGCCGGTCTGCACCTCGTCCAGGATGAGCAGGAAGCCGTGGCGGTCGGCCCGCTCGCGCAGCCCTTGCAGGAATGCCTCGGTGGCGGGTACGTAGCCGCCCTCGCCCAGCACCGGCTCGACGATGATCGCGGCGGTGTCGTCGGGCGAGGAGATGGTCTGCAGGGTGTAGTCCAGCTCCTTCAGCGCGAACCGGGTCGCGGTCTCCTCGTCCCAGCCGTACCGGTAGGCGGTCGGGAACGGGGTCACCACGACGCCGCTCATCAGGGGCGAGAAGCCGGAGCGGAAGCGGGTCCCGGAGGTGGTCATGGACGCGGCGGCGACGGTACGGCCGTGGAAGCCGCCGTGGCAGACCAGGACATTCGGCCGCCCGGTGGCCTGGCGGGCGAGGCGCAGCGCGGACTCGACGGCCTCGCTGCCGGAGTTGGTGAAGAACAGGCTGTCGAGGCCCTCGGGCAGCACCTCGCCGAGCTTGGCGGTCAGCCGCTGGAGCGGCTGGTGCATGACGGTCGTGTACTGACCGTGGATGAGGGTGCCGACCTGCTCCTGGGCCGCGGCGACGACCCGCGGGTGGCAGTGGCCGGTGCTGGTGACACCGATGCCCGCGGTGAAGTCCAGATAGCGCCGTCCGTCCTCGCCGTGGAGGTAGACCCCCTCTCCGCTGACGGCTACTACCGGAGTGGCCTGGCGGAGCTGCGGCGACAGATTGCTCATGATCTCTCCCAACACCCACGGGGACGGCGGCGGACCGGTGTGCTCCCGGAATCGCCTCAAGACTCTTCCGGAGACTTCTTCGAGCCTGCGGGAGCGGACCGGGGAAAGACAATGATCATTGTGTCGCGGGCCGGTGATCGGGATGGACGTTCTGTCAACCGGGACCGGGTGGACACTTTGTCAAGGAGACCCCCGCTCATGGTTGCGCCCGCCTGCCCCTCTTGTCAGAGTGGCCTGCATGAACGGCTCCGCTCCGCTCACCCTCGGCGACGCGCTGCGGCTGCCGGTACTGGCCGCCGGGCATCCGGAGGTGGTGTCCGGCCATGATCAGCTGTCCCGTCCGGTCCGCTGGGTCCACATCACCGAACTGCTCGACCCGGCGTCCTTCCTCAAGGGCGGCGAGCTGGTCCTCACCACCGGGATGCCGCTGCCCGAGGACCCGGCGCTGGTGCGCCGCTACGTGGAGGAGCTGGCGGACATCGGCGCCGCGGGCCTGGTCATCGAGCTGGTCCGGCGCTACCACGAGCCGCCGTCGGAGCTGGTGGAGGCCTGCCGGGCCCGGGATTTCCCGCTCGTCCTGCTGCCTGGGAACGTGAACTTCGTGGAGGTCACCCAGATCGTCCACTCAATGATCATCGGCAGCCAGATCGAGACCCTGCGCCGGGCGCAGGACGTCCATGACACCTTCACCGCGCTGACCCTGCGCGGCGCCGAGCCGGACGAGGTGGTCGGTATGGCCGCCGAGCTGAGCGGCCATCCGGTGGTGCTGGAGAACCTGGTCCACCGGGCCGTGATCTGCGGCTCGCCCGGCCAGGCCGTCGAGGGGGTGCTGACCGGCTGGGACCGGCGGTCCCGCGGTACGCCCTCGCCCGACCGCACGGAGCTGCGCGGCCCGGAGAACTGGCTGGTCACGGCCGTGGAGTACCGGGGCGAGCGCTGGGGGCGGCTGGTCATGCTGCCGGATGCCTCGGGCGCCCCGGCGGTGGGTCCCGAGCACGCGATGGTGCTGGAGCGTACGGCCACCGCCCTGACCATCGCCCGGCTGACCCAGCACACCCGGTGGGAGCGGCGCGCCCACCGCACGCTGCTGCTGGATCTGGTCGAGCAGCGCTGCCGCTCGGCCGGGGAGGCGCGGGCCCGGGCCGAGGCGCTGGGCATGCGGGTCATGGGGCGGCGGCTGATCGTCGTACTCGTCACCCTGACCCCGGGGCCCGGCGGCGAGGAGCCGGGCGAGCTGGAGGACCGGCTGACCGAGGAGATGGCCGCGACCGGTGCCGCGGTACTGACCGGCACGGTGCCCGGCGATCATCTCGGGGTGCTGCTCGCGTTCCATCCGGCCACGCCCTGGCGGCCGTTGGTGGAGCGGCTGAGCCGGTCCGTACGGGAGTCCGATCCGGACGCGGTCGTCAGCGTGGGCTCCGAGGTGTCGGACCTGTCGCAGACGGCGCGCTCCTTCCAGCAGGCCGCGCGGGTCGCGGACGCCGCCGTCCCGGGCACCGCCGACAAGCCGTTCCATGAGCTGAGCGATATCGGGCTGCGGCAGTTGCTGTACGCGCTGCGCGGCGATGTGCGGGTGCAGGAGTACGTGGAACGGCAGCTGGGCCGGTTGGTGCATCACGATGAGCGGCATGGCACCGATCTGCTGGCGACCCTCCACGCCTATCTGGACGCGGCGGGCAACAAGACGGTGGCCGCCAAGCGCGCGAGCCTGTCGCGGCAGGCGTTCTACCAGCGGCTGCACGCGATCGAGCGGGTGCTCGGCTGCGATCTGGAGTCGGGTGAGCAGCGCACCCAGCTGCATGTGGCGCTCACCGCGTTCAGCGTGCTGCGGCTCGCCCGCGGCTCCGGCCCCCCGTAACGCCGCCGCGTGGCGGCTGCCGGATCACGTCACCGCCGGTCTCACTTCACGAAGTCGTCGACGACCTTCGGCGGCCAGGAGCCCACGTTGAGGACGCCCACGGAATAGGCGCGGGAGACCAGGGCCGCCCGGTTGGGGACCCGCAGCTTACGGAGCAGACGCGTCACGTGGTATTCGACGCCCTGTCGGCTGAGATAGAGCCGGGAGGCGAGCGGAATGGTGGAGAGTCCGGCCGCGATGCCTTCCAGAATGCGCGCCTCGATTTCGCTGAGGATCTTCTTGCGGCTGGTCACCATGTCCAGCTCCTGACCGCCTGCCACGGGCCTCAGCACCACCAGCAGCGAGGCGACGTGCGAGGTGCCCTCGCGTACGGCGACCGCGGTGAGCGCGCTGGTGAAGGCGGTGCCCTGGGAGCCGACGACCACCACCTGACCTGCGAACCGGTGGCGGGTGCCGTCGGCCAGCCGGGAGAGCTGACGGTGCAGTGCCTGCTGGGCGCTGGGGTGCGCCAGATCGCAGAAGTCGCGGCCGCAGACGCTCATGGAGTCGTCGTCGAACTGCCGGAAGAACTCCTGGTTCGCCTGCCGGACCGTCAGGGACGGGTCGAGGCAGACGACACACGCCCCCGGCTGGTCGAACTGGCGCAGAAGATCCGCGTACTCGATCTGGTCGCATTCGAGTTCGCGGGGAGTTGGCCGAGCCGAATCTGCTAGAGCGGAAACTGCCAAGGGACTGCCATCCCTTCCTGTTTATCAATGACCGGGTGCGAATGACCGGGGATGAAAACCGCGGTTATTCAATTCGAAAGCTTTTTATGGAGACTAGGGAGATCCATACGTATGAGTCAACGTCAGCAGGTTCGCGTCGCCCAATCCTGTGGTCCCGTACCTCCGAGGTTCGGTCCGTACCGAAGGGCTTCGGTGGTCGGTTCGGTGGGTTCGCCGACCTGCGAAACTTGCCCGGAACGAACGCGTCGTACGGCCGGTGCACAGGCATGCCGGAAGCCCGACCGAAGCCGGTTGGACACCCGTTGAATTAGCGGCGTTAACGCAGGATTTCCGAATCCAGGCGGGGCAGGATCTCCATCAGCTGGCGACGGCCGGAAATGTCCAGCTTGCGGTAGGCGTGGGTGAGGTGCTTCTCGACCGCGCGGGAGGTGACGCCGAGCTGGCCCGCGATCTCCTGGTTGGTGAGGCCGCCACCGGCCAGGGAGACCACGGTGCGTTCGGTACGGGTCAGGGCGGCCTCCGGCCGCGGGGGCGCCGCACCGCGCCGGTGTTCGGCCGACTCGATCAGCCAGGGCGCGCCGCAGACCGCGGCGAGGGCTCCGGCCTCCCGCTGCAGGGCCGCCGCCTCGGGACCGGCCTCCAGCCGCCGGGCCAGCAGGGCGAGCGAGCGGGCGAGTTCGAGTTCGTTGGCGGACGCGCGCAGCACGTCGGCCGATTCGCGCAGCAGGTTCGTGCCCTGGGCGCCGTCGTGCATCCGGCCCTTGAGCCGCAGGGCGCGGCCGAGCGCGACGGGGGCGCCCCAGGCCTCAGCCCGGGCGTGCTCCTCCTCGGCGAGCGCCAGCGCCGCGCGCGAGTCTCCGATGCGGTGCTGGAGGGCGGCCGCCCAGGGCCGCCACGGGAAGAGGACGGGATTGCGCCACCCCGCCGCCTCCAGCTGCCGGCCGCAGCCCAGCAGGGTGTCCAGCGCGCTGGTCCAGCGGCTGTGCCGGGCGTCCTGGGACGCCTTGAGGAGCTGGAGCGAGGCGGTGAACGCGAGGCTCGCGGACCGGCGCCGACCGGCCTCGTCGAGCAGCCCTTCGACCAGGTCCGCGTCGTCGAGTTCCAGGGCGACGCTGGTGAGGGCGACCGTGGCGAGGATCCCGGCCTCCTGCCAGTGCGCCCCGGCCAGCCGCATCGCGCGCTCGGCGGACTCCCGGGCCCGGGCCGCCCGGCCGCGCGCCACCAGCATCAGCGCCTGCTCGGCGTGGACGAGCGCGTCGACGGCCGTCACGTCCTGCCGTGGGGAGTCGCGCTCGGGCGCGGGCCAGGAGGTGATGCCGCGTACCGAGTCGGCGGCGACCAGCGCGACGGCCACCAGCGGCAGCGAGGAGTGGGCCCGGTCCTCGGTGGCCGGTTCCCGCTCCAGGACGCGGCCCGCGAGCCGGGCGACCTCGGCCGCCGGGCGCCGGGTCGTGAGCATCGCGGCGTTGAGCAGGACGGCGGCCAGCTCACGTTCGGCGGTCGAGCCGAGCGGCGGCTCCTCGCCCATCGCCGACAGCCGCTCCACGGCCGTGGCCAGCCCCGCCGGGTCCTCGTGCCCGGCGTGCCGCAGCCGTGCCTCCAGCCGAAGGGCCACATCGCGCGCCGAGCCGTCGAGGGCGGACGCCGGGCCGAGGTCCTCGGCGACCTGCTGGAGCAGGTCGATGACGGCCGGGGGCACCGTGCCCACGATGGCCGGGGAGATCCGCAGGGCGGCGGCGGCCCGGTGCCGTGCTGTGGGCAGCAGGGGTATCGCCTGGGAGATGTGGCGTTCGCAGGCGGCGGGGTCGAATCCGCGCTCGGCGGTGGCCAGGTCGATCAGCAGCCGCCCCCGGCTCTCGCCGGACAGCCCGGCGTCCAGCAGCGCGCGCCGCAGATAGCGGGTGGCGATGTCCGGCGCGCCCCGGCGCAGCGCGGTCTCGGCGGCGGCCCGCAGCACCTCGACCGCCCACGGGTGCTGTGAGGCGGTGACGGCCATCAGCTGGGCGGCGACCAGCTCGGCGGAGGAGCCGTTGCGGTAGAGGAGGGCCGCGGCGGCGTCGTGCAGCCGCTCGCGCTCGGCGACGGTCATCGAGGACTCGACGGCGTCCTGCACCACGCGGTGGAGGAAGCGCGGCTCCTGCTCAGCGGCCAGCAGGCCGAGTTGGTCGAGGACCCGCAGCGCGGCGGCGAAGCCGATCGGGTCGAGGCCCGCCAGCCGGGCCATGAGTTCGGGTTCGCCCTGGTCGCCGAGGACGGCGATCGCGGCGGCCAGGTCCCGTACCGACCGCGGCTGGTTGCGTACGCACGCGGCCAGCCACTCGCGCAGCTGGGAGGGGCGCTGGCGGCGGGCCGCGTCGGTGTGCCCGGCGGTGGGGCGGTGCCCGGCCGCGGCGAGGGCCACCAGGACCGATCTCAGGAAGAGGGGGTTGCCCGCGGAGATCTCGTGGCAGGCGCGGGCGAACTCCTCGTCGCCGGGCTCGCCGAACTGGTCGAGGACCATCTCCCTGGTGGCCCCGAGAGAGAGCGGTCCGGGGCGCAGCACCCGCTGCGCGGAGTCGGTGATCTCGCGCAGCGTCAGCTGCCGGGCCCGTGGATCGCCGTCGCGCAGGGCGCAGACGAGTACGGCGCGCAGCCCGTGCAGCCGCTTGGCCAGGTAGGCGAGCCAGCGCAGCGAGGGGGCGTCCGCCCACTGGAGGTCGTCCACCAGGATCAGCAGCGGCTGGTCGGCGCCGACGTCGGCCAGCAGCGAGCGCAGTCCGTTCAGCACCGTCTCGGAGAGGGCGACGGAGCGGCACTCGCCCAGCGGCAGGGCGTCGTCGGCGAGGACCATGCGGGCGAAGTCGCCGTGTTCGCGCAGCCAGCGTTCGCAGGCGTCGGGCGGGGCGCTGGTCAGCAGGCTGTCGAAGAGCTGCCGGACGACGCCGAAGGCGAAGTCCTGCTCCATCGGGGCGGCATTGGCGCGCAGGACGCGGACGTCCTGCCCCGTCAGCAGGGGCAGCCGCTGCAGCAGCGCGGTCCGGCCGATGCCGAGCGGGCCGGTGAGCAGCAGCAGCGACGAGGTGCCCGTGGCGGCGGCGCGCAGGGCTTCCCTGATCTGTGCCACTTCGGTGTCCCGCTCAAGCAACATCCGTGCCGTATCCCTCCGTCGCCCGTACCAGCGCGTGGAGTTCCACGCGCCCCGCTATCCGCAGCTTCCGGTACGCGACGCTGAGCCGCAGCTCGACCGTGCGCCGGGTCACCGACAGCATCTCGGCGATCTCGCGGTTGCCGTGGCCGAGTCCGGCGAGGGTCGCGGTGCGCCGCTCGGGTTCGGTCAGCGTCGCCCAGGCGGGGTGCGGGCCGGGCCCGAGAGCGGCGGGCTGTCCCAGCCGTTCGGCGAGTGAGCGCACCCGCGCGGCGAGCCTGCTGGAGGGCTGGTGAGTGGTGGTGAACGTGAACAGCTCGGCCACCAGCGGGGCGGCGGGCTTCCGGTCCCCCGCGTCCAGTTCGGTGGTGGCCAGTTCGATCAGCGCACCGGCGTAGGCGAGCCTGGCGGGAGCGGGGCGCAGGGTGTGGACGGCCTCGCGGAGCCGGTCGGCGCGGGCCTCGCGGGCCACCCGCCCGGCGCCCAGCTGGGCCCAGCCGAGGGTGCTGGCGGTGCCCCACCGCCGGGCCAGGGCGATCTCCTCCTCACACAGCCGCTGTGCCTCCTCGTGGTCGCCGAGCGCGTGGCACGCTCCGGCGGCCCTCGAACGCCAGGGCAGCAGGGCGGGGTTGCCCCGGCCTCCGCTCAGCAGCCGCCGTCCGCAGCCGCGGAGCAGCTCCAGCGCGTCCGCGTGTCTGCCGTCCCGGGAGGCCACCAGCCCTCTGGCGAACAGCAGATGGGCGAAGGCCGCGCCGTCCTGTGCCTCGGCCGGGACGGGGGCGGCGGCCAGCTCCCCGGCCTGGTCGGTGCGGCCGCTCTCCAGGGCGACGATGATCCGCATGGACGTCAGATAGGGGAGGTGGTGCGGATGCCAGTGGGCGTGGGGCAGGGCACGCCCGGCGGCGGCGATGTCCCGTTCGGCCGCGTCGAGGCGGCCGCGCCGCAGGTTCAGTTCACCCCGGATGGCCAGGACGAGCCCGGCGGCGGCCCGGGCGTTGCGCCGCCGCAAGTCGAGGTGCAGGGCGTCCAGCCGCACCTCGGCCTCGTCCAGATCGTCGGTCAGGAGCAGGAGCCGCGCGGCGGTGAGCCGGGGCAGGATCAGTTCGTCGCCGCCGGGCTCGCCGGTGAAGGCGCGCCGGGCCAGTGCCCTGGCCATGGGCAGGTCCTCGCCGTGCAGGGCGAGTCGCCAGGCGCGGGCGGCGGACTGCGCCGGGTCGGTGGGGTGGGCGGGCAGCGGCGGGATCTCGGGCAGCAGCAGGTCGCCGTCGTCGTGGCGGCCGGTTTCGGCGAGCCGTAACAGCCCGGCCAGGGCCTCCCGTTCGCCGTCGCGGGCGGTGGGCAGCGCGTTCGCCACGGCGGACCGCAGGCTGTCCACGCCGCCGCGGGTGAGGCCGAGGTCGGCGGCGCGCACCCGGGTCCGGGCGGGTGCGTCGCCGCCGGTCCGGATGATCTCCGTGAGCCGCCGGTCGCTTGCCTCGGGCGCGCTCAGCACCTCGATGGCGGCCAGCTCCAGGCCGAGTTGGGCGCGCCCGTCGCGGTCGCCGGGCTCCTCCAGGGCGCGGGACAGGCAGGCGATGGCGTGGGCGGGGTGCCCGGCCCGCAGTGCGGCGGTGGCGGTGCGGCGCAGCGCGTGGACGGCCCAGGGTTCGCCGAGCGGGCGGGCGGCGAGCAGCAGCCGGGCGATGTCCTCGTCGGGTACGGCCGCCCGGTGGGCGAGTTCGGCGGCCCGGGCGTGCAGGTCGGCCCGCTCGTCGGCGGTCATCTCCTCCAGGATCCACTTCCGAGCCTCCGGGCAGCACAGCCGCAGCCCGGTGCCGGTGGCGGTGGCCAGTCCGCTGGCCTCCAGCGCCGCGCCCAGTCCGGGTTCGCTCGCCGCGCGGGGCCCGGCGAGCGCGTACACCAGGGGCAGATCGAGGAGTTCGCCGCAGACGGCCAGGGCGCGGACGACCGCGACGGCGGTGTCGGAGAGCCCGCCGAGCGCGCGGACGACGTAGTCGCCGCAGACGGCCTCGATGAGTGCGCGCAGCTCCGGCGCCCGTCCGTCGACCGGCTGGTGGCCGCGTGCGATGAAGTGGGCCAGCGCCTCGTGCAGCACCATGGGGTTGCCCGCGCTCACCTCCCACGCCGTCTCGGTGAACACGCCCTCGCCGGGCTGTCCGCAGACTGCGGCGATCATGGTGGCGACGTCCCGCAGGGTGAAGGCGGACAGCGCGAGCTGCTGGGTGGGGACCGGGCCGGGGAAGGGGGAACCGCCGTACCAGCCGGGGTGGCTGACGCCTCTGCTGCTCGCCAGCAGCGCGACCGGCTTCCCCGGCAGCCGCCGCACCAGGGCGTCGAGCCAGTGCCGGGAGGCCGGGTCCAGCCAGTCCAGCTCGTGGACGACGAGGAGCGTCGGCCGGTCGTGGGCGCCGCGCAGCAGTTCGGCGAGGCCCGGCAGTCCGCTGTCCGGGCCCGGTTCGGCGAGGGCTGCCAGCGTTCGGTCGCTGAGCCCGTCCAGCGGTGTCAGCAGCTGCTGCACCACGCCGTAGCGCAGTTCGCTCTCGCTCCGTGTGGCGTGGGCGGTCAGGGTGCGCAGACCCTGTTCCTCGGCGAGCCGGGCCGCCCGGCGCAGCAGCGGGCCACGGCCGAAGCCGGGCCGGCCGGACAGGGTGACGACCGACGGGCGGCCTGCCGCCAGGTCGGTGACGACCGAGTCCAGCACCGCCTGCTCTCGTTCCCGTCCCGGGAACGGAAGCCCGTTGAGCTGCATGGAACGACTATATGTCGAACGGATAGTCGAGGCGTGGGAGGGCGGCGCCGGGGTGTCGCGCTCAGGTGCGGCCACGTGCCTGGGACACCCACGCCGGAGCCTGCGGGTGCTGAATGCTGGGGGTGCGCAGCACCGACGTCAGCTCGGCCCGCTGAGCCAGCCCCAGTTTCCGGTAGACGCTGGTGAGATGCGTCTCGACGGTGCGTACCGTGACGAACAGCGACTCGGCGATCTCCCGGTTTCCCGACCCGGCCGCGGCGAGGGTGGCGACCTTGCGCTCGGTGCCGGTGAGCAGGTCCACCGGGGAGGCGGTGATCTCGCGCATCCGGCCGCCAGCGGCGACCAGCCGCCGCCGGGCGGCCTTGGCGAGCGCCAGCGCGCCACAGCTCTGCGCGAGGTCGGCGGAGGTCCGCAGATGCTCGCGGGCGCCACGGGAGTCCCCGGCGTCCAGCAGGGCGGCGCCGAGCGTGAATTCGGCGCGGGCGTGCTCGGCGCGGGCGGGCGAGGCGGACAGGTGCGCGACGGATTCGGTGAGCAGGGCGATGCCGGTCTCGCCACGGGTGGTCATGCCACGGGCGAGCGCGGCGAGTCCGAGGGCGCGCGGGGTGCCCCACCGGCGGGCGAGTTCGGTGCCGTGGTCGACGACGTCCCGGGCCTCGTCGGCGCGCTTCTCGGCGGCGTACACCCAGGCCGCCTCGGCCCACCAGGGGATGAAGCACGGGTTGGCGAACCCGGTCTCCTCCAGGGACGAGCCGCAGTCGAGCAGCAGCCGCAGCGCGGTCCGGCCGTCGCCCAGCGCCCAGCGGGCCCGGGCGCGGGCCATCATGTACCAGTGGTACTCCATGACGAACCCGTCCAGGTTCGGCCGGGTGACCTGGCCCAGCAGCTCTTCGGCCCGCTCGGGCTCGCCACGGTCGACCAGGACGGTCGCCAGGGCGATATGGGGCATCGTCATGTGGCTGCCCCAGCGCTCGTGGCCGACGATCTCGACGGCGGTCTGGGCGTCGGCCAGCGCGTCCGGCATCGCGCCGAGGCCGTGCAGGATCAGGGCCCGGGTGGAGAGGGTGAGGACGTAACTCCACACCGCGGCGTTCTCCTGGCCGTACCGCAGCGAGCGGTCCATCGCCTCCAGCGCGTCCTCGACCTCGTCGGCCAGGCCCAGGGTGAACGCGGAGAAGAGCAGCGACCAGTTGCCGAACGCCACCCCCGGGGGACGCAGGGCGCGGCGGGCCTGGCGCACCGTACGCTCCGGGGAGGTGCCCTCCATCGCGCTGAGCACGGTCATCATGGCCAGCAGCTGCCGCTGCGCGGGCGTGTCCCCGGCCGGTTCGGCCAGCTCCGCGAACCGCTCCCGGACGGTGGTGATGGTGGCCTTCTCGTCGGATCCGCTGATCAGCAGCGCGGACCGGACGAGGGTGAGCAGTTCGTGGTCGCGGGGTTCGGGGTCGGGACCCAGCTCGGCTTCCAGCGCGTCCAGTACGCCGACGAGCGTCCGTACGGCGGCCGGTGACTGCTGCACCGTCAGGCAGGTCATGCCCAGCTGCACGGCGATGGGCGCCTTGGCGCGTACGTCGGGGGTGAGTTCGAGGGCTTCGTTCAGGAGCCGGATCGCCTCCACCGGGTGGGTCTCGGCGAGCGCCCCGGCCAGCTGGACCCGGGTGGACACGCTGTCGGGCTCGGCCTCCAGGACCCGGCACAGATAGCGGGCGGCGGCCTCGGGCGCGCCTCGGGTCACGGCCTGGCCGGCGGCCTCCCGCAGCACCCAGCGCATCCACGGCTGGGGGTCGCCGGGCACCAGCAGCACCTGGCCCGCGACCTCTTCGGCGGGGCGGCCGATGTCGCTGAGCAGTTGGGCGGCCCGCGCGCGGAGATCGGCCAGGGCGTCGGCCCCGGCGGCGTCGAGCACGGCGGAGCGCACCACGTCGTGGGTGAGGCCGGGACGGTCCGGCGCCACCACCTCGGCGCCCCGCAGCAGCGTCATGGCCTCCTCGACATGGGCGGCGGACACCCCGGCGAGGGCGCCGATGTGCTCCGGTCCCTCCTCGCCGAGCACGGCGATCGCGGTGGCCACGTCGCGGACCCAGCCGGGCTGGCGGGCGAACAGGGCGTGCACCGACTGGGCGACCACATACTGGCCGACCTCGGCGATCTCGCGGATCCCGGTGTCGTCCGGCCGCGCCCCCTTGGCCCGCAGCTCGTGCAGCAGCCGGGTGATGGTGAGGGGGTTGCCGCCGCAGACGGCGGCGGCGCGCTCGACGAAGGACGGCGCGACGGGGAGCGGGAAGATCTCCTCCGCCATCTCGGCCACGTCGGCGTCGGTCAGCGGGCCGAGCCGGAGCGCCGAGGAACGGGGCTGGGCGGCGATGTCGGCCAGCGCGGCGGGCGCGACGGGCTCCGCCTCGGTGCGCTGGGCGAGCACCACGAGCAACGGCAGGTGGTCGGCGCGCCGCAGCAGGAAGTCGATCCAGTGCAGCGAGCGTTCGTCGCACCAGTGCACGTCGTCGAGGACGAGCGCGAGCGGGCCCTGCGACATGAGGTTCACCGCGAGCCAGTAGAGCCCGTGGAGCACCGGGAAGGCGCTGGCGGAGGAGGACGGGTCCTCGTCGCCGGGGCAGGGGGTGAGCGCGGGCAGGGCGCGGCGGGCGCTGCCCCGCAGCAGCGGGGAGTCGGCCGCGTCGTCGGCGGTCAGCCCGAGGGGGCCGAAGAGGGCGCGTACGCCGCCGTAACCGGAACCGGCCACGACCTCGCCGCAGGCTCCGTGCAGGACGGTCATCTTCCCGCAGGTGTCGCTGTCGAGGAAGGCGCGCAGCAGGCTGGTCTTCCCGATTCCGGCGGGCCCGGAGAGCACCACCAGACCGGACCGCCCGGCGCAGGCGGCCTCCGCGTGACTGGTCAGCACGGTCAGCTCAGCGGCGCGGCCTACCAGCATGCTGGGTAAACCCGAGTCGTTGGCCCGGTCCAGCACAGTGGTCCCCCTCGCACCCCCGTGGTGTGGAATTCGCACAAATACGCTACTCGGCGCGATCAATAGGCTACATGAACAGCCTCGCGGCGATCAACGTCGATCGTGGACGAGCACGTACGCACGCATGGGCGCGCACGAACGCGCACCGGCGCCCCGGAGCGCGCGGAGGCCCGGGAGGCGGAAGGCGTGGTGAGGGCGTTCACCGTTCCGTCCCCGGGCCGTTTTCGTATCACCGTGTGGGTACAAGGCGTGGAGTCGTCAATCGCATCTCCCTTCGTCGGGCTTCATCCCGCCTGGTCGGGGCAGGCACGGGGCGCCGGGATGACGCGTCCGTCGGGAAGCAGTTCACCCGTGTCCGCGAAGACCACCACTCCATTGCAGAGCAGACTCCACCCCTGCTCGGGGTGGGAGGCCACCAGACGCGCCGAATCATGATCGGGTGCGTCGGCGGAAGGACAAGGGGGCTGATGGAGGCACATGGCGGACCTTCGATCTTCCGCCGTCTCTCGGCGGAACTCTTCACGAGGTCACCAGCATGGGACGGCGGGCCGGGCGGCGAGGAGGGGAGATCTCCCCGGATGGCTACCTGACCCGACCCCGGCCCGGTTGCCCTGGGCGACTACCGCTCACCCTCAGTGGAACCGGCCTGTGCACAAAGCCGCGAGCGACCTGCGGGAGCCGTCCCCCGGGCATAGCCTGGACAGTGACCGTTCGGGCCGAGCGGGGGACTCCCGCCCGCCCGAGGCTGGTGCGAGGCATCGATGGGTGCGGTGGCGACGAGCACCCCGACCGGGCGGCAGACAGGCTGGCTGCCGGCCGAGGTGACGACTTTCGTGGGGCGTCGGCACGAGGCGGCCGAGGCCCGGCGCATGCTGTCCGCCTCCCGGCTGGTGACCCTCACCGGGGTGGGCGGGGTCGGCAAGACCCGGCTGGCGCTGCGGGTCGCCGAGGAGGCCCGCCGGGCGTTCGCCGACGGGGTCTGGCTGGTCGAGCTGGCCGCTCTGGAGACCCCGGATCTGCTCGCCCGGAGCGTGGCCGAGGCCCTGGAGGTCCGGGACCAGTCCGCCCGGCCGCCGCTGGACGTCCTGGTCGACCATCTGCGCGAGCGGCAGACGCTGATCGTCCTGGACAACTGTGAGCATCTGATCCAGGGCTGCGCGCTGCTCGCCGACCGGCTGCTGCGGGCGGCTCCCCGGCTGCGCATCCTGGCCACCAGCCGCCAGGCGCTGGGCACCGCCGGTGAGCAGACCCTGGCCGTTCCGGCGCTGGCGCTGCCCGACACCACCGGCCCTCGGCTGTCCACCGCGGCGCTGGCGCAGTGCGACGGGGTGCGGCTGTTCGTGGAGCGGGCCGGGGCGATCCTGCCGGGCTTCGCCGTCACCGAGGCCAACCGGGACGCCGTGGAGCGGGTGTGCCGCAGGCTGGACGGCATCCCGCTCGGGATCGAGCTGGCGGCCGTACGGCTGCGCGCCCTCTCCGTCCAGCAGCTGCTGGACCGCCTCGAGGACCGCTTCCGGCTGCTGACCACCGGCTCCCGGTCGGTGCTCCCCCGCCACCAGACCCTGCGGGCGCTGATCGACTGGAGCCATGACCTGTGCACCGAGCAGGAGCGGCTGCTGTGGGCCCGGGTCTCGGTGTTCGCCGGAAGCCTGGACCTGGAGGCCGCCGAGGCGGTCTGCGCGGGCGACGGCATCCCCCACGAGGACGTGCTGGACTTGGTGACCGAGCTGGTGGACAAGTCGGTGCTGATGCGCGAGGAGCACGGCGCCACGGTGCGCTACCGGATGCTGGACACGCTGCGCCAGTACGGCCGCGAACGGCTCGCCGCCTCCGGCGAGGAGACCGCCCGGGTGCGGCGGCACCGCGACTACTACCGGGGGCTGGCGGCCGACGCGCACGCCGCGCTGTTCGGCCCGGCCCAGGTGCAGTGGTTCACCCGGCTCCAGCTGGAGCACGCCAATCTGCGCACCGCCCTGGAGTCCAGCTTCGACGAACCGGAGGAGACCACCTGCGGCCTGGGGATCGCGGCCGACCTGCTCTACCACTGGATCACCAGCTACTACCTCGGCGAGGGGCGCCGCTGGCTGGACGAGGGCCTCGCCGCCTGCCCGGAGCCGACCGAGGTACGGGCCCGGGCGCTGTGGACCAACAGCTGGCTGGCCATCATCCAGTCCGACACCAAGGCGGCCGCGGCCATGCTGGCGGAGAGCCGGGCCATCGGCGAACGGCTCGGCCTGGCCCCGGTCCTGGCGTACGCGGCGCTCTACTCCGGCATGGTCGCCATGTACCGGGGCGACGCGCCGTCCGCGATCGCGCTCTACGAGGAGGCGGTGGCCCGCCACCGGGCCACCGGCGATCCGGTCGGGCTCGCGCTGGCCCTCATCCGGCTCTCCCTGGCCCACTCGTTCATCGGCGACTCGCCGCGCGCCATCGCGCTGGGCGAGGAGTCCCTGGAGGTGTGCGACGCCTACGGCGAGGGCTGGCACCGGGCGTACACGATGATGGCGCTCGGCGTCGAGGTGTGGCGCCAGGGCGACACCGCCCGCGCGGCCGCCCTGGAGAGGGACAGCCTGACCTTCAACCGCTCGCTCGACGACCCGCTGGGCGTGGGGGTCAATCTGGAGGTGCTGGCCTGGATCGCCGCCACCGACCGGGACCACCGGCGGTCGGCCCGGCTGCTGGGCATCGTACGGACCCTCTGGCAGTCGGTCGGCTCCTCGCTCTCCGGCTACGGGCACCTGGCCCACTACCACGACGAGTGCGAGGCGGACGTGGCCCGGGCGCTGGGCAGACCGGCGTACAACGCGGCCGTCAAGCAGGGCGCCCGGCTCGCTTACGACCAAGCGCTGGTCTACGCGCTGGAGAACGAACTGCCCACCGGGGAGGCGGTGGCGCCCGAGCGGCCGTCGCCGCTGACGCCCCGGGAGACCGAGATCGCCCAGCTGGTGGCGCAGGGGCTCAGCAACAAGGAGATCGCCGCGGCGCTGGTGATAGCACAGCGAACCGCCGAGGGCCATATTGAGCACATTTTGAGCAAACTTGGTTTCACCTCGCGTGCTCAGGTAGCTGTTTGGGTAGCGCACCAGGACCGGGCCGCTCTCACCGACGGCGAGCGTCCGCCGGACGCCCCCGCCTGACGCTCCGACCGCCGCCACCCCTCCGGACGAGCGGGCGACAGGCCGAGCGAGGGGCGGAATTTTATTCGATCAGGGAACATCTGTCCCTCGGTTTCGCGCACACCCCACGAAAATCCTCAGGTCCCCCACGTTTTTGGGATCATGCGTCAGGCTCGAGGGACGAGCCGCAACGGTCGTGATTGCACGACCCCTTGCGACCGAGGAGGTCCCGCCGTGACTGTTGCCGCAGTCGGCAATTCCGGTGATGCCATGGAACTCTTCCGTGGCACCGCCCACAGCCCGTCTTTCTTCGCGCTCAACCGCGCCGGGATCACGGGTGGCGGACAGGAGCTTGTGGACTTCTGCATCCCCTGCAATCCGTACTTCCCCACCCCCGCCATGTTCGCTGTGATGGCGGTCAGGCTGCGGGAGATCCTCACGTACTACCCGAGTTCCGCGGACACCATCACCGCCGAACTGGCCAATGTGCTGGGCCTGCAGCCGCAGACCATGGCCATGGGCAACGGTTCGACCGAGCTGATCACCTGGATCGACCATCTGCTGGTGAAGGAAAGCCTGGCGGTGCCGATTCCCACCTTCGGCCGGTGGACGGACCAGCCGATGGAGACCGGCAAGCGGGTCGACATGTTCCAGCTCCCGGAGATGAGCGGATTCCAGCTCGACCCGCAGGCCTTCGTCCAGTTCGTCCGGTCCCGGGGCTCGCGGGTCGCCGTCATCTGCAATCCCAACAACCCCGACGGCGGGCTGCTGTCCCGCCAGGCCGTGATCGGCCTCATGGACGCGCTGTCCGATCTCGACCTCGTGGTGATCGACGAGTCCTTCCTGGAGTTCGCCGACGCCGAGGCGTATCCGAGCGTCGTGGACGAGGCGATCCTGCGCCCCAACGTCATCGTGCTGCGCAGCCTCGGCAAGAGCTTCGGACTGCACGGCGTCCGCTTCGGCTACCTCGTCGCCAATCCGGCGCTCGCCGTGCAGATCCGCTCCCGGCTGCCGAAGTGGAACCTGAACTCCTTCGCCGAGGTCATCGTCTTCATGCTCAAGCGGTACCGGCAGGAGTACGTGCAGAGCCTGCGCATGCTCAGCCGCGACCGGCAGGAGATGACGTCCCAGCTGGCCGGGCTGCCCGGGATGACGGTCTTCCCCTCCCAGGGCAACTTCGTCTTCGTCAAGCTGCCGGGTGGCACCGACGGCTCCTGGGTCCGGGACCAACTGCTCTCCCAGCACGGGGTCCTGGTCCGCGAATGCGGCAACAAGCTGGGCAGCAGCAGCCAGTTCATGCGGCTGGTGGTGCGCTCCCAGCCGGATGTGCAGCGGCTGCTGACCGGGCTGAGCAATGTGCTCTACGGGACCTCCTTCTACGCCCCCCAGGTCTCCTACGAGCAGCAGCGCGGCTGGGACCTTCAGTCGCAGCTCTACTCCCCCCCGGCCCAGCAGCTGGACTACCAGTACCAGCAGATGCCGCAGCTGCCCGCGGCCCCCGCCGCTCCCGAACCCCAGCCGCCGATCCAGCAGACACCGCAGCAGATGCAGCAGATCCTGCAGATGCAGCAGGCGGCGCCGCAGCAGCAGCAGCTGTACTCGGCGAACGCCCTGCCCGCGCCGCAGGGCGTGGGCTCGGACGCGTACGGGCAGTCCGACCCGTACGGGCAGTCGGTGTCGACCGCGCAGTCGCAGTCGGCCTCGCAGCCGCCCGCCGAGCTGGCACCCGCGTACGTCGCCACTCCCCCGGTCCAGACGCCGCTGTACCAGGTACCGGCGCAGCAGCAGATGCAACAGCAGCCGATGCAGCAGATGCAGTCGATGCCTCAGATGCAGCAAATGCCACAGATGCAGTCCATGCCGCAGATGGCTCAGATGCCGCAGATGCAGCAGGCACCCCAGATGGCCGAGCAGATGGCCGAGCAGATGGCTCAGCAGCAGCTGCAACAGCAGATGCAGCAGGCGGCGATGCAGCAGCCCCAGATGCAGCAGATGCAGCAGGCACCCGCGCCGCAGCCCCAGGCGGCGCAGGGCCAGGCTCCGTACCTGCAGATGGCTCAGACCCCGCAGACGCAGTTCCCGCAGGTGCAGCAGCAGACCCCGCAGATGCAGATGGCGCAGGCCGATACCGGACAGAACCCGGTCGTCCAGCCGCAGGCCCCGGCGCAGGGCGCGATGGCCGGGTACGCCCAGGGGCCCTCGCCCGCCGAGCAGACCGCGCTCGACCAGATCCCGCTCTACCGGCCCGAGCCCGCCGCCGTGCCGGAGCCGTCCCCGGCGGAGCAGACCCAGGTCATCGACTACGACCCGGCCGAGCTGAGGGCCTCCGCCCCGGCCCGGCCCAGCCGCCCGGCCGACGCCGACAAGGACCCGGACGGTTCCGGGCCCGCGCTGATGCGCTACCCGCGCCCGGCCGCGTACCTGCAGACGGACGACGGCACCTCATGATCCGGAACGCCGGTCCTCGCGCGGCCAGGCCGGAGAGACCCCGGCCACCGCGCAGACCGCGATGTGCAGCAGCAGCGGGTGGGTGTACGGCACTCCGTCGTCCGGCGAGTGCACCACCCGCGGTTCCCCGGCAGCCCGCTCGGTCCGCCGCCCGGGCGGCGGACCGTCCGGCACCGCGCCCACCGCGTAGACGGCCGCCGAGGGCCAGTTGACGCCGACGTCGGACTGAGACGGCACGATCCACCACCAGCGCCCTCCGGCGGCCAGGACGCAGCCCACCCGGGGCAGCCGTGCCATGACCTCGGGCCCGTACCGCTCGGCCACTCCCACCGCGTCGTGCCGCCGAAACGGCCGCGCTGACGGCGGCCTCCGTAACGGGATCATGACGCAACTATCGCGATGGCCGCGCACACATGGCAAGTAACACTCTGAATTGTGCAGAGTTGCTTGTGCAGTGTGTCCGGGCCGTACTGGACATGGCAGACTGCGGGCATCAGCCACGGGGGCAGGGGAGGTAGCAAGGTGAGCGAACCGCGGTCGGCTCCGACCGTGGGCCAGGTCGTCCTCGGGAAACGCCTGCAGGAGCTGCGCGAGAAGGCGGGGTTCAAGCGCGAACAGGCCGCGCAGGTGTTACGAGTCGCCCCGGCCACCGTCCGCCGGATGGAGACCGCCGAGGTCGCCCTCAAGGTGCCCTACGTGCGGATGCTGCTGGACGCCTACGGGGTCATCGGCACGGAGCTGGAAGGGTTCATCGCCCTCACCGAGGAGGCCAACCGCCCCGGCTGGTGGCAGCGGTTCCACGACATCCTGCCGGACTGGTTCAGCGTGCACGTCAGCCTGGAGGGCGCGGCCGAGATGATCCGGGCGTATGAGCCGCACTTCGTCCCCGGCCTGCTGCAGACCGAGGAGTACGCCCGCGCCGTCATGCAGACCGGCGCCATCGGCAAGGCCGGGTCCAGGGAGGCCGAGCGGCATGTGGCACTGCGGATGGAGCGCCAGTCGCTGCTGAACCGCCCGGACGCGCCCCGGCTGTGGGTGGTGATGGACGAGACCGTGCTGCGCAGACCCGTCGGCGAGCCCGCGGTGCTGCGCAGACAGGTGGACCGGCTGTTGGAGAGCACCGAGATGCCGCATGTGACGCTGCAGATCTCGGAGTTCGCCTCCGGTCACCATCCGGGCACCTACGGGCCCTTCGTCCTCTTCCGCTTCGCTGTTCCCGAACTGCCGGACATGGTCTACGTCGAGTACCTCACCGGCGCCGTCTACCTCGATGAACGCATCGAGGTGGCCTCGCATCTGGAGGCCATGGACCGCATGGCGGCCCAGGCGGCAACCGCACGACGCACAAAGGAAATCCTCTGTGATTTCCGCAAGGAGCTCTGATCTGCATGGATCGCATCTACAACGGCATGCGCGCCACCGACCTCGGCACCGAAGGCTGGCGCAAGCCGTGGAGCGGTGGCAACGGCGGCAACTGCGTCGAGGTCATGAAGCTGGACGACGGCCGGGTCGCGATCCGTCAGTCCAAGGATCCGGACGGTCCGGCGCTCATCTACACCCGCAACGAGATAACCGCCTTCATCCAGGGCGCCAAGGAGGGCAAGGCCGACTTCCTGGTCTCCTGACGCCCCCGGTCTCCTGATGCCCCCGTCCGCCCGCCGCCGTGAGTGACCGTCACGGCGGCGGGCGGCGGCGTTCTGTGCTTTACGAGGCTTTACGAGGCGTCCGACGCCAGCGCCCGCAGGAGCCCGACCGCCAGGGCGGTGCGGGCCGGGACGGCGTCGAGCAGGGTGTGTTCATGGCGGGCGTGGGCGCCCGAGCCGAGGGCGCCGAGCCCGTCGAGGACCGGACGGCCGAGCGCGGAGACGAAGTTGCCGTCGCTCGCCCCGCCGACCGCGGTCTCCTCCAGTTCCCAGCCCAGTTCGGCCGCGATGGTGTGGGCCTGCTTGAACAGCTGCCGGGACGGCTCGTTCGGGACCATCGGCGGGCGGTTCCATCCGCCGCTGACGGTCAGCCGCACCCGCGCGTCGGAGGGGGCGAGGGCGTCGAACGCGGCGTCGATGCGCGCCATCTCGGCCGGTTCGGTGACCCGGATGTCGATGCCGCAGCGCGCCTGGGCGGCGACCACGTTGCGGCCGGTGCCGCCGCTGATGAGCCCGACGTTCACGGTGGTGCCCCGCTCCGGGGCGCCGAGCGCGGTGATGTGCGGGACGGCCTCGGCGAGGGCGTGGATCGCGCTGGCTCCGGCCAGCGGGTCGAGCCCGGCGTGCGACTCGACGCCGTGCGCGGTCACGTCGAACAGGCCGACGCCCTTGCGCGAGGTCTTGAGCGCCCCGTTCTGCGCCGCCTCGAACACCAGGGTGGCGAGGACGCCTTCGCTCAGCCGCTCGATGTGCGGCCGGGAGGCCGGGCTGCCGATCTCCTCGTCCCCGTTGAGCAGCAGCCGGACGGTCGGATGCGGCAGCTTCAGCTCACGCAGCAGCCGCAGCGCCCATACGGCCTGCACCAGACCGGTCTTCATGTCGAAGACGCCGGGGCCGCTCGCCTTGCCACCGGCCACCTCGAAGGGCCACTCGGCGAGGGTTCCGGCGGGCCAGACCGTGTCGTAGTGGCACAGCAGCAGCGCGGTGCCGGGCGCGGTGCCGCGGAAGGTGAGCGCCAGCACATCGCCGTGCGGGCCGCAGTCCTGGCGCTCCGTCTCGTCCGGCTCGCCGAGGCGTGCCACCAGCCAGCCGTGGATGGCGGCGAGCCCGGCGTTCAGCAGGTGCTTGTCGTCGCTCGGCGTCTCCAGCTCCACCAGCGTCCGCAGGTCGTCGGTCATCTCGGGCAGTGCCCGCTCCGTCGCGGCGGCGATGTCGGAGAGCGTCATCAAGGGTCCTTCCGGGAGGGGGTTTCGGTGACTCAGCGAACGGTCAGCGGACGGGTGCGCCGGGGCCGAGCGGGATGCCCAGCGCCCACCAGGCGTAGAACAGCAGGGTCCAGGTCACCAGCATGGCCAGGGACAGCGGCAGGGTGAGCGAGGCGAGGGTGCCGATGCCCGCGGAGCGCCGGTAGCGCTGGAGGAAACCGAGCGCCATCACGAAGTAGGCGCTCATCGGGGTGATGGCGTTGGTGCAGGAGTCGGCGATGCGGTAGATCGCCTGGGTGGCCTCGGGCGGGACGTCCAGCAGCATCAGCATGGGGACGAACACCGGGGAGACCAGAGCCCACATGGCCGATCCGCTGGTCATCGCCAGGTTGATGACCGTGCACACCACCACGATGCCCAGGAACGCGACCGGCCCGGTCACCCCGAGGTCCTTGAGGAGGTCGGCGCCCCGGATGGCGAGCACCTGGCCCACGCCCGTCCACTTGAAGTAGGCGAGGAACTGGGAGATGGCGAAGAACAGCACCAGGATCGGCGCCATCTCCCGCATGCCCTGCGCCATGAAGTCGGGGATGTCCCGGCCGCCGCGCACGGTGCCTGCGGCCCGTCCGTACACCGTGCCGAGGAGCGCGAAGAGCAGGCCGAGCACCACGGCGATGCCGGAGAGCACGGGCGACTCGACGATGCTGCCGCCCTCGCCGCGCAGGGGCGAGCCGGTCGGGATCATGGCCACCACGATCGCCGCCAGGAAGAGCAGGAAGACCAGCCCGCTGCGGCGCAGTCCGCGGCGCTCCTCGGGGCGCAGGTCGAGCGCGACCGGGTCGGCCCCCGCGTCGGCTTCGCCCTCTTCCGCCTCGGGCGGCAGCGCCGCCACCTGCCGGGCCGACACCTTCTCGGTGACCAGCGTGATGACGGCGGCCAGGACCACGGAGGAGGCGAGCGAGAAGAAGTAGTTGGCCAGCGGGGTGACGGTGTATCCGGGGTCGACCGTGTGCGCGGCGGCCGTGGTCAACCCGGAGAGCACCGCGTCCATCGGTGTGATCAGCGGGCTCGCGTCGTATCCGGCGGACACGCCCACGAAGGCCACCACGATGCCGAGCACCGGGCTGCGTCCGACCGCGCGGAAGGCCAGGCCGCCGAGTGGGACCAGCACCACATAGGCGGCGTCGGAGGCGATGTGGGCGACCATCGAGGTGAAGGCCAGCGCGAACGTCATCCAGCGCGCCGGGACGCGGGAGACCCCGGCCCGCAGCATCGCCGTGAGCATCCCCGACTTGTCGGCGACGGCGACGCCGAGCATCACCACGAGGATGGTGCCGAGCGGCGGGAAGGTGGCGTAGTTGGTGATCGCGTCGGTGATCATCGACCGGACGCCCTCGACCGAGATCAGGCTGCGGACGGCCACGGTCTTGCCGTCGGCCGGATTGTCCGCGGACACGTCCGCGGCGGCCAGCCCCCAGCTCACCACCGCGAGCAGCGCGCTCAGGATGGCGAACAGCCAGAAGGGATGGGGCAGTTTGTTGCCCGCGCGTTCGATGGCGCCGAGCACCCGCAGCAGACCGGACAGCGCCGCGGACGTTTCCGCGGGGTCCTTGGGCGGCGTCCCGGGTGGGGTGTTGTCGGGCGTGGTGGTGGTGTCGTTCGAGCTCACCGGCCGCACTTCCTTCGTCCGGATGACGGGGCGTGGTCGTCCATTAGAGAAGGCACTGATGGAATGAGGCAAGTAAAAGCCTTGTAACGCAAGAATGATTCACCGATAGCACACCAATCGCACGATAGGTTCGATCCATGCCGGAGACCTCGCTGCTGGACGCGCTGGACGACGCCGACCTCGATCTGGTGGCCGCCCTCCAGGTGGCCCCGCGCGCCCCGCTCAGCGCGCTCGCCGATGTGCTCGGCAGCTCGGCCAGCACGGTCGGCCGCAGGCTGGCCCGGCTCGCGGACGAGCGGCTGCTGCGGGTGATCGGGCAGGTGGAATGGCCGATGCTGGCCGAGGGCAACCCCATGCACCTCTGGGTGGCCACCGTCCCGGGGCAGGCGCGGCAGGTGGCCGGGCGGCTCGCCGAGCTGCCCGAGATCCCGTTCGTGGCGACGACCACGGGACGCACCGACGTGTACTGCTCCCTGCACGCCACGCGCCGCGCCGGGGCGCGGGAGCTGCTGATGAACCGGATCCCGTCCGTCCCCGGCGTGCGGTCGGCCCATACCGAACTGGTGCTGCGGGCCTCGGCCAAGTCCGACTCCTGGCGGCTGCGGAGGCTCGGCGACGACCAGTTGCGCGCGCTGCGGGAGGTGGCGGATCCCCTGGACGAAGCCGCCGAAGCCGCCGAGCCCGCCACCGTCGCCGGTTTCAGCGACGAGGAGCTGGGCGCGGTCGAACTGCTGCGCCACGACGGGCGGGCCAGCGCCGCCGAAGTGGCCCGCGCGCTCGGCATCAGCCGCTCGACCGCCTACCGGCTCACCCAGTCGCTCCTGCGGCGCGGGCTGGTACGGCCCCGGGTGGAGATCGAGCCCGCGCTGCTGGGGTACGCGCTGGAGGTGGTGGTCGAACTGCACGTGGCGCCCGGAGCCATCCAGCAGGTGGCCGATGCCCTCGCCCGGCACCCGTCCGCGCGCTATGTGTCGATCGTCGCGGGCACTTCGTCGGTGATCCACCACGGGGTGTTCCGGGACGAGGAGGGGCTGGCCGTCTTCCTCACCCACGACCTGGCCGCCCTCCCCGGCATCACCGCCTGCGAGGTGTCCGTGATGCTCGATGTGCTGCGCCGCTACTGGATCGGGCGCGCGGACGGACGGCTCGTCACCGCGGGCTGACGCTCCAGGAACGCTGGAGGGCACGGGAGCGGCCGGGGACCGAGGGGGCCGACCGGCGGCCGAGGGCACGGCCCGGAGCGGCGTGCGCCCCCGGTCCGGCGTCCAGCGGCGCGACGGAGCGCCGGGTACGCCAGAAGGCCGACGGCGCACGGCCGGTGACGACCGGCACGCACCGTAGGCGCGCTGCACATCCTGGTGTACGGACCACCGTGCGAGGATTCCCTCGATGCGGCGGGGGATGCCGTACGGAATTGACGGCACCGACGTCGCGGAGGGTCCCGGCGATCCGGGATCAGGAGGTAATTATCCGGAACCGCTCCTGCGAGCGATCTACCGGGATGAAGTCGATGTGAGGCAATGATATGCGCGTCGGCACGCTCCCCGCTATACGGGGACCGCGTGATTCTCCGCCAGTTCCCGGCCGCCGCGGAGGCGGCCTCTTTTCGGAGAACTGGCGCGGTACGCGGGCGGTCCGGGCGGCGGTGGAAGGCGGGAGATGAGAGCAAACGGCACGTCAAGTTCGCTTGTGAACCTCCGAGTTGCCGGGGGTTGCCCCATGCCCGTGCCGCCAGGCCGCCGTCGAGACCGGTATCGAGGCCAGCGCCGGGTCCGCCGCCGATGACCCCCTCCCCTGCGACCGCTCCTCGCAGCCCGTGGCGGCGGCTGGGCCCTGGCCCGCCCCGCGACCGCCGTTCTCCGCTCGTATTGCCGCGCCCTCTCCACCGGTCCTTCCTCTATTCAACTTCTCCCGCTCCGCTCTTCGACTTCGCGCTCGCACCGCGCCACGGCTTTCGACCGGCGCGGGGGCCGGGCCGGTACATCCTGTTCCCCGCCCGGCCCCGGCACTGCCAAGCGGCCGATCTTGGCCGGGCGGCGGCCGCAAAAGCGCTCCACATGATCGGCCGATGGCCCTCGGGAAACCAATCCGCCGGAAAAGCGACATCCCAGCGGGGAACCGCGCGCGGCCGGTCCACGAATCATTTTCCGCCGCCGGGGGCCGCGTACGGCGGGCGGCGGAAAGCGATCTCGGGCCCGGCGCCCCGGCCGTCCCGTCAGCCCCGGGTCTGTCCGTGCGCCCCCCGGTCCTCCACGCGCCTTCCCTCGCACAGCTGATGGAGCGTCACCCGATCAGGGGGCGGGTTCCGGGAGCGCGCGGCGCCCCGTGACCACCCCTGCGCCTTGTGACCGGCGGCCCCCGGCTGCGGTACTCGTACAGCCGCCGGGACCTCCGGAGGCGACGTCGAGAGCCGTTGTGGAGAGGAACCAGCCTCATGGCCGTTCGAGGAAGTCACCGCCGCCCCGCATCGCCCAGCCGGGTTTCCCCGCTGTGCGCGGTCCTGACCGCGGGCAGCGTCGGCATCGTCCTGCCGTTCCTCAACACCGGCGCCGCCCAGGCGGCCCCGGTCGACACCTGGGACAAGGTCGCCGCGTGCGAGAGCGGCGGCAACTGGCGCATCAACACGGGCAACGGCTACTACGGCGGACTGCAGTTCTCGCAGCACACCTGGGCCGCGTACGGCGGCACCCGGTACGCCGCGCGGGCCGACCTCGCCACCAAGGGCCAGCAGATCGCGGTGGCCGAAGCCGTGCTCCGTGGCCAGGGCCCGGGCGCCTGGCCGGTCTGCTCGGTGCGCGGCCGGCTGTCCCGGTCCGGCCCGCCCGCCGCCGAGGCGGCGAACCGCGACGCCGCGCGCGGTGCCAAGCCGCCCGCCAAGCAACACCCCCCGAAGCGCGCCGCCAAGCCATCCGGTAAACACAGTCCCGGGCGGGCCGCCGGGACCGGTTCCGGGTCGTACGCGGTGCGCGGCGGCGACACGTTATCCCGCATCGCGACCCGCGCCTCCGTCAGCGGTGGCTGGAAGGCGCTGTACCACGCCAACCGCCGCACCATCGGCGTCAATCCGCATCTGATCCGCCCGGGGCAGCGGCTCACCCTGCCCTCGGGCAAGGCCCGCGCGGTCAAGCGCCAGTCCCACCAGGCCGCCCCCAAGCGCACGGCCGCCCGGCAGTCCGCGGCGGGGCAGTCCACCAAGCATCGGCTGGCGGCCCCGGTCAACGGCCCGATCTCCGCGGCGTACGGGGTACGCGGCCCGCGCTGGGCGAGCGGCCACCACACCGGCGTGGACTACGCGGTGCCCATCGGCACCTCGGTGCACGCGGTCGCACCGGGCACTGTGGTGGCCGCGGGCTGGGCCGGTGCGTTCGGCTACCAGGTGGTCGTCCGCCACGCCGAAGGGCTCTACACCCACTACGCGCATCTGTCGGCGCTGACGGTGCGCACCGGGCAGACCGTCGACGCGGGGCGCCGGATCGCCCGGTCCGGCAACACCGGCAACACCACCGGACCGCATCTGCACTTCGAGGTACGGACCACCTCGAGCTACGGGTCGGACGTCGACCCGCTGACCTATCTGCGCCCGTACGGCATCGGCGCCTGACGGCTCCGGCCGGGCGTCACTGAAGACCATTTCCAGGGGTGGGGGAAAAGGGAGGTCGCCCGAGGCACGGCTCGGGCGGCCTCCCGCCGTCGTCCGCCACCCTTCAGTACCAGATGGCGATGTCCAGCCCCGTGTCCGTCTTCTCCGGTGGGGCGGGCAGGCTCACGGCCGTGCCGAGCGCGATGCGGTGGGCGCTCCAGGCCGCCGCCGCGGCGTCCAGGACGTCGTCGGACGGCACCCGCCCGGCCGGACCCAGGTCGTCGGGCAGGACGATGCCCTGCTCCTGGAGCAGACGGCGACGCACGGCCTGGCCGCTCCAGCCCTTCTTGCTCCAGGCGACCGGCTCGCCGCCCCGCATGTTCGCGAAGGAGACCTCGGGATGGACCTCGTGGAGCCGGTGGTCGCCACCGTCGCGGAGGGCGTTGGCCTCGCGGAGCTTCGCCGCCAGCCCCCAGGTCTGGCGGGGCAGCCCCAAGCCGGTCAGTTGACGGCGGCACTCGTTGGCCGCGGCGTAGTCCGGCTGCTCCCAGACCTGCCGGGGCGGCACCGTGAAGACCCGCGACCGGTGTGCCCCCAGCGCTTCGGCGGCCAGCCGGTCCGCACGGCGGTTCCCCTTCTCCAGCAGCCCCAGCGGCATGTCGACCGCGATCACGGCCGCGTCCTCCATCCCGGCCAGCAGATCGCTCAGCCCACCGGCCGTCGCGGCACCGGCGAACACACCACCGCGCAGGATCACCGCGACCCAGCCGGAGCGGCAGGCGTCCACCCCGACGACGACCGGGGAACTGGGGAGAGCGTCGCTACGGGAAGCCATGCGCCGTATCCGACCACACGGCCCCGTTCCCGTACAGCCATGGCCAACGCCCTTGGGCTCAGCCCGCCGCCGCGCACCGGCTCGGTCACCCGCGCCACGTTGGCCGTGCGGTCGAGCCACGCCCTCGGCGGGCGGACGATGTCCCCGGGGAAGAGCGAGAAGCCGGACGGGACGTCGACCCGGCGGGCGTGCTGCGCGGGCGGGATCGCGGAGTTCGCGCCGTACATGCGCAGGGACGAGCCGATCCGTCCCGGTGAGCCGGTAGAGCGTGACGTTCGTCAGGATCTCGTCCTTGGTGAAGCTCCGCTCGATGTCGCCGTCGCAGTCGCTCCACGCCCGCAGCTTCTCGACGATCCACGCGGCGAGCCCGACCGGTGAGTCGGTGAGCCCGAAGGCGGCGGTCTGGGGCTGTACGGTGCAGGGCGGCATAGGCGCCCTCGGTCGCGCCCCAGGCCATGACGTCCTCGAACCAGGCCCGCTCCTCGGGGGTGAGGTCCGCCGGGTCGCCGGTGAACACGGGCGGGCCCCCGTCCATGCGGTGGACGCCCACGACCCGGTCGGGGTGGTCGAGTCCGAGGTAGCGGCTCACATGGCTGCCGATGTCCCCGCCCGCCGCGCCGAACCGCTCGTAGCCGAGGACATCCATCAGCTCGGCCCACAGACGGGCGACGGCGATGATGTCGAGCGGAACGCGTCGGCGGGGTCGGCGCCGTGGGCGCCGGGATCGGTGAGGTGCGGGATGACCTTCGCGTACCGCCAGAACGAGTCCGGCCAGCCGTGGCCGAGGATCAGCGGCAGGCCGGTCCCGGCCGGTGTGCCGGCCGGTGTGGCGGCCGCCCGCGCGTGCACGAAGGGGGCACCTCCCAGCGGTAGTTGGGGGAGGATGCCGAGGCCGCCGAGCCGGACACGGAAGCGGGGCAGCCGGGCGAGCACCGCCTCCTGCGCGGAGGTAGCCGAGGTCGGTCCCGTGCGACCACCCGGCGTCCTCGGGCGCGTCCGGCCAGCGCGTCGCGCGCAGCCGCACACGGAGGTCGTTGAGCGCTGCGGGGTCGGTCTGCTGGAGGAACGGCTCGGGGCGGGGAGGCACATCAGGCAGGATGATCACCGTACACACGCCACCGCGATGGCTTTCCCGGAAAATTCAGTGGCCGGATACCGCCCGCCCCGCCACGGTTGTTGACCATGGAACACCAGACCCATCAGATCCGTGCACGGCACACCCCGGCCACGGTCACCGTCTATCAGGCGTATCCCCCGCACATCGGCCGTCCCGCGGCCCGCGACGGCCGGTTCCCCGCCGCCTGGAAGCGGGACCGGATGACCTGGATCAAACCGTCGTTCCTCTGGATGATGTACCGCTGCGGCTGGGGCCTGAAGGAGGGCCAGGAAACGGTCCTGGCCGTCGAGATCACCCACGAGGGCTTCGCGTGGGCGCTGCGCAACGCCTGCCTCTCCCACTACGTACGCGGCCTCCACCCCGACCAGGCGGCCTGGAAGCGCCAACTGCACCGCTCCCCCACCCGCGTCCAGTGGGACCCGGAGCGCGACCTCCAGCTACAGGCCCTGCCGTACCGCTCCCTCCAGCTCGGCCTGGCGGGCGAGGCGGCGCGCCGGTACGCGGACGAGTGGACGGTGTCCATCACCGATGTCACGCCCCTGGCCCACGAGGTCCACGCCCTCGTCCGGGCGGGCAACCTGGACGCGGCGGCTGAGCGCCTCCCCGAGGAGCGCCCCTACGCGACGGCCGATGACCACCTCTCCCACCTTCGGGTCGCGTAGCCGAATCCGTTGACGTGCCCTGCCCTCCCCCATATCTTTCGTTCGAAGTTCTGAGCGACGTACGGGATTTCGAACGACACGATTCGAACGGGAGACGCATGCCCCGCACACGCTGGAGACTCGGCCTCACCCTCACCATCGGCGCCCTGCTCGCCGGTACCGTCACCGCCGTCCCCACAACCGCCACCGGCGCTCCCGCGCACACGGCGGCGGACGCCACCGACTACACGCTCTCCGTCGACCCGGCCGCCAAGGGCCCGGCCATCGACGACTCGATGTACGGGGTGTTCTACGAGGACATCAACCGCGCGGCCGACGGCGGTCTGTACGCCGAGCTGGTCCAGAACCGGTCCTTCGAGTACGACCCCGCCGACCACGCCTCGTACACCCCCATGACCGCGTGGGCCGAGGCCACGACCGGCGGCGGCACCGGCGAGGCGAAGGTCGTGGACGACGAAGGCCGCCTGAACGAACGCAACCGGCGCTATCTGCGGCTGACGCTCGGCGGCACCGGCGGATCGGCCGCCCGGTACGGGGTGACCAACTCCGGTTACACCACCGGAATGGCCGTCAAGGCGGGCGAGCGCTATGACTTCTCGGTGTGGGCGCGCACCGACCAGGCCGCCGGAACCCCGCTGACCATCGCCCTCGGCGACGGCTCAGGCGATGACACGCTCGCGCGCCCGCTGCGCGCCACCGTGCGCGGCGACCGCTGGACCAAGTACACCGGCACCCTCACCGCCGCCACCTCCAGCACCTCCGGACGGCTCACCGTCGCCGCCGGCGGCAGTGGCACACTCCGGCTCGACATGGTCTCGCTCTTCCCCCGCGACACCTACAAGCACCGCCCCAACGGCCTGCGCAAGGACCTCGCCCAGAAGATCGCCGCGCTGAAGCCGGGCTTCCTGCGCTTCCCGGGCGGCTGTCTGGTGAACACCGGCAGCCACGAGGCGTACGAGGCGCCGAACTGGCCGCGCAAGCGCTCCTACCAGTGGAAGGACACCGTCGGCCCGGTCGAGCAGCGGGCCGTCAACGCCAACTTCTGGGGCTACAACCAGTCCTATGGCATCGGCTACTACGAGTACTTCCAGTTCGCCGAGGACACCGGCGCGATGGCGCTTCCCGTGGTGCCCGCGCTGGTCACCGGCTGCGGTCAGAACAAGGCCACCGACGACCCGGCGCTGCTGAAGCGCCACATCCAGGACACCCTGGACCTCATCGAGTTCGCCAACGGCCCGGTGACCTCGACCTGGGGCAAGCTGCGGGCGAAGATGGGCCATCCGAAGCCTTTCGGCCTGACCCATCTGGAGGTCGGGAACGAGGAGAACCTGCCGGACGAGTTCTTCGTACGGTTCACCGAGTTCCGCAAGGCCATCGAGGCCAAGTACCCCGACATCACGGTGATCAGCAACTCCGGTCCCGACGACAGCGGGCAGACCTTCGACCGCGCCTGGGCGCTGAACCGGGCGGCGGGCGTCGACATGGTCGACGAGCACTACTACAACAGCCCGCAGTGGTTCCTGGAGAACAACCAGCGCTACGACACCTACGACCGCTCGGGCCCGAAGGTGTTTCTCGGTGAATACGCCTCACAGGACAACAAGTGGTACAACGCGCTGACCGAGGCGGCGTTCATGACGGGCCTGGAGCGCAACGCCGATGTCGTCAAGCTGGCCTCGTACGCCCCGCTGCTCGCCCACGAGGACGCGACGCAGTGGCGGCCCGACATGATCTGGTTCAACAACTCCGCCTCCTGGGGCTCGACCAGCTACGAGACGCAGAAGCTGTTCATGAACAACGTCGGGGACGAGGTGGTGCCGAGCACATCGTCCGCCACGCCCGCCCCCAGCGAGCCGATCAGCGGTGCCGTCGGCCTGTCGACCTGGGCCACCAGCGCGGCGTACGACGACGTGAGCGTGACCGGCGCGGACGGTTCGGCGCTGCTGAGCGACGACTTCTCGGGCGATGACGCGCAGTGGACCAAGGCCACGGACAAGGGGTCGTGGTCGGTGCGGGACGGTGCGTACGTCCAGTCCGACGCCGCCGCCGAGAACACCCTGGTCACGGCGGGCGACAAGGCCTGGCGCGACTACGACCTGAAGGTGAAGGCGACGAAGAAGTCCGGCAAGGAGGGCTTCCTCATCGCGTTCGGGGTCAAGGACACCGGCAACTACTACTGGTGGAACCTCGGCGGCTGGGGCAACACCCGCTCCGCCGTGGAGAAGTCGGTGGGCGGCGCCAAGCAGACGATGGCCGAGGACGCCACGAAGATCGAGACCGGGCGTACCTACGACGCCCGGGTCGAGGTGCGCGGCCGTCAGGTGACGCTGTACCTGGACGGCAAGAAGTGGGGCGGCTTCACGGACGACAAGGCGGCCGAGCCGTTCCGCCAGGTGGTGACGCGGGACAAGGCCACCGGTGAGCTGATCGTCAAGGTCGTCAACGCGCAGAGCACAGCCGCCCGCACCCGTATCGACCTGGGAGACCTGGGCGGCCGGAAGGTGGCGCGGACGGCGCGGGCCACCACGCTCCAGGGCGCGCCGGAGGCGGTCAACACCGCTGCCGAGCAGCCCATCAAGCCGGTGAAGTCCACGTTCGACGGGGTGGCGAACACCTTCACGTACACCTTCCCGGCGGACTCGGTCACGTTCCTGCGGATCAAGACCAAGCGCTGAGGCAGGCAGCTTGCGGGGCGGGTCCACACCGGGCCCGCCCCGCTGTCGCGTTCAGTCCTCGCGGGCGGCGGTGCGCCGGGCGCTCTCCCGGCGCGGCCGGAGCGGGGCGTCCTGGTCGCTGAACAGCTCCGGGTGCTTGGCGCGGATCTTCTCCACATCGCTGAAGACCAGCCGAAGGTGCGAGCGCAGCGCCCCGTCGGCCCGGTCCAGATCGCCTTCCTCCAGCAGGTCGACCACCTCGCGGTGCTGGCCGATCAGCAGCGACATCTGCTGCGTCATGGGCAGCGAGAGCCGCCGGGCCCGGTCCAGCTGGGCCTTGGCCTGGCTGACCACGGGCCACGCCGAGCCGTGTCCGCTCACCGCCATCAGCCGCTGGTGGAACTGCTCGTCCAGCTGGAAGAAGCCCGCCATGTCGGCCCGCTCGTCGGCCTCCTCCTGCGCGGTGAGCAGCACCCGCAGCTCCGCCACATCGCGCGCGGTGGCCTTGCCGACGGCGTCGCGCAGCGCCGCGCACTCCAGCGCCTCCCGGATGAACTGCGCTGAGGCCACATCGCGCTCCCGGATGCGCGAGATGAACGTCCCCATCTGCGGATAGATGTCCACCAGCCCCTCGTCGGCGAGGAGGATCAGGCTCTCGCGGACGGGGGTGCGGCTGACGCCCAGCTCGGCCGCCAGGTCGTTCTCCGATACGGCCGAGCCGGGGGCCAGCTCCAGGCCGACGATGCGCGCGCGCAGCACCTCATGGACGAGCTGCCGGGTGTTGCGCCCCCGGGAGCGTGCCGCGTGCAGTCCCTCCGCCGATGCCATCCGACCCCTTCCCAACCCTTGACCCGCCTTGCTGACGTACTTGTATGGTAGCCGACCAATAGCCCGGGCTCCACCCCGGAGCCGGTGCAGTGAGGAGCACACACGCATGGCCACGATCACGGAGGCGACGGTCATCGTCACCTCTCCCGGCCGCAATTTCGTGACCCTGAAGGTGACCACGTCCGACGGGGTGACCGGGCTCGGCGACGCCACGCTGAACGGGCGCGAGCTGGCGGTCGCCTCCTATCTGCGGGACCACCTCGTCCCGCTGCTGATCGGCCGCGACCCCGCCCGTATCGAGGACACCTGGCAGTACCTCTACAAGGGGGCGTACTGGCGCCGGGGCCCGGTGACCATGACCGCGATCGCGGCGGTCGACACCGCGCTGTGGGACATCAAGGGCAAGGTCGCCGGGATGCCGGTGTACGACCTGCTGGGCGGCAAGGCCCGTGAGGGTGCCATGGTCTACGGCCACGCCAGCGGCGGCGACATCCCCGAACTCCTCGACGACGTCGCCCAGTTCCAGGAGATGGGCTACCGCGCGATCCGCGCCCAGGCCGCCGTACCCGGCTCCCCCGGGACGTACGGCATCCGTCACGGCACGGTCGCGACCGTCTACGAGCCCGCCACCGGCGCCCTCCCCGAGGAACAGCCGTGGTCGACGGAGGCGTATCTGGACTTCGCGCCGCGCTATCTGGAGGCGGTCCGCGAGCGGTTCGGCTTCGGCTTCCACCTGCTGCACGACGTACACCACCGGCTGAGCCCCACCGAGGCGGGGCGGCTCGGCCGCAGCGTGGAGGATCTGCGGCTGTTCTGGATGGAGGACCCCACCCCCGCCGAACTCCAGGACTCCTTCCGCCAGATCCGCCAGACCACCACCACCCCGATCGCGGTCGGCGAGGTGTTCAACTCCATCTGGGACTGCCAGCAGCTCATCACCGAGCGGCTCATCGACTACATCCGCGCCTCGGTCGTGCACGCGGGCGGCATCACCCATCTGCGGCGGATCTTCCACCTCGCCGAGCTGTACCAGGTGCGCACCGGCTCCCACGGCGCCACCGATCTGTCGCCGGTGAGCATGGCCGCCGCCGTCCACCTGGACGTCACCGTGCCCAACTTCGGCATCCAGGAGTACATGGCGCACGACCCGCTCACCCATGAGGTGTTCCGGCCGACGTACGAGCTGCGCGACGGCGCCCTCCACCCCTCCGACGCGCCGGGCCTGGGCATCGAGCTGGACGAGGAGGCGGCCGCCCGCTTCCCGTACGACCCGAAGTACCTGCCGGTGAGCCGCCGTACCGACGGGTCGGTGCACGACTGGTGAGCACGCCACAGCGGCTGTCCCTGGCCACCCTGTCCGCCGTACCGGCCGCGTCCCGCCCGCCGGTCGATCCGCGAGCCCTGCGCCCGCGCATCGTTCACCTGGGGATCGGCGCCTTCCACCGCGCCCACCAGGCGCTCGCCACACAGACCGCCGAGGCGGCGCACGGCGGCGGCTGGGGCATCGCCGGGGTCACCCAGCGCAGCCGGGCGGTGGTGGACGCGTTGCGCCCGCAGGACGGGCTGTACTCGTTCACCGAGCGGCGGCCCGAGGGCCCGGCCACCCAGGTGGTCGGCGCGGTGACCGAGGTGCTGCACGCGACCGACGACGGCGCCCGGCTGACCGGGCTGATCGCCTCGGCGGACGTCACCGTGGTCACCCTCACCGTGACCGAGAAGGGCTACCGGCGCGACCCGGCGGGCGGCGGTCTGGCGCTGGAGGACCCGTCGGTGCGCGCCGATCTCGCGAGCGCCGCCGCCCCGGCGACCGTCGTCGGTCAGCTCGCCACCGGGCTGCGCGCCCGGCTGCGGGCGAGCGGCGCGCCGCTGTCGGTCGTCTCCTGCGACAACATGGCGGCCAACGGCGCGGTCCTGCGGCGTCTGGTACGGGACTTCGTGGCGGCGAGCGCGTGGGACGAGCGCGACCGCCTCCTCGACTGGATGACCGGCTCGGTGGCCTTCCCCGCCACCGTCGTCGACCGCATCGTGCCCGCCACCACGGACGCCGACCGCGCGGCCGCGGCCCGTGCGCTCGGGGTGACGGACGAGGGCGCGGTGACCGGCGAGCCGTTCACCCAGTGGGTGCTCCAGGACATCTTCGCCGCCGAGCGCCCGCGCTGGGAGGAGGCGGGCGCCCGGTTCGTCGCCGATGTGGCCCCGTACCAGTCCGCCAAGCTCCGGCTGCTCAACGGCGCGCACTCGCTGCTCGCCTACCGTGGCCTCGCCGAGGGCTGCGAGACCGTGGCCGATGTCCTCGCCACGCCCTGGGGCGAGGCGGCCGTGCGCGCGTACTGCGCGGAGGCGGCGCGGAGCCTGCCACCGGCCGAGGGCCTGGACCTCGCCGCGTACATCGACAGCCTCGTCGTCCGGTTCGCGAACCCCGCGATGCACCACCGGATCCGGCAGATCGCCATGGACGGATCGTTGAAGATCCCCGAACGGTGGCTGGCCCCGCTGCGCGAGCTGCGCGCCGCCGGACGGGACGCCCCGGAACTGACGTCGGCCCTCGCCGCCTGGGCCCGCGTCACCCGCGACCACCCCCTGGACGACCCCGAGGCCGAAGCGCTGCGCCGGGCCTGGGACGCCCGGCCCGCGCGCGACGCCCTGCGCCGCCTGCTGAGCCTGCTGGGCGCCGACGACCTCGCGGACGACACCTCCCTGGTCACCTCCGTGGAGGCGGAGCTGCACTCCGGCGCCCGGACGCGCTGACCTCACGTACCACCGCTCATAAGGAGAGCCGCCGTGAAGACCCCCAGAGTCGTCACCGCCACCGACACACCACCCCAGGGCGAGGCCACCTCCGCCACCTCCGCCTCCGCGCCACCGCGCCCGCGCGGCCTGCGGCACAACACCCGCTGGCTGATGGTCTTCCTCTGCTTCCTCGGCATGACCGTCAACTACATCGACCGCGCCACCATCTCCATCTCGCTGCCCTATATGACCGATGACCTGAACATCGGCCCCGAGTGGCAGGGCGTCATCCTCAGCATGTTCTTCGTGACGTACGCGCTGGGCCAGCTGCCCGCCGGGGCGCTGATCGACCGGTACGGCGAGAAGAAGATGTTCGCGCTCGGCGGGCTGGTCTGGTCGGTGGTCACCGTCGCCACCGGATTCGTCCGGGGCATCGGCAGCCTGCTGGTCGCGCGGCTGGCGCTGGGCGCGGGCGAGGCACCGGCCTACCCCTCGTGTGCCAAGTCCGTCTCCCGCTGGTTCCCGGTCCGCGAACGGGCGCTGGCCAACAGCGTCTGGGACAACGGCGCCCGCGCCGGTACCGCCGTCGCGGCCCCCGTGGTGACCGCGCTGATCGCCTGGCAGGGCTGGCGGATGGCGTTCTGGGTGACCGGCGGGGTCGCCCTGCTGTGGGTCGCGCTGTGGCTGAAGGCGTACCGCGAGCCCTCGGCGGGCGGCGGGATCAGCGCCGAGGAGCGCGCCTACGTCACGGCGGGCGGCGCCCGGCTGGAGGACGCCCCCGAGGAGTCCGGGAACGCTGCGCCGGAGGAGCCCGCGGTGCGCTGGCGCGATCTGTTCCGGTACCGCACGGTCTGGGGCATGATGATCGGCTTCTTCTGCCTCAACTACGTCATCTACTTCTTCATCACCTGGTTCCCCAGCTACCTCGTCGACGCCCGCGGCTTCGACCTGCTGAAGCTCGGCTTCTACGGCGCCCTGCCCGGCCTCGTCGCCATCGGCGGCAGTCTGCTCGGCGGCTGGACCAGCGACACCCTGCTGCGCCGAGGGTGGTCGGTGACCCGGGCCCGCAAGACCTGTCTGGTGTGCGGGATGCTGTTCTCCTCGGTCATCGCCTTCGCCGTGCTCGTCCCGAGCGCCATGTGGGCCCTGACGCTGCTGTCCGTCAGCTACGCGAGCCTGGCCTTCTCCGCAGCCTCGGTGGCCAGCCTGCCCGCCGATGTCGCGCCTACCCCGGGCCATGTGGCCTCGCTCGGCGGCATCCAGAACTTCGCGTCCAACCTGGCCGGAGTGCTCGGCTCGACCACCACCGGGCTGCTGCTGGGCTTCTTCAACCACTCGTTCGTCGCACCGCTGATGCTGTCCGGCGCGCTGTGCGTGGTCGGCGCCCTCACCTACGGTCTGGTCATCAAGCGCGTCGAACCCCTGCGGATCTCCGCCGCCTGAGCCCCTGGCCGGGGCCGCGAGCGGGGGACGGCACAATGGGCGCATGCCCCGACGCACGCGCCGTACCACCCCTGTGACCTGCCCCTGCGGACTGCCCGCGCCCTACGCCGACTGCTGCGGCCGCCTCCACCGGGGGGAGGCCCGGGCGGCCACGGCCGAGCAGCTGATGCGGTCCCGGTACAGCGCCTTCGCGGTGCGCGACGAGGCGTATCTGCTCCGCAGCTGGCACTCCACGACCCGGCCGCCCCGGCTCGAACTCGACCCGGGGCTCCGGTGGACGCGGCTGGAGATCCTCGGCACGACGGACGGCAGCGCGTTCCACTCGTCGGGCACGGTCGAGTTCCGCGCGCATTACGACGAGGGCGGGGGCGGCGGGGGCTCGGGCGCGCAACACGAGAACAGCCGCTTCGCGCGCGAAGGGGGCGCGTGGGTGTACGTAGACGGCGTGAGCCTGCCCTGACGCGCCCCCCGTCGGGCTGACCGGCGGCAGCCGTGCGGGGATTGTTCTCCATGATGTCGCCCACGCCTTCTGGCGCTCCGTCATCTCCATGGCGATGCTGGGGCGCTGTGCGTGGAAGCCACGCGCGTCCCATGGCCCCATGGAGCTGCCATGTCCCCTGTCGCGTTCACCAGACCCGTGGCGGCGCTGGCCGCCGCCTGTGCCCTTGTGCTGGGCGCCGTAGACCAGGCCGCCGCCGACAGTCCCCCCGCGCCCGAACCCCTCCCCCGGTCCTCGGCGGAGATGCTGCGGCCGGTCGCCCCTCCGGCGGCCGTGGGCCCGCCGTCCGGGCAACGGACCATCGCCGATGGCGACGGCATCCAGACCGCCCGCACGTCGCGGCCGATCGCCCCCGGGGTAAAGCTGACCTCGTACGACCGGCTGGAGTCGGACAAGTGGCTGCGGGCCGACGCGCTTTCGGTGGACCTCGCCAGCAGCGCGAAGGTCGACTATCTGCGCCCGGGCACGGTCGCCCGGCGCGAGACCGTCTCCCGGCTCGCCCAGGAGCACGACGCCGGGCCGGGGCGCCGCACGGTCGCCGCGATCAACGGCGACTTCTTCGACATCAACCAGACCGGCGCCCCCGAAGGCACGGGCATCGGCGACGGCCGGATCGTCAACTCCGCCGCGTCCGGCTCCGGCAGGGCGGTCGGCATCGGCCCGGCCGCCGCGGGGCGCGTCCTCCAGCTGTACTTCGACGGCACACTGACCCTCCCGGACGGCCCCCGTCCGCTCGCGGCGCTCAACGCCGCCAACGTCCCGGGAGGCGGCATCGGCGCGTACAACGCCCAGTGGGGCGAGGCGGACCGGGCGCAGACCGTAGACGGGGCGCGGCGCACCGCCGAGGTCACGGTCGTGGACGGCAAGGTCACCACGGCGCCCGGAGCGCCCGGCAAGGGGACGGTCCCGGCGGGCGCCACCGTGCTGCTGGGGCGTGACGCGGGGGCGGACGCCCTGGGCAAGCTGGCGGTCGGTGACGCGGTGTCGTGGGAGTACCGGCCGCGTACCGACAGCGGCGACACCCCGCGCACGGCGGTCAGCGGCCGTGAACTCCTCGTCGTGGACGGCGAACCGGTCGGCCACGAGGGCGAGGGCAATAACGTCGCGGCGCCCCGCACGGCCGTCGGCTTCTCCCGCGACGGCCGGACGATGCAGGTTCTCACCGTGGACGGGCGGCAGGCGGACAGCGGCGGGGTCACCCTCACCGAGCTGGGCCGGATGATGAAGGACGCGGGCTCCTACAGCGCGCTCAACCTCGACGGCGGCGGCTCGTCCACCCTCCTCGCCCGCGAACCCGGCAGCGACACGGGCCAGGTGGAGAACAGTCCGTCCGACGGCAGCGAGCGCCCCGTGCCCAACGGTCTCGCCTTCACCGCCCCCGACGGCAGCGGCCGCCTCCGGGGCTTCTGGGTGGAGACGGCGACCGGCGCGAGCGAGGCACCCACCGTCGATCCGGTCCGGGGCGGCCACCCGGAGCGGGTGTTCCCGGGGCTGACCCGCCGTCTCACCGCGGCGGGCTACGACGAGACGTACGGCCCGGCCGAGGGCGCACCGCACTGGCAGGCGGCCGACCCCCGGGTCGGACGGGTCGGCGCCGACGGTACGTTCACCGCGCGCCACGGCGGCGACACGGCGGTCGTCGCGCGGCGCGGCGCCGCCCGGGGCTCGCTCCGCTTGAGCGTGCTGGACGAGCTGGACCGGATCCGGCCCACCACCCGGCTGCTCGGCCTCGCCGACGCCGGGGCCACCGGCCGCTTCGGGATCGTCGGCCTGGACGCGCACGGCACCAGCGCGCCCATCGAGCCGTCCGACGTCCGGCTGAGCTACGACCACGCGCTGTTCGACATCGCCCCGGATCCGGCCACGGGCGACTTCACCGTCAAGGCGCGCGGCGACCGGGCCGCGGGCCAGGTCAGGGTCGCGGTCGGCGGCGCCGTCACCGTACTCGCCGTCACGGTCGGCCTCACCGATCAGCCGGAGGCGTCCTTCGACGACGCCGGGCGGTGGGTGTTCAGCCAGGCCCGCGCCTCCGGTTCGGCGAAGGCCACGCCCGATGGCCACAGCGGCACCGGGCTGGAGCTGACGTACGACTTCAGCCAGTCCACCGCCACCCGCGCGGCCTATGTCACCCCGCCGGAGCCGATCGCGGTGGACGGCCAGCCGCAGTCGTTCGGGCTGTGGATCAAGGGCGACGGCAAGGGGGCGTGGCCGACACTCCAGCTCAAGGACGGCGCGGGCTCGGACCAGTTGCTGCGCGGCCCGTACGTCACCTGGACCGGCTGGCGACATGTCGACTTCACGGTTCCGGCGGGGGTCGCGTATCCGCTGAAGGTGAGCCGCTTCTACCTCGCGGAGACGGGCGCCGCCCGCCAGTACACGGGTCAGGTCGTCCTGGACGACCTCACCGCCCGGGTCCCGCCGGGCGTCGAGCTGCCGAAGGAGGACGTACGCCCCGATCCGCTCATCACCACGGCCGCCCGCACCGAGGGCCGGGACTGGCGGTTCGCGGTGATGTCGGACGCCCAGTTCGTGGCCCGCGCCCCGGACAGCCCGATCGTGGCCCAGGCCCGCCGCACCCTGCGGGAGATCAGGGCGGCGAAGCCCGACTTCCTGGTCATCAACGGCGACTTGGTGGACGAGGGCTCCCCCGCCGATCTCGCGTTCGCCCGCCGCGTGCTCACCGAGGAGCTGGGCGACGCCCTGCCCTGGTATTACGTGCCGGGCAACCATGAGGTGATGGGCGGCTCGATCGGGAACTTCACCGCCGAATTCGGCCCCGCGCACCGCACGTTCGACCACCGGGGCACCCGGTTCCTCACGCTCGACACCTCCAGCCTGAGACTCAGGGGCGGCGGCTTCGACCAGATCAAGGCGCTGCGCGAGCAGTTGGACGCGGCCGCCTCCGCCCCGGGCATCGGCTCGGTCATGGTGATCGAACACGTCCCGCCGCGCGACCCCACCCCGCAGCAGGGCAGCCAGCTGAGCGACCGCAAGGAGGCCGCGCTGCTGGAGAACTGGCTGGCCGACTTCCGCCGTACGACGGGCAAGGGCGCGGCGTTCATCGGCAGCCATGTGGGCACCTTCCACGCCTCGCGGGTGGACGGCGTCCCGTATCTGATCAACGGCAACGCGGGCAAGAACCCGGCCACCCCGCCCGGTCAGGGCGGCTTCACCGGCTGGTCGATGGTGGGCGTCGACGATGTCCCGCCACGGCAGCGGGCCGAGGCGCGCCACGCGCCGTGGACCGGCGGGCCCGACTGGGTGTCGGTGCAGACCCGGGCCCATGTGGACGGGCTGACGGTCACCGCACCGGCCGAGCTGCGCGCCGGGCAGGACGCGGATGTCACGGCGGCGGTGATCCAGGGCGAGGGGGCCGGTGCCCGCACGGTGCCGGTCGGCGGGCCGCTCAGCGCGGACTGGACCGGTTCGCGAGACGTCTACGTCGGCGATGTGTCCCGCGCCCGGGCGCACCCGGGCCGCTATGTCGCCGCGTTCGACCCGGCGACCGGGAGGCTCATCGCGCTGCGCCCGGGTACGGCGACCCTCACGGTGGCCGTGAGCGGCGCGACGGCGCAGGCGCGCTTCTCCGTGACGGCGGCCGGGGCGCCCGCGGCGTGAAGCGCGACCGGTGGGGGCGGGGTTCCGCCCCCACCGGTCACCGGCATCAGGTGTCCCAGACCCGGCGGACCTGTTCGAAGCGGGTCGGCAGCGGAGGGCGGCGCGCGGCGTACCGGGCGTTCGTACGGTGGACGAAGCGGCGCCACGAGAGCACCAGCCCCTGCCGGGTGATGGGCAGCCCGGCGGCGACGGTCACCCCGTGGTCATGGGTGTGGTGCACGGTGAGCAGCAGCGCGTCCGGGATGGAGCCCTCCAGCTCGGTGCACAGCTGCTCGCGCACCAGCAGCCAGCGGCGCAGGACCAGGATCGTCCCGGCGTCCAGACCGTGTCGGCGCGGGATCCGGTGCTTGCCGTGTTCGATGGTCACCCATCCCGCGTCCAGGTCGAGTGAGGCCATGGTGCAGCGCAGCAGTCCGCCGTAGCGGGCGCCGCTGGCCCGGGCCAGCCCGACGATCACCGCGAGCCGTACCGTCTCCGGCTTCGCGCCGTTCTCCAGGGCCTGCACCGACAGCAGCCGCCAGATCCACTCCGCCTCCGCGGCCGACACCACCGGCCGTGGATACCGGTCCCGCTCCGTCTCCCCCGCCTTCGCCGTCACGCCGCCACCTTTCTCCTCCGATTATCCGCTTGGCACATTATTTCTGCCGAGTGGCGGGTCACAACCCCAGATCGCTCAGGCCCGGGTGGTCGTCCGGGCGGCGGCCGAGCGGCCAGTGGTACTTGCGGTCGGCCTCCGCGATGGGCAGATCGTTGATGGACGCGTGGCGCCGCGTCATCAGACCGTCGGCGCCGAACTGCCAGTTCTCATTGCCGAAGGACCGGAACCAGTTGCCGGAGGCGTCATGGCATTCGTAGGCGAAACGCACCGCGATGCGGTCGCCCTCGAAGGCCCACAGCTCCTTGATGAGCCGGTAGTCCAGCTCATTCGCCCACTTCCGGGTCAGAAAGTCGACGATCGCCGGGCGGCCGTGCGGGAATTCGACGCGGTTGCGCCAGCGGGAGTCGACGGCGTAGGCGAGGGCCACCTTTTCGGGGTCGCGGGAATTCCAGGCGTCCTCCGCCTGACGGACCTTCTGGAGGGCGGTGTCCCGGGTGAACGGCGGAAGCGGCGGGCGCTCGGTCACAATCTCTCCCTGTGCGGTGATCCATGGCTGACGGTTCACACGGTACGGTCGCCGCGTGCGTCTTCTGCTGATGTCCGACACTCATCTGCCGCGACGGGCCAAGGAGCTGCCGCGCGAGCTGCTGGACCAGGTGGCGCGCGCCGAAGCGGTCATCCACGCGGGCGACTGGGTCGACACCGCCACCCTCGATCTGCTGGAGGCGCGCTCGTCCCGGCTGATCGGCGTGTACGGCAACAACGACGGGCCCGAGCTGCGGGCGCGGCTGCCGGAGGTGGCCCGCGCGGAGCTGGGCGGGCTGCGCTTCGGGGTGGTACACGAGACGGGCGCGGCGCAGGGGCGTGAGCGGCGTTGCGCGCAGCGGTTCCCGGAGCTGGATGTGCTGGTGTTCGGCCACAGCCACATCCCATGGGACACCACATCGGCCGACGGACGACTGCGGCTGCTCAACCCGGGCTCCCCCACCGACCGGCGCCGCCAGCCGTACTGTACGTATCTGACGGCCACGGTCGAGGCCGGACGGCTGACCGCCGTGGAGCTGCACCGGCTGCCGCCCCGCCACTGAGGGCGCCGCGCGCTGCTGACGGCGGGCCTCGCCCTGTTCGGGGCCGGGCCCTGGGGTGGGCGATCGGCGTCGGGGCTCCGGCGTGGCCAAGACGGCGATCACGGCCGCGGCAGGCCTCGGTGCCCTCGATGGGCGCACGGATTGAACCCGCGGCCCGGTTGCGACAAAGTGAACATAAGGAACATATCCTTCTCCGGCTCGGTGGCCGCACACCGAACCCCGACCCGACGAGGGCGCCATGGCGTACTACGGCGAAGACAGCACTCCTCCGATGGGCACGCCCGCCCATGCCTCGCCCAGGAGCGCACCGGGCGTGCTGCGCGCCCATGACGTCGGCCTGCTGGTGGTGCGGCTCGGGGTCGGGCTGATCGTCGCCGCGCGGGGGGCGCAGCATCTGTTCGGCTGGTGGGGCGGGCTCGGGATCTCCCGGACCGCCGTGGAATTCGCCCACCTCGGCTACCCGGCGCCCCGGGCGATGGCCGTCTGCGCGGGGCTCACCGAGACCCTGGGCGGGCTGGGGCTCGCCGTGGGCCTGCTCACTCCACTGGCCGGGGCCGCCGTGGCGGGCACCATGGCCAACGCGGTGGCCGCCACCTGGAAGCTCGGCCTGTTCGGCGGTTTTGAGTTTCCGCTGCTCATCGGCGTATGCGCGGCCGGTCTCGCGCTGAGCGGGTCGGGGCGTATCGCCATCGACGGGCTCATTCCGGGGTTGCGGTCGCAGCGGCTCGGCTATGGTGTGGCAGCGCTCGTCCTCGCGGCGATCCTGGCGACGATCCTCATCCTGCTGCGCGCGTGACGTGGCACGCCCCGATCCGTCCGGCTGACGGTGAACGGGGCGCGGCGGTTCTCCGTATGGCTCTGTACGTGCCCTGGCATGCGGGGCGCGGATCGAACCCTACGGAGGAACCAGCTCATGACTGAACGGTTCACGCCTCCCATCCAAGCCCTCCCGGACGGGGACGCGGAAGTCCGTCTGGTGCTCCACCTGCCGTGGGACGTGGTCTCCGCGCTGGGTCAGGAGGCCGGGCGGCTGGCCGCCCAGATGCACCGGCCGGTGAGCCTGGACGAGGCGGTCAGCCACCGGCTGCGCACCCAGGCCATGAGCAGCGCCGCCCACGCCAAGCCCCAGCTGGAGCGGAACCAGCCCGCGCCCCCGCCGTCGCCCTCGGCGCAGCCCACGACCCGGTCCCCGGGCGAGCAGGCCCGGCAGGCGATCGACAAGATCAACGGTTCCGCCCCTTCCACCAACGGCGGCCACGCCGGGGCGGCCCCCGGCGGCGCCGGTCAGGGCGGCTCCCACAGCACCACCGAGACCTCCGGCCCGCCGCCCGGCGCCACCGCCGCGGACGCTCCCGCCGACCGCGGCATCCTGGAGCGCCCCGCCCGGGCCACGGGCCCGGTGAACGGGACCGCGCACGGCCCGGGGGCACTGAACGGGACGGCCACCGAGATGCCGAGATGAGCGCCAGGCCCTGTCCGGCGGATCTTCGCGGGGGATGACCGGGCGGGTCGCGGGGGTCAGGATCCGAGCGCGCCGAGATCGACCGTCGCGGCCATGGCCCGCGCCCCGTCGTCGTTGAGGTGCATGCCGTCGCCGCTGTCGAAGGCGGGGTGGAGATGGTCCGGGCGGGCGGGGTCCGCCACGGCCCGGGCGACATCGAAGACCGTGTCGAAGGTGCCGCTGTCGCGGATCCAGTCGTTCACCTCACGCCGTACGGTGATGCCCTCGGGCGTGATGTTGTTCGGGGGGACGGCCCCGGCGAAGGGGCCCAGGGTCGCGGCGTGGATCGCGAGTCCGGCGTCGTGCGCCCGCGCGGCCAACTCGGTGAATCCGGCTATCAGTTCATCGGCCGTGACCGGTGGCAGGCCGAGCATGCCGGGCAGTCCGAGGTCGTTCATGCCGAAGTGCACCAGGACGTGCCGGGCGTTCCCGCACGACAGCACGTCGCGCTCGAAGCGCGCCAAGGCGTGTTCGCCTATCTCGTCGGCTAACAGCCGGTTCCCCCCTATGCCCTGGTTGACCACCCAGCCGTGCCGCAGCCTGCGGTTGAGGGCGTCGACGGAGCGCCGGTTGGCGCCGAGGGTGGTGCCGACGCCCTCGAACCAGGAGTCCCCGAACGCGACGGTGACCGGCGTGTCCCGCTCCGCGAGCACATCGACCCCGGTCACATAGAACCCGGCCTGGACCTGTTCGGCACCGGGCAGGCCCGCCGCACCGGCGCGGTCCCCGGCCGCGACATAGGCCGTCTCGACGCTGGTGTGGGAGTAGGTGGCCGGTCCGGTGTCCTCCGGGAGATAGAGGCTGAGCACCAGGTCGGTGCCCGCCCTCACGGGCAGCGCGACCGGATCGCTGACGACCTCGCCGCCCGCGGGCACCGTCACCCGCCGCGAACCGCCGAAACGCAGCGCGGCATCGGTGGCCGTCTCGATCCGGTCGCCGCCACCGCGCACGGCCACCCTGGCGTCGGCCACGGTCAGGGGGGCGTGGCCGTACCGATTGGAGAGCCACACCCGCACCTGCTCACCGCCACCGGCCAGACGCAGTATCTGACGCACCGTCTGATCGCGGAACACCCGGGGCTCGTCGAACCGGAGCTTCTCGTAGGGGCTGATCACCGCGCTCCTGAACCCCGCCAGCCATCGAACACCCATGATGGGCCCTCTCCTTCCCCCGTCGGCGGTCTCACCATGTGTTCAACTGCGCTGTCGCGTCAGTTGAACACCCGCCGGGCATGGCTGGAGGACCGCTGAGAATGTGAATACGCATCCTGCGGCCTGCCGCCGGGCCGCGTCCAGCGATCTGTGACTCTTCAGCCGGTTTCGCCGACTTCCTGCGCGAACTCCGCCCACATGCCCGCGTATTCCCTCGCCAGGTCGGCCACCAGATCCGTACAGTGCGAGGGCACCGCCTCGGCCAGCTTCAGCAGCTCCTGCCGCTGCATGGCGCTGCGCTGCAGCAGACGAAGCAACCGGCGGCCGCTCTCCTTGTGCCGCAGGGACGGATCGCGTAACAGCTTGACCATGGGCGACAAGTCGGTCGGCCGCATCGGCCTGATGGCGCTCACGGTGGCCCCGGCGGTCCTGCCCAGCGAGGTGGCGCAGCTCTTCGTGCCGGTGGCCGACTGCTTCGGGTGCCCATTCCGGTCCGGCACGGGGAGCCGGCCGGAGGCGAGTCGCTTCCGGACATCGCTGACCGTCGCCGGTGAGATGCCGACGGTCCGCGCCACCTCGCGCAGGGAGGCGTGCGGGCGCTCCGTCAGCAGTTCGGCGGCCCTCCTGCGGCCTTCCGCGCTGTCCGACGGCCGGACCTTGCCGTCCCTGCCAATACGGGCCTTCGGATGCGGTGTCACATCGGTCAGGGTGGACCGCAGCCCGGCCACGGTCTTGGCACCGAGACCGGCGGTGCGCGCGACCGTCCGGTCCGAGAGATGCGGAGACGAGACGAGGATGCGCGCCGCCGCCGCCCGGCGGTCCTCCCGGGACAGCGGAAGGCCGTGCGCCATGTTGGACCGGACCGCGAGGAGGAACGCCTCCTCGGCCGTGCCGTCGAAGAAGCGCACCTCGATGGTCTCCTGGCCCTTCGTCCAGGCGGCCATGAGGCGGTGCATGCCGTCGATCACCCGCATCGTGGACCGCTCCACGACGATCGGCGGAAGCGGACCGTCAACTTCCGCCAGCCGGGCGACATGCGCGGCGTCTTCTCCTCGCAGCCGCGGAGAGAGACCGGGCACGAGCGACGAGATCGGCACGGGCTCGGCCTCTTGGGGGAACGCCCGGGTCAAAGTCCGCGCCCTGGACGGGACGTCGGAATCCTCTTGCTCGGATTCCAGGGGATGTGCGCTGCGGTCGGCCATGTGACTGAACCTCTTTCATCCTGAGTCGCCTGGGTGAAATGGCCTGGTCGGGGAGGCGTCCCTGGGGCGGCGCCCTGGCGGGGCACCGATGGGACACCGCGAACTCCCCTAGCACTACCCGCGCTGTTCAGGATGAAAGAGGTTCACCGACTCATCTCCCCCACATTTCGAACACCCTCGGCGCACCGCTGCACTGTACACAGAACCGGGCGTTCAACGGCGTAGGAGAATTGCACGGAACTGCGTTCCGGAAACATGGGGTCGAAGCCGCGGCGGACAATTACCGATAACCGGCGAAGTAGTACCCCATTGTGGCGCGCCGGGCGAATGCCCGCACGATGGGGTACATGGTTCACAGGATGAGTTCGCTGCCGTCCGCCAGGACCTCCGCGCCCGCTCGCCGCACCGCCGCACTGGCGGAAGAGGAGGGGTCGAGAAGGGGGTTGGTGTTGTTGAGGTGGGTGTAGATCCGGCGCAGCCCCGGGTGGCGGGCGAGGGCCGCCAGGCTGCCGCCGGGTCCGGCCACGGGCACATGGCCCATCAGGGACTGACCGGCGTCGCCGGAGCGGACGGCCGTGCCCAGTTCGTCGGCGCTGAAGAAGGTCCCGTCCAGCAGGGCGCAGGACGCCGAGGCCAGCAGGTCGTCGAACCCGTCCGGCCAGGTGGCCAGGCAGGGGGCGTAGACCAGGGCGCCGCCGGTCGCCGGGTCCTCGACACGGTAGGCGCTCACCCAGGGGGCGCCGGGGTCCGGGCCGTCGACGTACTTGGGGGCCTTGGCGCTGACGGGGTGCGCGGTGACGGTGAGCCCGCCCGCCAGGTCGAAGCCGGTGCCGTCCCGCCACTCCCATGGCGCATAGCGGTCCAGCAGGCCGCGCAGCGGCAGGTCGGCGGTGAGCGCGCCGATGACCGGGGGCGCGGCGTGCACAGTCAGGTCCGCGCCGCCGCGCATGATGGTCAGCCCCAGGGCGTGATCGACCTCGGCGTCGGTGAGCAGCACGCCGCGCACGGGGGTGTCCCGTGGCCCGGGGCCGGGTGCCAGGGCGGGCGTGGCGAGGAGCTGGGTGCGGATGTCCGGGGAGGCGTTGAGCAGCCACCAGTCGCGTCCGTTGCCGCTGACGGCCGCGCACTCCTGGGAGCGGGCGGGCAGTTCGCCCCGGTGGCAGCGGGCGCACAGCGCGCAGGCGCAGTTCCACTGCGGGAACCCGCCGCCCGCGGCGGTGCCGAGCAGGATCACCCTCATGGGGCCACCGGCTTCCGGGGGACGAACGCCAGGTCGGCCGCCGCCAGGCCCGCTTCCATGCCTTCTTCCAGGCCTTCTTCCAGCGCCGCGTCGACCAGCGGCCGGTGCGGGGAGAGGCCGCAGACCGGATCCGTGGCCGCCGCGTCGCCCGTGAGCTGGAACGCCTGGCAGCGGCAGCCGCCGTGGTCGGTGTGGCGCTCGGGGCAGGTACGGCACGGTTCGCGCATCCAGCCGGTGCCGCGAAAGGCGTTGAACGCCTGCGACTCGTACCAGATCTCGGACAGCGGGCGGCGCAGCGCGTTCTCCCTCGGCAGCGTGGTGATGGCGTACGCCGCCGGGCACGGCAGCACGTCCCCGGTGGGGGTGACGGTCAGCTGGGTGCTGCCCCAGCCGTCCATGCACGGCTTGGGCCGGTCCGCGTAGTAGTCGGCGGTCACGTAGACGATTTCGGGACCGCCCGCGTGCTTGTCCCGGGCGCGCCGTACGGCCTGGCGCGCGGCGGCGAGCTGGTCCGGGGTGGGCAGCAGCGCGGCGCGGTTGCGCAGCCCCCAGCCGTAGTACTGGGTGTTGGCCAGCTCGATCCGGTCGGCGCCCATACCGACGGCGAGGTCCACGATCTGTTCGGCCCGGTCGATGTTGGCGCGGTGGAGGACGACGTTGACGGTGAGCGGCAGCCCGGTGGCCGTGATCGCCTCCGCAGCCTTCAGCTTGGCGGCGTGCACCCGGGCCCCGGCGATCAGGTCTCCGGCGCCGGGGTCGGCGTCCTGGAGGGAGAGCTGCACATGGTCGACTCCGCGCTCCGCCAGTTCCCGCGCGCGCTCGGCGGTCAGGCCGACGCCGCTGGTGACGAGGTTGACGTAGGCGCCGAGCTGGCGCGCCCGGCCGACCAGCTCCGGCAGATCCGGGCGGGCCAGCGGCTCACCGCCGGAGAAGTGCGTCTGTACGACGCCGAGCGCGCGGGCCTGGGCCAGGATGTCCGACCACTGCTCACGGGTCAGCTCCTCGGAGCGGCGGACCAGCTCCAGGGGGTTGGAGCAGTAGGGGCAGTGCAGCGGGCAGCGGTGGGTCAGCTCGATCAGCATGCCCAGCGGGGGCCGGGCGGTGGCGTCATGGGCGGTCGCGTCACGGGCGGTGGCGTCAGCCATCGAGATCCACCACCCGGCGTTCCGCCAGCCGCCGCAGCAGCTCAAAGACGTCGTCCGCGCTCACGCCCTCGTACTCCTCGCCGAGGCGCTCCACGATGCGGCCGACGTCGGACGCGCCGTCGCAGAGGGCGAGCACCGCCGCCGCGGTGTCGTTGAGCACCACGACGCGTTCGGGCAGCAGGGCCAGCTCGCCGCGTACCGGATCGCTGGTCAGCCGGACTCCGGTCCGCAGCCGCGGCACCGTGGTTTCTGGCAGGCCGGTCATGTGCGCGTACCTCCGTTTCCCGAGTGGTAGTCGAGCGCGTCGAGGACGGCGCTCAGCCGGGGCCCACCACCTCGATGTCCACCGCGAAGCGCACACCCGGCAGGACGAGGCGCTCGGAGAGCACCTCGTCCTGACCGAGCCCGACCGCTTCGGCCAGCCTGAGCCATTTCTCCGCACCGCCCGAGGAGGAGTCCGACGAGCGCCTTCCGGAATTCGGCCTCGCTCCACGGGGCGCCGACCTCATGCGTCACGGACATCGAAATGACTGCGCCCTTATCAGCGACCGTGCGTCAGTCGCGGGCGAAGTACGCGGTGACTTCCAGCGCGGTGTCGAAGGAAACGAAATCGGGACGGTGCCAGGCCTTTTTGACTCGGCGTTCCTTGTCGGCTGTCCGCATACGACTACTCCCTTTCACAGAACGGTGTTTGTCGAATGTGCGAGAGTTGCGAGAGTGAGGCTAACGACACCCGCGAGACGGCGGCAATATCCGGCCCGGTGTTCAACGCGGGGCGGCAACGACCGCCTCTGGTAGGGTGAAGTGCGAGTGATGTGCGACAAAGGAGAGGCAACCGTGGTTGTGGCGGGTGACGACGACATCTCCGGATGATCCGGATGTCAGCGGACACAGATGCGCGTCAGCCGTCTGTGGTCGTATCCCCATGCCTTGACCACCGCACCCTCCGGGCCGCTTTTGTGCGCCCGCGTCATCTGCGAGGCCTCCCTTCATGTCCGAAGCCGCTATCGTCTGCTCGAATCTCTCCTTCTCCTGGCCCGACGGCACTCCGGTGTTCCAGGATCTGTCCTGGTCCGTGGGTGACGGCCGCACCGGCCTGGTCGCGCCGAACGGCGCCGGGAAGTCCACCCTGCTCCGGCTGATCGCGGGCGAACTCAGCCCGAACCGCGGCGGCGTGACCGTCAAGGGCCTGCTCGGCTATCTCCCCCAGAGCCTCCCCCTCACCCTCGACCTCACCGTGGCCGAGGTGCTGGGCATCGCCCCCATCATCCAGGCGCTGGACGCCATCGCCTCCGGGGATGTGGGCGAGGAGCACTTCACGACGGTCGGCAACGACTGGGACATCGAGGAGCGCAGCCGTATCCAGCTCGACCGCTTAGGCCTCGGCGACATCCCGCTGACCCAGCGGCTGCACGCCCTCAGCGGCGGCCAGGTCATCTCCCTCGGTCTCGCGACCCAGCTGATCAAGCAGCCCGATGTGCTGCTCCTGGACGAGCCGACCAACAACCTCGACCTCGACGCCCGCCGCAAGCTCTACGGTGTGCTGGAGAACTGGCCCGGCGCTCTGCTGGTGGTCAGCCACGACCGGGAGCTGCTCGACCGCATGGACCGGATCGCCGAACTCGACACGGGCGACATGCGGTTGTACGGCGGCAACTACACCGACTACGAAGAGGCCGTGCGGGCCGAGCAGGAAACCGCCGAGAAGAACATCCGCACCGCCGAACAGCAGGTCAAGCGGGAGAAGCGGGAGATGCAGCAGGCCCGTGAGCGGGCCGCGCGCCGGGCCGGAGTCGGCGCCAAGGCCGCCAAGAAGGGCAGCATCCCCAAGATGGCCGCCGGTACGCTCAAGCGCCGCGCCCAGGAGTCGGCGGGCAAGGCGAACGACACGCACGGCCAGCGCCTCGCCGACGCGAAGGCCAAGCTGGACGAGGCGAGCCGGGCGCTGCGGGATGACCGCAGGATCACCCTGGAGCTGCCCGACACCAACGTGCCCTCGGGGCGCACCGTCTTCCTCGGCGAGGGGATCCACGTCCGGTACGGCGAACGGGAGCTGTTCTCGGGCGAGGGCGTCGACCTCTCGATCCGGGGACCCGAGCGCATCGCGCTGACCGGCCCCAACGGCGTCGGCAAGTCCACGCTGCTGCGCGTGATCAACGGTGAACTCGACGCGCGGGCGAGGGAGTTCAAGCGGGCGGACGGCCGGGTCGCCTACCTCTCCCAGCGCCTCGACACGCTGCCGCTGGACCGCAGCGTCGCGGAGTGTCTGGCCTCCTACGCGCCGCAGAAGCCCGAGGCGGATCGGATGAATCTGCTGGCCCGCTTCCTCTTCCGGGGTCCCGCGGCGCATCTCCCGGTCGGGGCGCTGTCGGGCGGTGAGCGGCTGCGCGCCACCCTGGCCTGTGTCCTGGGCGCCGAGCCCGCGCCACAGCTCCTGCTGCTCGACGAGCCGACCAACAACCTCGACCTCGACAGCGTCGAGCAGCTGGAGGGGGCGCTCAACTCGTACGAGGGCGCGTTCATCGTGGTCAGCCACGATGAGCGGTTCCTCAAGGAGATCGGGGTGAACCGCTGGCTGCGGATGTCGGATGGCCGTCTGCGCGAGACCGGGGCGCCCGCCGGTGACTGACGCATCCACACCACAGACCGGAGGGCAGGACGTCCTCTCCGCCGACCACCGCTCCGCGCACCTCCTCGGCGAGAACCTCCACTGCGCGCTGGGGGACCGCATGGTGCTGCGCGACGTCTCCCTCAAGGTGTCCCACGGCGAGCGGGTGGGCCTGATCGGGGAGAACGGCCGGGGAAAGTCCACCCTGCTGCGCGCGCTCGCCGGAGAGCTGACACCGCAGCGCGGCCAGGTCGTGCGCGCCGTGACCGGCCAGGTGGGGTTTCTTCCGCAGCGGCCGGACTTCCCCGCCGACGCCACCATCGAGGACGTGCTCAGCCGGGCGACCGCGGAGTTCGGGGAGCTGTCCGCGCGGATGACGGCCGCCGAGGAGCGGATGGCCTCCGCCGAGGGCGACCTCGACGCCGTACTGGAGGAGTACGGCCGTCTGCAGGAGGAGTTCAGCCGCCGGGGCGGCTGGGAGCTCGGCGCCCGCGTCGGTGAGGTGCTGGACGTCTTCGGCCTGGCCGGGCTGGACCGAGGGCGCCACACCCGGACCCTCTCGGGCGGCGAGCGGGCCCGGCTGGCGCTGGCCTCGCTGGTGCTCACCGAACCGGCCGGTCTCCTGCTGGACGAGCCGACCAACCACCTGGACGACCGGGCGGTGGACTGGCTCGTCCAGTGGCTCGCGCGGTACCAGGGCCCGTGCCTGATCGCCTCGCACGACCGGGTGCTGCTGGACACGGCCGTCACCGCCATCGTCGACCTGGACGGCCCCCGCGGCTCCACCGTGCGCTACGGCGGCGGCTACCGGGACTACCTGGACGAACGCGCCGCGGCCCAGGAGCGCTGGCGGCAGCGGTACCGCGACTGGAGCCAGGAGCTGGCCGAGGCGCGGCGGCGGCTGCACCGGGCCCATACGAGCGGCCGTGTCTTCGGGGGCCGGGGCGACAACGACAAGCTGTCCTACAACGCCGCCGGGAGCGCCGCCCAGGCGGCCGTAGCCCGTACGGCCCGCTCCGCCCAGCAGCAGCTGCGGCGGCTGCTGGACGACAAAGTGCCGCGTCCGCCGGAGCCGTTGACCTTCACTCCCCCGCCGGAGGCGGACCCGGCGGACGGGGTCCCGGAACCGGCCGACGGGGTGCTGTTGCGGGCCGAGGGCCTGACCGCCGGTGAGGTGCTGCGGGACGCCGACCTGGAGTTGGCGCCCGGCGCCCGGTATGTGATCACCGGCCCGAACGGCGCGGGCAAGTCGACGCTCCTGTCGGTGCTGGCGGGCGAGCGGGCCCCCGACGCCGGGGTGCTGGAGCGCGCGCCGGGGCTGCACATCGGATATCTGCCGCAGGACAGCGACTTCGGCGCGGAGCGCGGCAATCTGCTGGACACCTTCGCCGCTCGCCGCGCGGCCCATGTCGAGGACGCGGCGGCCGAGCTGACCAGGTTCGGACTGTTCGGACCCGCCGACTTCGACACCCCGGCGAACCGGCTGTCCGTGGGCCAGTGGCGCCGTCTCGAACTCGCGCTGCTCTTCGCCCGGCAACCGCATCTGCTGCTGCTCGACGAGCCCACCAACCACCTCAGCCTGGTGCTGGTCGAGCAGCTGCTGGAGGCGGTGGAGGGCTTCACCGGGCCGGTGGTCATGGTCACCCATGACCGCGCGCTGCGCGAGCGCCACCGGGACAGGCTGCTGGAGCTGTCCGGCGGGCGGCTGGTCCGGCCTGGCTGAGGCCGCTGCGCTAGCGGATGTAGCGCCCGTCGAGGTACTTCTTGGCCAGTTCCAGGTAGCGGGGGTCTTCCGAGTTCCTGATCAGCTCGAAGAAGAACATCTCCCGTGTGATCAGGTGCACCCCGTTCTGCCGCAGCCGGGCGAGCCCCAGCTCGTGGTCCGCCTGGTTGCGGGCGGAGCAGGTGTCGGCCAGTACGAACACCGTCTTGCCCCGCTCGATCAGGCTCATCGCCGACTGGAAGAGGACCACGTGGGTCTCGGCACCGGCCAGCACGTACTGGTCCCGGTCCGATGACACCACGTGGTTCTCGATGGGATCTTCGCGGAGGAAGTCGAAGTGCTCCTTCTCCAGCCGGGGCGCGCCCTCGGCCGCCTCATGCAGGGAGAGGGAGAGCCCGCCCAGCTTCTTGTGCTCGGTCAGCAGCACCGGGAGGTCGAATTCCCGTGCCACCTCCGCCACCCAGCAGGTGTTGTGCAGCAGTTGTGTGCCGTCCAGCAGCAGCGGGATGAGTTCCAGCTGCATGTCGAAGAGGACGACCGCCGCCCTGTCCACGTCTACCAGCATGTCGTGTCACCGTTCCCTTCCCATGAGGTGATGCCGCTCGGACCAGAACTCCGTCAGCGTCCGGTTGAAGGCCCGGCCCGCGGTGAGCGGCATGTAGTGTCCGTGGCCGTCGAACTCCCGCACCCGCGCCCCGGGGATCCTGGAATAGAGCGCGGTGGCTTCCGCTTCGATGACGCGGTCGTCGCGGCCGCGCACCACCAGGCAGGGGGCGGTGACGTCGGGGAGCCGGTCGACGATGTCGAAGCCGGTCAGGGCCGCGTAGTAGCAGCGCAGCGTGTCCATGGGGGCGGCTGCGGTGAACCGCTCGGCCGGGTTGCCTCCCCCTTCGAACACCACGTCCAGCAGGCTGCCGTGCGCGCGCAGTTCCTCCCGCAGCTCCAGGGTGCGGTCGAAGGCGTCGTCGCCGTAGCGGGGCGCGCAGCTGATGAGCGTCAGCGAGCCGACCCGCTCCGGGTGCCGCAGGGCGGTCAGGGTCGAGACACAGCCTCCCAGGGACCAGCCGACCAGGTCGGCCGGGCCGTCGGCGGCCTCCCGCAGAAAGGCCGCCACCTCGTCCGCGAGCGTCTCGAAGGAGAAGCGCCGCTGGTCGAAGGGGGCGTTCCCGTGTCCCGGGTACTCCGGAACGTATACGGTGCGCCCCTGCCGGAGCAGGGCCGGGATCTGCTGGGTCCACGCCCGCTGGTCGCAGTTGAGCGGGGGCAGCAGCAGGGTGGGCCGCCCGCCACGGCCGTACTCCAGCCACCGGGTCAGCGGTACGGCGTCGTGCGTACCGGGTGCCCGGGGCTTCTGGCGCTCCTCCGGCTCGGGGGGCCGTCCCGCGATGGCGGCCGCGAGGTCGGCCACCGTCTCGTGGCGGAACAGGTCGTGCGACTTGATGGGGCTTCCGGCCTGCTGGTGGGGGCTGAGCAGTTGGACGGCCGAGAGGGAGTCGAGCCCGAGCGAGGCGATGCGGGTGCCGGGGGTGATGTGGTCCGTCGCCCTGTCGAAGCCCAGCAGAGCCGCCAGTTCCGCGCACAGTTGGCGGGCGAGCCCGTCGTCCACGGGAGGCTGCGGGGCCTGCTCGGCGTCCTCGGTCAGCCAGTGCCGCCGCTTCTCGAAGGGGTAGCCGGGCAGTGTGATCCGCGCCAGGTCGGCCGGTGCGTCGAGCCGCCGGAGCAGTGCGGGGGTGTCGTGGGCCCGCCAGTGTGCGACGAGGTCGTGCAGGTCGCCGTCGAGGCGGTGGGTGTCCGTGTCCTCTCCCACCTTGTCGAGACCGGTGAGGAGTTCGTCGCGGGTGCGTGCCACGACCACCCGCTCATGGGCGTAGCACGGGCGCCGCAGCAGCAGTTGGGAGAGGTCCCAGAGCCGGTCCTCGGGCAGATCGGCCACCAGCGCCCGGCAGCGCTCCGCCAGCGCCGTCAGGCTCTCCCGCGACTCCGCCGACAGGCAGAACGGCAGCGCCCGCCCGGGACGGCGGTCCACCGCGTCCACGCCCGCGCCACCGCCCGCCACCTTGCGCAGGACCACATGGCCGTTGGAGCCGGTGAAGCCGAAGGCGCTGACGGCGCACAGCGGTTTGTCCTCCGGCCACGGCAGCGGTTCCCGGTTGACCCGGAACGGCGCGACGTCGAGGTAGGACACCGCCTCGTCGGTGGCGGCCACCGGCGGGATGGTCCCGTGGTGGAAGCCGAGCAGCGCCTTGATGACACCGGCCAGGCCCGAGCACACCAGGGTGTGCCCGATGAGCGGCTTCACCGCGCCGAGGTGGCAGCCGTCGCCACCGGCCCGTCGGAAGGCGGACTTCAGCCCCTCCAGCTCGATGGGATCGCCCAGTGGCGTCCCGGTGCCGTGGGTCTCCAGGTAGGCGATCCGCGAGGGGTCGATCCTCTCGCGCTCGTACAGGTCCGCGATCAGCCGTGACTGCGCCTGGGAACTCGGCGCCATCAGACCGTTGGTGGTGCCGTTGTGGTTGGTGCCGGTGGCCTGGATCGCTCCATGGATCCGCAGCCCCCGGGCCCTGGCCTCGTCATGGCGCATGAGCACGAGGCACGCGGCGCCTTCGGCCGGTACGAACCCGTCGGCGGCATCGGTGAAGGGCAGCGACCCGCCGTTCGGGGAACTCATCCGGGAACTGCGCGCGAACCGCAGCACCTCCGGGGTACTGAAGACCGAGACACCGCCGACGACCGCGCAACGACCCTGTCCGGCACGGACGTTGAGGACCGCCTGATGCAGCGCGGCCAGCGAGGAGGAGCACGCGCTGTCCAGGGTGAGGGAGGGGCCGTTGATGTCGTAGAAGTAGGAGATACGGCCCGACAGGGTCGAGGGCGCGTTGCCCAGGAAGCTGTGGGTTCCGTAGACGACGTCGCCGCGCCGCGCCACCAGGTTGCGGTAGTCGCCGGGCAGCCCGGCGACGAACACCCCGCAGTCCAGGGCGCGCAGGTCGGTGGGGGTCAGGTACGCGTCGTCCACCGCGTGCTGCACCGTCTGCAACAGGACCCGCTGCTGCGGGTCCATGCACTGCGCCTCGTTCGGCGAGATGCGGAAGAACCGGGCGTCGAAGTCCTGGTGTCCGTCCAGGAAGCCACCGGTGAAAGTGGCGGCGTCCGCCTCCCCCGGCCAGCGGTCGGTGGTGCCCAGGGCGGTGCGGCCCTGCCGCAGCCGCTCCCAGTACGCCTCCAGACCGTCGCTGCCCGCGAACCGGCAGGCCATGCCGACCACGACCGGGGTGTCGTCCTCAAGCAGCTCGTCCATGCCCACCCTCCTTGCCCTGCCGTGGTGTGGTGGTCCCGGTCCCGGTCATTCGAACCAGAACCGGTTCTGTGCGAACGCGTAGCCCGGCAGCCGCAGCCGCCGGTACTGCCCGCCGTCGAACATCGTTGGCCATGCGAACTCCTCCCCCTCCAGGTAGCGGGCCCGTACGGCCTCCAGCGCGGCGCGGTGACCGGGATCCGCCGCGTCCGGCAGGGCCAGCGGGTGCGCGGTCGGCCGATTCCGCCCGCACTTCGCCACCTCCTCCGGTCGGGCCTCCTCCAGCTGCCGAAGCAGATCGGAGGTGCTGGAGGCGATCCAGGCCATCCGGTACTCGAAGTGGTCGCGACCGGCCGTCAGGGTGTGGGCGATGTCCGCGAGGTCCTCCCTCTCCACCTCGGGGCCGCGCAGCCAGTCCAGGAGGGTGTCCCGCATCGTCGAGAGCGATCCGGTGGAGCGGGCGCTGAGCGTGATGAGCCAGTACGGACGCGACGCCCTGCGGGGTGGTGGCGCGGCGGGCGCCTCGGAGAGGACCACGTGTGCGTTCGAGCCGCCGAAGCCGAAGGAACTGACGCCGGTCACCAGCGGTGTGCCCCGCTCCCACCGCTCGTTCTCCAGCAGCAGCCGGAAGGGCGAACCGTCCAGCTCGACCAGCGGATTCAGCTCCTTGAAGTTGATGTTCGCCGGAAGGTGGCGGTGGCGCAGGCACAGCAGCAGCTTCAGCAGCCCGGCCATCCCCGCCGCCGGTTCCAGATGGCCCACGTTCGTCTTCACCGCGCCCAGGGTGATGCTGCCCGGCTCGCGGTGCGGGGCCAGTGTGCCGAACGCGGCCCGCAGGGCGCTGATCTCGATGGGGTCGCCCAGGTTCGTCCCGGTGCCGTGGGTCTCGATGTGGGTGACCCGGGCGGCCAGTTCCGGTGTGTAGGCCTTTCGCAGCAGCGCGGTCTGGGCCTCGGGGTTGGGGGCGGTCAGCGAGTTGGAGCGGCCGTCGTGGTTCTCGGCCACCGCCTCGACCACCGCGAGGACGGCGTCGCCGTCCCGCTGGGCGTCGTCGAGCCGTTTGACCACCACACAGCCCACGCCCTCGGCCCGCACGTAGCCGTTGGCCTCCTGGTCGAAGGTGGCGCAGCGGAAGTCGGGGGAGAGCACCCCCAGCCCGCTCGCCGCGTCGGTGGCGGCCGGGTCCACGAGCACGCTGACGGCGCCCACGAGGGCCACGTCGCACTCCCCCGCCGCGAGCGAGAGCACACCCCGGTTCAGCGCCACCAGCCCGCTTGAACAGGCGGTGTCGACCGTCTGGCTCGGCCCGGTGAAGTCGAGCAGATGGGAGACGCGGTTGGCGAGCATGGTGTGCGCGTTGCCCGTGACGGTGTACGGGTGCGCCCAGTCCACGCCGTTGTGCAGCGCCGCCTGGTACTCGCTGAACTGCACCCCGGCGAAGACACCCACGTCCCGCAGGGTCGCGGGCGCGTGGCCGGAGTCGAGCAGGGCGTTGTAGGCGCACTGGAGGAAGAGCCGGTGCTGCGGGTCCATGAGCATCGCTTCCCGGGCGGAGAGCCCGAAGAAGCCGTGGTCGAAGGTGTCGTAGCCGTCGATGGTGCCCGCGAAGTACTCGTTCGCCTGGTCCTTTGATGGGTCCTTCGCTTGGTCCTTCCAGCGGTCGACCGCGCGGATGGCGCTGCGGTTCTCGACCAGCAGCCGCCAGAAGTCCGTCAGGTCGACGCCTCCGGGCATGATGCCGCTCATGCCGACGATGGCGTACTTGCCACGATCATGCCTTGCCTCGGGGATCGCGGCTGCGGTCGACGTGACCTTCTCCGGTACGCCCTGGTCCCTCAGATAGGCGCTCAGCGATGTGATGCTGCTGTACTTGAAGAGGGCGTTGGGCGGTGTCTCCACGCCGAATTCCGGCCCAAGCTCCCGGGCCAGTCCCTGGAGCATGACCGAGCTGTAGCCGAGGTCGCCCCAGGTGCTGTCGAAGGCGATGTCGGCGGGCCGCAGGCCGGTCTGCGTACGTACCAGCTCCACGAGCCGGTCGCCGATGTCCTCCAGCGCCGCTGTGGCGGGGGCCGGGCGTGCCGGGTCCGCGCCGTCTGCTTTCGGCGCCGTGCCGGGGAGTAGCCGTTCCCGCATCCGCTCCACATCGCCGACGCAGGGGATGACCTGGTGGCATGCCTCCGGTAGGCCGTTCAGCAGGTCGACGAAGAGATCCGCGCCGCGCCGCGAGGACAGCGGTTCCATCCCGAACTGGCCGCGCAGGTACTGAGCGAGCGGCTCGTACCGCTCGCGACGTTCGTCCTCGGCGTCCAGCCACAGCGGCCAGTTGACCGAGAGGGTGAGGCCGCTGCGTTCGCCGTCCGTCACGCGCCGGGCGCGCTCGGCGGCGAACTCATCGAGGAAGCGGTTGGCGGCGATGTAGTCGCTCTGCCCGGTGTTGCCCATCACGCTGGAGATGGAGGAGAAGGCACAGAAGAAGTCCAGGCGCAGGTCGGCGGTGTACCGGTCCAGGTTCTGGGTGCCCCGCACCTTCGGGGCGAGCACCGCTTCCGCGTCCTCGGCGGACTTGTTCTGCACCAGGGCATCGCGGATGACACCGGCGGAGTGGATGACTCCGTCGAGCCCGCCGAAGCGCTCGCGGATGCCCGCGATCAGGTCCCGGGTTTGGTCGGGCGAGGTGATATCCGCCTGCTCGTAGTGCAGCCCCGGCGACGCGGCGATCCACCGTTGCCGCCCGGCGTCCGGCGCGGAGCGGCCGACGGCGATCACGGTGGCGCCGTACCGTTCGATCAAGCGCTCGGCGATGGCGCGGCCCACCGCGCCCAGACCGCCCGTGAGGAGATACGTCCCCCCGGTGCGCAGCCGGGCACTGTCGCCCCGCTGGATCTCCGTCAGCTCCCGTGTCTCGCGTGTGCCGTTCGACCACCTGAGCTCGGTGAACGGCTGCCGTGCGGCGCTCAGTTCGTCCAGCAGGGGCAGCCAGCCATCGGCGAGCGCGGCGTCGATGCCGGTCCGGCGCGCGAGGATGGTGCGGATGTGGGGGTTCTCCTCCGCGAGTCCGTGGAGGAATCCGGCCAGGGCGCGTACCTCGGCCGTGTCCGCCTCACGGGTCACGCCGAGGATCGTGGACGGAGTGCGGCAAGCCTGGAGAGCCCTGGCGAAGGAGAGTGCCGAGGCCACCGTCGTCTTACGCCGGAGGTCCACCCAGTACAGGTGGTCAAGGCCCAGCTCATCCGTCAGATGCCGCAGGACGTGCGCGGCGGCCGCGTCGTCGTCTTCGGGCAGCTCGATACGGTCCGCCTCGATGGCCAGCGTGTCGCCGGGCACCACCCGGATCAGCCGGGTCGGCTCGGGCGGGCGGGGAAGCGAGTGTTCCTGGCCGTGGTCGGTGAGGACGAAGACGCGGCGCACCGGGGAATCCGCCGCTGGTCCGTCCACCGTGTGCTGCCGCCACACCGGGGTGAGCAGCAGTTCGGCGGGGGCGTCGTCGGCCGTGGCCGGTGCGGTCGGCCGGTTGGTGTGGTCGAGCGTGGCGGCCACGTACCGGTCGGTGGCGAAGGGGTAGAGCGGGGCGTCCACCAGCATGCGGACCGGGAACAGCTCCGTGAAGCCGGGGTTCTCGCCGTCGAGGTACGCCGATGCCGTACGGGCCCAGGCGTCGTCGTCCGGTGGCGCGGCCGGGGAGGTTCCGGCGGTGGACTGGAGCAGAGTGGTCAGCTGCTCGACGCTCTCGGCCCAGTAGCCGCGCCGGACGCGGAAGTGCTGCCTGGCGCAGCACAGGGTGTAGCTCAGTCCGTACAGGGACGTGTCGGGCGCGTTCCGCAGCGCGGTGAGCAGGTCGTCCGCGCGGCGTCGTACGGCGGCCTCGTCCCGCCCGGAGAGCGGGATGAAGTAGCGCGGGAACGCGGGGGTGGGGCGGCTCTCGCGCGGTGCCACGAACTCCTGGATGATCGCGTGGCCGTTGGCGCCGCCCGCGCCGAACGAGCTGAGTCCGGCGAAGCGCGTGGGAGCACTGCCCCTGGGCCAGGGCCGAGCCTCCTTGACCAGGGCGAAACGCGAGTCGTCGAGGTGCAGGTCGGGGTTCTCGAGTTCGCAGTGGAGCGTGGGCGCCAGGGTGCGGTGGGTGAGCTGCTTGACGACCTTGACGAGCCCGGCCATGGCGGCGGCGGACTCCAGGTGCCCGATGTTGCTCTTCACCGAGCCCAGGTAGGCGCGGCCCTGCTCGGGCCCGCCGTATGCGCGGTTCAGCGCGCGTACCTCGATCGGATCGCCGAGGCGCGTGCCTGTGCCGTGCGCCTCGACGTAGGTCACGGCGGACGGTTCGATGTCGGCGGCGGCCAGCGCCGAGGCGATCACGCGGTGCTGGGCGCGCTCGGACGGCACGGTGAACCCGGCCGTCCTGCCGCCCGCGTTCACCGCCGTCGCCCGGATGACGGCGTGCACCCGGTCCCCGTCCCGCAGCGCCTCGGACAGCGGCTTGAGGACCACGGCCACGGTTCCCTCACCGGGCACGTAGCCGTCCGCCTCCACGCCGAAGGCCTGGCAGTGGCCGGTGGGGCTGAGGAACGTGCCCTCGGACAGCAGGCGGTACTTACCCGGGTGCGTCATGAGGTTCACACCGCCCGCCACGGCCAGCGCGCAGTCCCCGGCGCGGATGCTGCGCACGGCGAGGTGCAGGGCCGTGAGCCCGCCGGAGCACATGGTGTCCAGGGCGACGCTGGGGCCGTGCAGATCGAAGGCGTAGGAGACGCGGTTGGCGATGGCGGCGAACGAACTGCCGATCACCCGGTCGGGGGCGGTGAGGTCCTGGTAGTGGCCGAACATGGCGGCCACGAACACGCCCACGTCGTCGGTGGGCCGGGCGAAGTACCCCGAGTCCTCCAGGGCGTGGTGGACACACTGCAGAAAGCGGCGCTCCTGCGGGTCCATGTACTGCGCCTCGATGGGCGTAATGTTGAAGAAGACGGGGTCGAAGTCCAGGGCGTGGTCGAGGAATCCGCCGTGGCGGCCGTACGAGGTGCCCGCTTCGTCGGGCGAGAAGGAATGCTGGCCACGCCAGTCCCAACGATCACCGGGAATGACCCGCACCGCGTCGTCGCCGTCCAACAGCGCCCGCCAGAACGCCCCGGTGTCGGCACCCCCGGGAAACTCCCCGGCCATGCCGACGATGGCGATGTCCCCGGGCCGATAGGCGCCGTCGGGGACGCTGCCTTCGTCGGCCGGGGCCGCCACGGGGGTCGCGGGCGCGGCGGATTCGACGGGGGCCGAGGGGTCCTCGGGCGCGGCGGGGGCCGAGGATGCCGCGGATTCGGCAGGCCCCGCTGGCGCGGGGGCCTCGGGCGCCGCAGACACCGAGGCCGCAGGGGCCTCGGGCCCGGGCGCTGCTGGTGCCGTAGGGATGGGTGCCACGTGGGGTGCCGCTGCCTTCGGCGTGGGCTCTCGCGCCTCCGGGGGCTCTCGGGTGAGGGAGGATTCCAGCTCGGCCGGGAAGTTCTCGGCCAAGTGCTCGCCGAGGGCCGCCACCGTCGGGTACTCGAAGAGGACCGCGCGGCTGAGTCGGGATGTCCCGGCTATGCCCAGCCGGGCTTCGATGTCCCTGCTGATGCGGATGCTGCCGACGCTGTCCACGCCCTGGTCCAGCAGGTTGTCGTCGTCGCGCAGGTGTCGCAGGCCGCTGTGGCGGGCGATGAGTTCCCTCAGCCAGCGCGTGGTGTCGGTGAGGAGATCTGGGATGGGGGAACGGGGCTCGGGGGCCAGGCGCAGGTGTCCGTCGTAGATGGCCAGGCGCCGCGCCCCGGCGCCGAGGGCCGACATCAGCGCGTCGCACGCCTGCTTCGGGGGCATCGCCCGCAGCCCGGACCCGTCGTCCGGCGTCGGCATCCGCATGCCATCGGTGTCCCACAGGCCCCAGTTGATGCTGTACCAGTCGGGCCGGTGTGCGGAGAGCCGGTCGAGGAACGCGTTGGCCGCTCCGTACGCCACCTGGCCGACGTTGCCCGTGACGCTCGTCAGCGAGCTGAAGTGCACGACCATGCCGGGCCGGTGCGGGCCGGAGAGGGCCGCCAGGTTGAGGCCGATGGCCGCCTTCGGCCGCAGGACGTTCTCCAGGCGGTCCGGGGTCAGGTGGTACAGCAGACAGTCGTCCAGCACACCGGCGAGGTTGAACACCGCCGCGAGCGGGCCGGACTGCTCGTGGAGGTAGCGTAGTGCCCCGTCGAGCGCGTCGGGTTCGTGCGCCGCGACACTGACGTAGCTTCTGGCGCCCGCCTCCTTCAGCGCCTCCAGCGCCTCTCGGCCGGGAGTGCCGCGCCCGAGGACGAACACCTGGGCGCCGCAGCGCTCGGTCAGGTACCGGCACAGATGCCGTCCGATGCCCCCGGCCCCGCCGATGAGCACCACTCGGTCGCCACGGCCGAACACCTCACGTGGGCGCTGGTCCTCCTGTGGCAGCGGTGCGTGGTCCAGGCGCGCTATGCGGTCATCGGCGGCCCGAAGCCACGCCCCCGGATACCGGGCACCGGCCGCGATCCAGGCGCGCAGCCGGTCCGCCGTCGCGGGGTCGGCGTACTCGACGGCCGTGTGGGTGAGCGGACATTCCAGCGCGGCCGACAGGGCCATGCCGTCGAGCAGCGACGGGAGCACATCCGCCGCACGGGACAGCGTGACGAGATGGATCCGGCGCCCCGACTCCCGCAGGGCGTGCAGCAGAGCAAGACACGCCCGCGCGAACCGCGTCGCCCGCCCGTACTCCGGCGTGCCGCCGGACGGCCCGTCGCCCCACGCCACCACCACGGTGTCGTGGCGGCCGACGCGCCGCCGCAGCTCCTGCCCGAGCCCGGCCTCGTCCTCCGTGGCGGGCCCCGCGTACCAGCACTCGGTGCCGAGGGAAGCGGCCGCCGCCGCGATGTCCTCCAGGTCGGTGATGACGAGCGGGTCGCCGACCGGGCCGCCGGGCGCGTCCAGTGGGGCGAGGTCCTGGTACCGAGGTGCTAGTGATGTCGTCACAGATCGTCCCCGTCCGAGAAGCCGAGAAGGTGAAGCTCGCTCATACGCCCATGAATTCCTTGACGCCCCGGAACTGCCCCACGGCAGGCGTGTCGTCCGGGAAGGGGTGCGGAACGCCCAGCCGGTCCGCGATCACCATGCCGGAGACGATGGCCCCCTCATGCCCGGTGATGCTGGTGTCGGTGCCGCAGAACCAGAGGTTGTTCCGGCCCTGGATCTCGCTCAGCCGCTTCTTGCGGCGTACGTCCACCGGCCGGAGCTGGGGAAGTTTCCACTGGCGGCGGACGATGACGCGGTCGGGGGCGATCTCCTCCTGAGGGTCGAAGGTGATCAGGATGGGCGACTTGACCTTCCGGTAGGGGTGGAGCGCGTTGCAGTTCCGGGTGAGGCTCCCCATCAGTTCCTCGGCGCGGTCCAGCTCGAACCCCGGTGGCATCCGGAACTGGCAGTAGGCGTCGCCGCCTACCGGGCTGAGCCAGCTTTCGTCCTGGTGGAGCACGCTTTCGACCGGTACGTAGGCGAAGTCGCCGAGGAGTTCCCCGTACCGGGCGTCGGAGGTCCGCAGCAGCCCCAGCGTCACGTCCGCGTGCGTGGCGAACACGACCTGGTCGAAGCGGTGCTCCTGTCCCCCGGCCACCACCGTCACCCCGGTGTCCGCCGGAACGACGGCCTCGACGGGGGTGTTCAGCCGGACGCGGTCGCCCAGCTCGTCCCCGATCCGGCGCAGATAGCCGTGGATGCCGCCGTCCGCCTTGCGCCAGTACCCGGCGGAGAAGAAGGAGAGCAGATGTGTGCTGAACGACAGCGCCACGTACATCAGAGTGTAGTCCAGGGAGGGCGCGTGGCAGCCCGAGTAGATGCTCAGGATGGGGTTCATCGCCTGGTACTTGAAGCTCTTGGAGTACCCGTTCTCGTCCAGGTACTCGCCGATGCTCATGCTCTTGTACCGGTCGTCGCCCGAGGTGGCGACGTGGTTCATCTCCCGGTGGAAGCGGTCGAACTCCTCGTGCAGCTCCTCGCGCAGCCCGCCGAGGAAGTTGAGGTTGCTCCACATCCGCCGCTCGCCGGGGAAGTCCACGTGGACGGAGGACGGGGCGACGTACGTGGCGATGCCGAAGTCGGTCAGCAGCCGGAACAGGTTGGGTGAGAGCTTCTCGTTGAAGTGTTCCACGCCCATGTCGACGTGGAACCTGCCCTGTTCCGTCTCGACCGGATGGCTGTACGCGTGCCCGCCCAGGTACTCCCCCGCCTCGAACAGCGTGACGTCGTGCTTCCGGTCCAGCTGCCAGGCCGCGACGGCGCCGGAGCCGCCGCCACCGATGACGGCGATCCTGCTGATTGCTGTGTCCACGGTGTCCACGGTCCTCACTTCCAGGGCTCGGGCTGCGGCGAGGGTTCGTCGCCGAGGATTTCCGTGCTCAATGTGGTCAGCACCGTGCCGGGGCCGACTTCCTCGAACGTCTTGTGTCCGGTACGGGCCAGATGCGCCACGGTCTGCCACCACCGCACCGGCTTCACCAGCTGGAAGACCAGCTCCTCCAGCAGGTGGTCGGCCCCCAGGACCCGGCCACTGGTCGTGGAGATCACGGTCTTGGCGGGCGGGGCGAACTCCCGGTCCCGCAGGAAGCGGGCGAACGCGCGCCGGGACGGCTCCATGTGGCGGGAGTGGAAGGCGCCGCCGACCGGCAGCGGCACACACCGGTGGCCCGCCTCGCGCAGGCGCGGCACCAGTTCGTCCAGCCGTGGCTTCGCCGCGCTCAGCACGACCTGCTCCGGGCTGTTGTAGTTGGCCACGTCCACGTCGAAGAACTCCAGTTGGACGAGGTGTTCGTCGATCTCGTTCGCCCGGGGTCCGATGACCGCCACCATGGCCCCGTCGCGCGCCTCCCGCATGAGCGCGCCGCGCGCGGAGACGATCTCCAGCCCCTCGAAGAGGTCGAAGACCTTCGCCGCGAAGAGCGCCGGATACAGCCCCAGGCTGTGGCCCGTCACGCACCGCACCTGGTCGTCCCCGTGGCGTTCGGTGTACGCCAGGTACATCAGACAGCTGACGAAGTAGACCGCCTGCTGGGTGTGGGCGGTCTGGTTGAGCCGCCCGTGCGAATCCTCCAGGCACAGTTCGCGCAGGGAGTATCCGACGATCTCGTCGGCCCTCTCGCACAGCCGGGGATACGCGTCGAACACCTCCCTGCCCATGCCCAGGTGCTGGGAGCCCTGCCCGGGGAACATCACGACATCGCTGGCCACGGCCGCCCCCGCCCGTCAGTTCAGCTCGAAGACGGTGAAGGGGGCGGAGGCGGGCGCCGGACCAGGCGCCGGACCGGGCTCCGGCCGCCCGACGGCCACGGACACCGCCTCCTCCAAGGCCACCAGAACATCGCCGTGCCGGTCGGTGAAGAAGATGTCATGGACGCGGGACCGCTGGGAGTGGCCGCCCGGCCGGGCCACGCAGACGCAGTACACCGCCTCGTCCCGTGGGGCCCGTACGACGGTCAGCCGACCCAGGTGGTACGGGACGAACACGGACCCGCCCGGTGCCTCCTCGGCCGCGAGCAGGAGGGACAGCTGCATGCCGCTGTCCAGCAGCGCGGGCGACAGGCCGTATCCCCAGTCGCGGTCCGCGTGCAGGAAGGCCCGTACCGCGCCCGCCCCGACCTCGGCCCAGCGCACGCAGCGCAGCGGTTCGCCGTAGTCGTAGCCGAGTCGCCGGAAGGTGGCGTAGACCTCCTGACCGTCCTGCCTGGGGGCGCCGGAGGGCAGGTCGGGCGGGCCGCCCACCGCCGCCGGTGCCATCACCTCGGCCGTGCAGTGCACCGCGCCGGTGGCGCGGTCGACGAGCGACAGCTCGCGGCCGTGCTCCCGGACCTCGACGGCCTCGGGGTCGGTGATCCGCTTCTGCCACAGCACGTTTCCGAGGGCGCTGCCCGCCGCCTGCCCGGCGAGGACCGCGAGCGTCCAAGCCGCCGGTGCCATGGTCACGCCGTCGATCCGGTGGGCGGACACCAGCGAGGAGAGACCGTGGAAGCCGGACTCCACGGAGTCGATCCAGTGGCGGTGGCGCAGGAACGGATACGCGGGCAGCTCGACGGGGGTGCGCCGGGGGTAGTAGGTGTCCCAGGCCGGGGAGCCGCCCGACTCGTACAGGGCCGCGACGTCCGGGGCGGTACGGGCCGACAGCTCCTCCACCACCCGTACCGCCGTGGTGGCCACGGGCTTCGGCCGCTGCCGCAGGTCCTGCGCCAGGCCACGGACGAGTTCGTCCTGGGTGCGGCAGACGATGGCCACGCGGTGCGGGAAGGTGTCGCGGCAGCAGGCGAGGGTGTAGGCGAGGGCGTCCATGTCGACCCGGCGCCCGTCCAGCCACTGCCGCAGTTCGTCCATGGCCAACTGCAGCCCGGCGCTGGTGTGGTGGGACAGCGGGATGACGTAAGTGTCACCTCCCGGGCCCGTGGTGGCGGCCTGCTCGGGCACCCCGCGCAGCACCACATGGGCGTTGGCGCCGCCCGCGCCGAACGAGCTGACGGCGGACACCAGCGGAAGCGCCTCGGGCCAGCTCTCGCGCTCCGTGCTGAGCGTGAACGGGGTGTCCGCGAAGTCCAGGTGCGGGTTGGTGCGCTCCGCGTGCAACGAGGCCACCAGGGTGCCGTGGCGCATCTGGAGCACCGCCTTGAGCACTCCGCTCAGACCGGCCGCCGATTCGAGGTGGCCGACGTTGGACTTCACCGAGCCCAGCCGGATGCGCCGCGTCCCCGCCGCCGCGTAGGCCTTGGTGAGGGCCCGCAGCTCGATGGGGTCACCGAGTGCGGTGCCGGTGCCGTGGGCCTCGACGTAGCCGACCTCCTCGGGGGAAGTGTCCGCCGCCGCGAGGGCCTTGGTGACGAGTGCGTGCTGCGCCTCGGGGTTCGGCGCGGTGTAGCCGTTAGCGCGGCCGCCCGCGTTGACCGCGGAGCCGCTGATGAGCGCGTAGACGCGGTCCCCGTCGCGTACGGCCTCCTCGGCGGGCCTGAGCACCAGGCTGATGACGCCCTCGCCGTCCACGAAACCATCGGCCCCGGCGCCGAACGGCCTGCACTCCCCGGTGCGCGAAAGCATCTCCAGGCCGCACAGCAGCCGGTACTGGCGTGGGTGGGTGATGAGGTTGACGCCGCTGACGACGGCACGGTCGCACTCCCCCGTGCGCAGGGACTGGCAGGCGAGGTGCAGCGCGGTCAGCGATGCCGAGCAGGCGGTGTCGACGGCCATGCTGGGCCCGTGCCAGTCGAAGTGGTACGAGGCCCGGTTGGCCATCGACCAGAACGTCGAGGTGGGCGGTTCAGCGCCGCGTTCGGTGGCCGTGTGCCAGGCGTACCCGCCGTTCATGACCCCGACGAACACACCCGTATCGCTGCCCGCGAGCCTGGCCTGGCTGTATCCGGCGTCCAGGATCGCCAGGTAGGTCTGCTCCAGCACGAGGCGTTCCTGCGGGTCCATCCGCGCGGCGTCGCGGGGTGTGATGGAGAAGAAGGTGTGGTCGAACGCGTCGATGTCGTCGATGAAGGCGCCGCGTTCGGTGTACGAGACAGGCTCGGGGCCGTCCACCAGGCGCTCGTGGAAACGCTCCGGGGGGATGGGTGAGGTGCAGTCCACGCCTTCGAAGAGGTGGTCCCAGAACTCCGTGGCGTCGCGTGCCTTCGGCAGCCGTGCGGCGATGCCGACGATGGCGATGTCCCCGGGCCGTGGCTCGACGTGGCGCCTGGGTGCGGCCGGGGACTCGTCGTGTGATTGCGGCTCGGGCTGTGTCTGCGGCTGCGGATGCGGCTCTGTGGTGGGGAACGCCGTGTGTACCGCGTCCGCGTTTTCGGTGACCAGATACTCCACCAGCCGCGCCACCGTCGGAAACTCGAACCACACCGTGGCGGGCACATACCCCACCCGCTCACGCAACGGCTTCAACAACTCCATGGAGATCAGCGAGTCGATCCCCATGTCCCGGAACGGGCGCTCACGCTCCACCTCATCCAACTCGAAGCGCATCGTCTCCGCGATCACTCCACGGACGAACCTCTCCACCTCCTCCCGCACATCACCGACCACCACCGCCGATTCCGGCTCCGGCTCCGGCTCGTCTGCCGCGCCCGCCAGGGCGACCATGACCTGCTGTCCGTCCCCGCCGTGGGGCCGCACGGCGCCGAAGCCCGCCTCGTGCATCAGCGTGCGCCACTGGTCGCCGTCGAGCAGGGGGCTGTGCTCGATCCGGTACGGGTCGTCGCTGAGCCACCAGCCGTCGGTGAGCCCGAAGGTCAGCGTGGCGTAGTCCTGCCGGGCCGTGATCTCGTTGAGGACGAGGATGCCGCCCTCCCGCAGCACCCTGCGCACGTTCCGGAGCGTGCCGGGCACGTTCGACGTCGCGTGGAGGACATTGGTGGCCACGACCACGTCGAAGGAGCCGGTGTACTGCGCGGGCGGGTTCTCGATGTCGCAGATCTCGTAGGTGAGGAACGGGTAGTCGCCGAAGGCGTCCCGGGCCTTGTTCAGGAACGCGTACGACAGGTCGGTGAAGTGGTAGCTCACCCCGCGCGGGTCCAGCTCCGGCAGGACGAACCGGGTGGTGCTGCCGGTCCCGGCGCCCACTTCCAGGACGCGCAGCGGGCGCCCCGGAGAGCGGCGCTGGTACGCGGCGACCACCCGCGCGCAGATCCGGTTGAAGTAGTCGGCGATGGGGTTGCTCTGGTACACGGGCGCGACGAGGTCGAAGGCGCCGTCGGGGAAGAGCACGTCGAGCGCGTCGGTGGCACCGCTCAGTACGTCGGGCAGGTGCTCCACACACCGGTCGAGCAGCGCGAGGTGTCCTTCCAACTCCGGGTACACACGCAGGATTTCGGACCGGGGCAGGGAGGGCGCCGGGGGCATCGCGCCGATGGCTTGCCGCAGCTTCGCGTACTTGGCGATCGTCGTCGTCGGCAGTGGCACCTGGTGCAGCCGCCACCGCGCGTACGCCTCCAGCCGCTCGGAGAGGTCCCGGTTGCGCGCCACATCCGCGTCGTCTCCGGCGAAGGCCGGGACCACGTCGTCGAGGACTTCCGTCACCTCTACACAGTCATGCGGAGTGATGCCCATGCGCTCCAACGCCTCGTCCGTCCCTTTCACACAGGTGATCTGTCGGTGGTCGGCGGCGAGGAGCCGCTCGATGACCGCCAGCCCCTCGGCCGGTTCGATCGAGCCGATCCCCAGCCGCTCCATCCGTTCCCGGTACTCCGGCTTCGCGACGACGCCGATCCCGCCCCAGTAACCCCAGTTGACGACCTTGGCGTCGATCAGCAGCGCCTGGTGGAGAAGGTCCGCGTAGGCGTCCTTGGCCACGCAGGCGGCGGCGTAGTTGGCCTGCCCCGCGCTGGCGATATATGCCTGTACGGAGGAGAAGAAGAGGCAGAAGTCGAGGTCCCTGCCGCGCAGCGCGTCCACCAGGTGGCGGGTGCCGTGCAGCTTCGGACGCAGTACATCGCACAGCACCTCCTCGCTCATCGTGGCGAGGGTGGAGTCCTGGAGGACGAGTGCGGAGTGCACGACGCCGTGAATGACCTCGTGGGCGTCGAGGGCGCGCCGGAGGGCCGGGCCGTCGGACAGGTCGGCCCGGTGGTAGTGGACATCGCGGGCGCCCAGCTCGCGCAGGCGCTCCCGGGTCGCGGCGAAGTGTTCGGCCGGGCGGCGGCCGACGACGACCACCTCGGCCTGGTAGGTGGCGGCCAGGTACTCGGCGAGCAGGCCACCGAGCCCGCCGGTGCCGCCCAGGATGACGTAGGTGCCGTGCGTCCGGAGCGCCGTGCGGGGCGGTGTTCCGCCGAGGGACGCCGGTCCCATCGACGCTACGGCGTACTCGTCGCCGCGTACGCAGACGGGCTTGCCCGGCACGGTCGGCAGGGGCCGGTCCAGGGCCCGGGACAGCGATGACGCGGTGAGGTCGGCGAGGCAGAAGGTGCGCACCGCCCACTCGGGCCGCTCCTTGGCGAGGGTCTGGGACAGGCCGACGTACACCCCGTCCACGGGGTGCGTGGCGGCGGTGAACAGCGGGCTGGGCACGGCCTTGTCGGTGAACACGTCGAGCCGGACCCGGGGCCGCCGGTCGAGGACGCGGACGAGCCGGAGGAAGGCCGTGACCTCGTCGTCCGCCACCCCTTCGGCCCATGAGGTGCGGCTGACGAACACTAGGTGTTCAGCAGCGTGTTCAGCGGCGTGTTCATCGGCGGGGACCGGAGCGGCGGCCAGCTCGGCCAGCCCCGCGCCGTCGAGCCGCAGGACCCTGCCGCGCGGGAACTCCTCCGTCAGTTCCCGGTGGAGACCGTGCTGTCCGGGCGGCGTCAGAAACGTCTTCGGGCCATCGTCGGCGGCTCGGCGTGCGGCGGGGCGTGACCGGTCCAGTCGGCCGTGTGTCCACCGCGGGGCGAACACCATCCGGTCCACGGAAGCACCATGGACCAGCGAGACATCGGGGAGCGCGCTGCCGGACACGGCATTTCCACCTTGCCGTTCATCGTGACTCAACGAAGTCCCCTATGCCTAGGATTCACAGCGGGATGTCAGAGGGCGGGTTTCACACCGAGGTCGAAGACCGAGAGAAGCGGTTCGTAATCCTCATCGAATACCGTGAAATGCGTTCTGAAGGGAGAGAGCTTTTTCGTCAGGACGAAAGCCGAAGCGGCAGGAAAGCGGAGAGGGGCGTGAAAGACCATATGCCCCATGGAGAATGGCATCAAGCTGTCGCGATGCTCTCCGATGGAGATCGCCATGCCCGACTGGAAGGAGCAGTCGAGGAGGTTGACCAGGCCCATCCGGGTGCCGTCGTTGTGGGACAGCCAGGCCAGTGACGACTGCCCGTGCCGCTGCACATAGGTGATGCGGCGGAAGTAGGGGCCGTAGTCGATGCCCATGTGCGAGAACTCCGCGTAGATTTCCCGCCGGGTGAGATGGGACCGGGTGTTCGCGCAGATCGTGTCCCGTACGTCCAGGCCCACCGCAGGCGCTCGGTCCTGCCTTTCCAGCAGGAGCGTGCCCAAACCGCAATGCGCGCCGCCATTGCTGACGGTGTATTCCACCGACATACCGTCGGGTGCGGAGCGAAAGGCCAGGGAGAGGTCATCCAGCGGCTCATCGCCGGGAATCGGCCGCAACCAGGCGGCATCCCTGATGGCGAACGTCTGCCTGTCGGGGTGGAGTCGGGCGGCGCCGTGCAGCGCCATCTCCAGGCTGACGACACCGGGCAGGACGCGCCGCCCGCGTACCAGGTGCTCCCGGAGGTACGTGTGGTCGGGGCCGATCCGCGCCCGGAAGCCGCCCGGTTCACCGGCCGCTAGCAGGAGGGGCACCGGCTCCACCGTGTCGTCCACGGTCGTCATGGTGTGCGTCCCCCGTCCGTGAACCAGAGGTCCGTTTCGTCGAACGGATAGGCGGGGAGCCGCAGCCTGCGCGGCTCGTCGTTCGCGAAGAGTGCCTGCCACTCGACGGGCTGACCGGACAGATAGCGCTCGCGGGCCGACTCGGGAGTCGCCGGGTGCGCGGTATGTTCCCGCTCCGCCGGTGGCGCGTGGACCGGCTCACCCGCCGTGCGCAGCGCGCGGACCAGCTCCTCGCCGGAGGAGACACACCAGGCCTGGCGGTACGCCAGGGGCTCACGGCGGCACAGGGTGTACGCCACGTCGAGCAGGTCCTCGTCCGACAGCCGCCCGGCTCGCTCGATGTGGTCCAGCAGCGTGGCCGTGAGCCTGCGCAGCGCCTGTGGGGTACGTGCCGACAGCGGCACCAGCAGGGTCTGCGCGCGGGTGCCGCGCCGGGCAGGACGGGTAGGCCGGGCAGGACGGCTCGGTGGCGAGGAGAGGACGACGTGGGCGTTGGTGCCGCCGAAGCCGAAGCTGCTGATCCCGGCCGTGAGCCGGTCACCGTCTTCCCAGGGGACCGTCTTCTGCAGCACCTCGAAGGGGGTGTCCTCCAGGGCGATGCCCGGGTTGAGTTCCTGCACATGGAGGTTGCCCGGCAGGGTCCGGTGCTCGAAGGCCTTGATCACCTTGGTCACGGAGGCGACTCCGGCGGCGGGCTCCAGATGGCCGATGTGGGATTTGACCGCGCCGAGCCGTACGCGGCGCCCGGCGGGCTGCGGCACCAGGTGCGCCCACGCCCGTTTGAGGGCGTCGATCTCGATGGCGTCGCCCAGCACCGTCCCGGTTCCGTGCGTCTCGATGTAGCCGGTGCGGGCGGCGAGTTCGGGGGTGTAGGCGTCCAGCAGCAGGTGGTATTGGGCGTTGGGGTTGGGGGCGGTGAGCGAGTTGGCGCGGCCGCCGTGGTTCTCCGCCACGCTCTCGACCACAGCGCGGATGGCGTCGCCGTCGGCGAGGGCGTCGTCCAGCCTCTTGACCAGGAGGGTTCCGTACCCCTCACCGCGTACGTACCCATTGGCCGAGGCGTCGAAGGCCGCGCACCGGTGGTCGGGCGACAGGAACCGCGCCGCCTGCAGCCCCTCGTTGATCTGGGCGTCGAGGATGAGGTTCACCCCGCCCACCACCGCCGCGTCGCACACCCCGGCGCGCACATCGCGGCACGCCTTGACCAGCGCCACCAGGGAACCGGAGCAGGCGGTGTCGAGGGTCGTCGAGGGGCCGTGCCAGTCGAACCAGGAGGAGACGCGGCCCGCGATGAGGCTCATGGAGTGCCCCACCAGCGAGTACGGCATCTGCCGGGCGTCCGCCCTGGCCTGGAGCAGCGCGTAGTCGTTGCCGGTGGCCGCCATGTAGCAGCCGGTGCGCGATCCGCTCAGCTCGGACGGGGCGTACCCGGCGTCTTCGAGCGTGTGCCAGACGGACTGCAGCAGCAGCCGCTGCCGTGGGTCCATCCAGCTGGCCTCCAGTGGCGAGATGGAGAAGAACCGGGCGTCGAACCCTTTGACCCCGGGCAGGAATCCGGCGACCTCGCCGGGCAGGCCGCGTCCGTCACTGGCCGGTGTGACGCAGTCCCTGCCGTCGACCAGGGTCCGCCAGAACGCGTCGGGGTCCGGCCCGCCGGGCAGGACCGCCGAGAGTCCGACGATGGCCAGGCGGTCGTCGGCGCCGGGTGCGGCGGGGTCCGTCCCCGTGCGTGGCGCGGCCGTCGGGCGGATGTCCTGCCCCTGGCCGGGCCGCCGGTCTCCGGCCTGCCGGACGACGGTGTCGGCGACGTTGCGCAGGGTGTTCAGGCGGTAGAAGTCGTGCGCGTGGACGACGACTCCGTAGCGTTCGCTGATCTTCGTGGCGAGGATGTTGTAGCCGAGCGAGGTGACGCCCTGATATCCCAGGGGCCGGTCGGCGTCCGGTGGCGCGAGGCCCAGTTCGGCGGCGACGAGCTGGCGCAGCTCGGAGAGGAGGTCTCCGGGTCCCGTCTCGCCGGTCTCGCGCGGGGCCCGCTCCGGCGGGGAGGTCTCGTCCTCCGGGTACAGGCCCAGCGAAGACAGGGGCGCCTCCGTCAGTTTCTTCACGTCGGTCTTGCCGTTGGCCGTCAGCGGGACCTCGCGGAGCCGGTGCACGGCCTGCGGCACCATGTAGTACGGCAGCGTGTCCCGGCACCGCTCCCGCACCACCCCGGCGTCGAAGTCCTCGGTGGCGGGCAGCCACACGAAGCAGCGCAGGTGCGGTTCGGGCTCCGGCCGGACGACGGCGACGACGGTGGCGGACGGCGCCTGGGCGGTCACCGCGGCCGCCACTTCGCCGAGTTCGATCCGGTGTCCGTTGACCTTGCGCTGGCCGTCGTCGCGGGAGACGTAGGTGAGGTGCGACGGCCCCTCGTAGTGGACCAGGTCGCCGGTCCGGTAGGAGGGCGTGCCGTCGGGCAGCACGCCGAAGGCGGTCGACGGGGCGTTCAGATACCCCTGGGCCACGCAGTCGCCCGCGATCAGCAGCTCGCCTCGCATGCCCGGGGCGACGGACCGCCCCTCGGCGTCCACCACGTAGTACCGGGTGTGCTGCGCGGGCTCTCCCAGGTGGATGCGCCGGGCGTCCGTGACGCGCTGCCAGCTCGCCCAGATGGTCGCCTCGGTCGGCCCGTACATGTTGTAGACGGCCGCGCCCTGGCTCAGCAGATAGTCCGCGAGGTCGCGGTCCAGGGCCTCCCCGCCGCACAGCAGCGTCATGGGCCGGGCGGCCCGCCATCCGGTGGCCTTCAGGATGCGCCAGGTGGACGGCGTGGCCTGGACGACGGTGGCCCCGCTGCCGTCGATGCGCTCGGCGAGCAGGGACCCGCTGGTCCTGGCCTCCTCGGACAGCACCTGGACGCTCGCGCCGCACAGCAGCGGCAGCAGGATCTCCAGCAGCGAGATGTCGAAGCCGATCGGTGTCAGGGCCACGATGCGGTCGTCCGGGCCCATGCCGGGATCCTCGCGCACGGAGTGCAGGAAGTTCACGAGGCCGCGCTCGCTCACCGCCACGCCCTTGGGGGTGCCGGTCGACCCGGAGGTGAACATCACGTAGGCGGTGCGGTCCTCGTCCGTGGGGACCGGTGGCCGAAACGGATCGTAGGCACCGGGCGCTGGGGCCGCGTCCACCTCCCGCGTCCGTACGTGGGGGAACAGCCGCGCCGCCCGGTCCCGGGTCGCCGCGTCCACCAGGATCACGCCCGGGTCGGCGGTCGTCGCCATGTACGCGAGCCGGGCGTCCGGCAGTCGGGGGTCCAGCGGTACGAACGTACGCCGCAGCGCGAGCGCGGTCAGGTAGGCGACGGGGATCGCCGCCGACCGCTCCAGGAAGATGCCGATCGGCTCCTTCCCGGACCCCGCCAGGTCGCCGCTCAGCCGGTCTGTGGCGCCGAGCAGTTCGCCGTAGGTGAGTGACCGGTGGTCGTCCACCACGGCCACCCGGTCCGGCTCCCGCCCGGCGGTGGCGATCAGGGCCTCGCCCAGGCCCTGGGTGTCCGGGGCGGTTCGTATGGCTCCCTCGGCCACCGGTTCCGGCGGGCGCGACAGGTCGCACCGCGACGGCGGGCGGTGCGGTTCGGTGGCCATGAACCGGGCCATGCGGCAGAAGTTGGTCGCCAGCGCCGACAGGGCCGGTGGCGACATCACGCGCGTGGAGGAGTCGAAGGAGAGGTGGATGCCCTGCTCGTCGGAGCTGAAGTTGACGCTCAGCTCGCTCGAACTGCCGGTCTCGGGCTTGCGGACCCAGGACACCTCCAGTCCCCGCAGCTGCGGCACCGCGGTCGGCAGCATGGCGGAGGACGCGTTCACCACGAGGTTGAGGACGCTGTGCCCCAGAGCCGCCGTGGCTCCCTGGCCGGTGGTGGCCAGGGAGAGCAGGTCGAGCGTGGGGAAGCCCTGGTGGTCCCTCAGCTCCTCGCGCCGGGCGCGGACCTGCTCGAACACCGACAGCGCGGGCCGGTCCGCCGAGATGTCCAGCCAGAGCGGCAGCAGGTTGGTGTGGCAGCCATAGGGGGCTCCGTACGCCCGGGTGTCCACGGTGTGCGCGACCACGACGCTCTGGTCGTCGCCGCCGTACGTGTGCGTCAGGGCACCGGTGACGCCCACCACGAACTGGAACAGGCTCAGCTCGTGGTGGCGCAGGAACCGGTGGATGACGTCGGCCCGCTCACCGGTGAGCGTTTCCCTGACCGCGATGGGGCGGCCGGTCGGCTGGGGCGCCGCGGAGGAGAAGGGCAGTGGCTGGTGCAGCCGTCGGCCCGCCAGCATCGACCGCCAGTAGGCCTCGTCCTCGGCGGCGGCGGTCTGCCGCACCGCGCCGAAGGACCGCTCCCGCACCGGCGCGTCCCCCTGCCAGCAGGCGCTGAGCGCGGCGATGAACGGGGCGTAGCAGCCACCGTCGAACACCACATGGCTGAAGTCCAGGCGCAGCCACAGCTCTTCCGGGCCCGCCTGCCAGCACCGGAAGCGGAACAGCTCCTGGCCGGTGGGATCGATGCCGCCGGGGTCGAGGAGTTCGTCCTGCCGCTCGCAGCGCCGCACTATCCGGCGGGGCGCCGGACGGCTGCGCGCCATGAGCGTTCCGCCGACGTCGGTGAAATAGGAGAGAAGCCGCGGAAAGGCGGTCGAAACCACCTCTCGTAATGCGTCGTCGAGACGGCTGATGTCGACATCTCCGGTCAACGCGTAAACGTAGCTGATGGTGAGTCCCGGGTCATCGGGAATCTGGTGGTACCGGTGCCACTGAAAGCTTTCGTAGGCGCTCGCCTGACGTTGCGTCATGCGTACAGACCTTTCGCCCGCCCAGGCCTCTGGAAAATCCCATGATGCCGTGCGGCGATCATTTGTCACCACCGTGCACGGTCGGCTCCGTTCCTGTCAGGTGTTCAACTGCTGCCGTGCCGCGGTTGAACACCCCGGCGTCCGCGATACTCACCCCGTCCACGGCGTCCGCACGACGACGCTTATCGGAGGTATCCACGTGCTGCTTTCGGATCACGACGTGGCGCTGTTCGCCCGGATCAGCGGCGACCGGAACCCGCTGCACCGCTCCCCCGGCTACGCCCGCCGCACACCGTTCGGCCGAACCGTCGCGCACGGCGTCCTCGCGGCCCTGGCGACGCTGGACGAACAGGCGCCGGACGCGGCGGGGGTGACGGCCGTCGAGGCCGACTTCGGCAACCCCGTCTTCCCCGGGGTGCGCTACCGCTCCGACACACTCGACGGTGGCCGATACCGGCTGCTCGACGGCGACCGGACCTGTCTGACCGTGCGGATCCGCCCCGGCGCCCCGCCGGACCTGGATCCGCTTCCCGTACCACCGGAGCGGTCGGCGGCCCCGCACACGATCGCGGAGCTGCCGCCCGGAACCACGGTGTCCGGCGCGTACGGCCCGGACGGGATCGACGCGCTGTGCGAGCGGTTCCCGGCCGCCTCCCGGCTGCTCGGGCGGACGCCGCTGGCCTGCCTGCTGTGGGCGGGTTATCTGGGCGGGATGCGGCTGCCGGGTGAGAACTGCCTCCTCGGACGGGTGGCGCTGCGGTTCCTTCCGGTCACGGCCTCCGGCCCCGCGCGGCTGTCGTACACCGCCCGCATCCTCCATACCGACCACCGTATCGGGCTGGTGTCGATCGGCGGGGAAATCACGGCGGACGGGGAGGTCGTCGCCGAGGCCGAGATCGAGGCGGTGGTACGTGCGCCCGCTCCCCTGGCGACATCGGCCGCGCTGAGCACCCACCTGACTCCGTCCACCCTGCTGCGGGGCAACTCAGCCGTGGTCGTCGGCGGCAGCCGTGGGCTGGGCGCGGCCCTGGCCCTGGCGCTGGCGTCGCAGGGGTGCGAGGTCTACGTCGGGCACCGGGGCGCCCTTCCGGACTCCCTGCGGGCCGACGGCGACGGGCTGCCGGGCCGCCTGCACTCCGTACCCGGCGACGCCGCGGACCCGGACTGGAGCGGCGAGGTGCGCGCCCGTGTCGAGCGCGCGGGCGGCCGTTTCGACTTCCTGGTCTGCAGCGCGGCCCCGCCCCTGCACACCCTGGGCCTGGCACCGACCGACCTGGACCGGATGGACGCGTTCCTGACCGGTTCGACGCGGCTGGTCAGCGCGCCCATGGCGGGGCTGCTGGACCTCCTGGAGCCCGGGCGGGGCAGCTGCCTGGTGATCTCCTCGGCCGCCCTGCGCGAACCGCCCCGGGACTGGCCGCACTACGTCGCGGCCAAGTCCGCCGTGGAGGGCCTGGTCCACTGGGCCGCCCGGCACCACCCCGGGGTGGCGTTCCTCCTCGCCCGGCCGGGGATGCTGCGGACCGAGCAGACGAACTCGCCCAGCGCCCGGGAGACGGCCGGGCCGGTGGAGCCGGTGGCTGCGAGACTCGTGCGCCGCTTGATGGCCGCCGGACCCGCCGATGGGGTCCCGCAGATCATCGGCGAGGACGCCCTCGACGCGGTCCCGGCCGGGCGGTGACGGGCAGACGGAAACGCGGGTCAGACCATGGAGGTCGTATCCGCGCTCTCCTGGGCCCCCTGGGCGCCGCTGCCGCCCATCCCCCGCACGGCGATGAGCGCGAAGGCGAGGACGACGAAGGCCGCCGCGGAGAAGATGGGAACCGCGCTCGACCCGTCGATGATGCCGAAGACGACGCCGGACAGCCCCGCGGAGATGGCCGCGATGGCACCGGCCGTGCCCATGACGGAGCCCTGGTGGCTGTCGGCCACGGCCGCCGACATCATGCCCACCAGACCGCTGTACGAGATGCCGTAGGTGACCGCGCCCACCAGGCACAGGGCGTAGAGCGCGATCGACGAGCCGGTCAGCGCGGTACCGGCGATGCACACGGCCATCCCGGCCAGCGCGCCGGTCACCGCGACATGTGGCTTGAGGTACTTCATCGACAGCGGCACCAGGGAGAGGAAGGCGGCCGCGAGACCGACGCCGACCACCGAGATCAGGTTGGTGACCCCGCGCTGGTCGAAGCCCTCGTTCGCCGTCAGATACAGGCCGATGAACTGGAAGAAGGCCGTCCAGCCCAGCGACATGAAGAGCAGGACGGCGGAGAGCAGCCTGACCCCGGGGAAGGAGAAGGACTCCATCAGGTGCTTCACAGGGTTCGGGAAGGCCATGCGGCCCGCGGGCTTCGGCGCCGGGGCCTCACGGAAGGCGACGAGCAGGATGAGCAGGTTCAGCAGCGTGGCACCGGCGACGAAGATGAACGGGGTCTTGAGGGTGAACCAGGAGACCAGGGTGGGGTCGCTGAGGTAGCCGCCGATGAGCGGGCCCACCACGTATCCGGTCGAGACGCAGAACATGATCAGCCCGATGGAGTTCACCCGGCGTTCCTTCGGCGTGACATCGAGGATGGCCGCCTGGGCGACCGGCAGGCTGCCGGAGAAGAGGCCGCCGATCACCCGTCCGGCGACGAACATGTAGGCGTCCCGGCGCAGCATGGCCCAGATGGTCAGCGCGTAGCCCAGCGCCAGCCCCAGCAGGCACAGGGCCAGGGTTTTCTTGCGGCGGAAGTGGTCGGACAGGGAGCCGAGCAGCGGTGCGCCGAAGAACATGGCTAACGAATAGCTGCCGATGGCGACTCCGTAGAACAGGTCGCGGGTGCTGGTTCCTCCGCTGCTCATGATGCCGGTATGGGCGTCATAAGAGATGGGAATCAGCACCGGAATGATGAGACTGACACTCAGATTGTCGATCAGGATGATGAAGTAAAAGGGAACGAGGCTGGCCAACCCGTTTTTACGCATGGTTCCTTCTTCTGTTTCGGCTTCTGGCAGGCGGTGGATTGTAGCCGAGGTGCTGGCCACGTTACGTGAACGTCCGCCGCCGTGAACGCAGTTGCGGCGTCCGGTGAGCGATCCTTACGCTCCAGATCCGGCCGTCTGGTGACGGCCGATGGGGATGCTTCACCTTTCTGCCATATGCGTTGGCCGATCGTGGCCGGAACGAGGGTGTTCTCGTGAGGGAAACGAACGAAGTGGACTCGGTGCTGGAGGCGTTCCGGGGGGTGCTGGGCCTGGACGCGGTCGCCCCGGACATCCCCTTCGCCGCGCTCGGCGGGGACTCGATGCGGGCGGTGCGCGTGCTGTCGCGCCTGTGGCGGGAACTGGACGTGGAGCTGCCCGTGCACGCGCTCGGAAAGGACACGACCGCGGCGGAACTCGCCGAGGCCGTCCGCGCCCATCTGGACGGCCGGGCGGGATGAGCGGCGCGAAGCGTCCGGGGATCGTCCTCGCCGCGACCTTCACCGCGGACGGGCTCAGGGCCGCCATGGACCGCGCGCTGAAGGGGACGGACCGTACGGTCGTGGCGGCACCGTACGGCCAGATCGTGGAGCCGCTGCTCGACCCGGGCAGTGCGCTGCTGACCCACACCGGGGTGAATGTCGTGCTGCTGCGGGTCGAGGACCTGGTCCGGGGCGCCGGGGACCCCTGGGGCGACGTCCGGCTCCTGGACGAACTGCTGTCGGCGCTGTCCGCCTCGCCCACCCGCTCCGCGGCGACCTGGCTGGTGGCCCTGGCCCCGCCGTCGCCGGGTGCCCTGGCCGACCCCGCCGGGGCGCGGTGGATCGGCGCCGCCACGCGGCGGATCACCGACACCGTCGGCCCGCTGCCCGGTGTGCACCTCATCCCGCTGGACGGCCTCGCCGACCGCTACGGCGTGCCGGAGATCCACGACGAGTACGCCGACCGCATCGCCCATCTCCCGTACACCGACGCGTACTTGGACGCGCTGGCCGACTGGCTGGTACGGATGGCCGCCACGACGTGGCGCAGGCCCCGCAAGGTCGTGGTGCTCGACTGCGACAACACGCTGTGGTCCGGAGTGTGCGGCGAGGACGGGCCGCGCGGGGTGGAGATCGGCCCGGGGCACCGCGCGGTCCAGGAGTTCATGCGGGACCAGCGCGCGGGGGGCAAGCTGCTGTGCCTGTGCAGCCGTAACGAAGAGGCCGATGTCCAGGCCGTGTTCGCCGACCACCCGGACATGGTCCTCACCCTGCCGGACATCACCTCCCACCGGATCGGCTGGGAGCCCAAGGCCCGGTACCTGTCGGAGCTTTCCGAGGAGCTGGGGCTGGCGCTGAACTCCTTCGTCTTCGTGGACGACGACGCGGTGGAATGCGCGTCGGTGCGCGCCCAGCTGCCCGAGGTCGCCGTGGTGGAGCTGACCCGGGACGCGGCCGCGGCGCCGGGCCAGCTGGCCCGCGAGGCGGCCTTCGACCAGCTCACGGTGACGGACGAGGACCGGTTGCGGGCCGACTGGTACGGGGCCGAGCCGGAGCGCCGGGCCCTGGAGCGGTCCGCCCGCGACTACGAGGAGTTCCTGGCCCGCTGCGCCATCGAGGTCACGATGGAGCGGCTGCCGGACTCCCTGCTGGAGCGGGCGGCCCAACTGACCACCCGCACCACGCAGTTCACCCTGGCGGGCACGGCCTTCACGGTGCCGGAGCTGCGGCAGCTGCTGGACGGCGGCGGCCATGGCTGGATGGTGCGGGTCCGCGATGTGTTCGGCGACTACGGCACGGTCGGGCTCGTGGTGGCGGAGGCCGACGGTGACACCCTGCACGTTCCCGTCTTCCTGCTCAGCTGCCGGGTCCTCAACCGCCGGGTGGAGACGCGGATGCTGCGGCTGCTCAGCGCCGAGGCCCGTGCGCTCGGCTGCCACACCCTGCGTCTGCCCTTCTCACCCACCCGGCGCAACGCGCCCGCGCGCCACTTCCTCCAGCAGCTCTCCGGCAGGGCCATCGGCGCCGACGACACGCCCGGTGTCGTCGACGTACGGACCGCCGACTGGGCCGACGCCTCCGCGGACGTGTCCGCGCGGTAGCCGAGCCGACCCCACCACACGTGGCCGGCGACTCCGCCGGACACTCCACCCAAGGCGTCAGAGGGAACGAGGGAAGCACTCCATGAAACCCGGTACGAGCCGATGGCCCGGGCAGGGCCGAAAGCTGTGGCGGCGGCTGGCCGTCGCGGCGGCCACCTGCGCCGCACTCACCCTGTCAACCGGCGCCCCCGCCGCGAGCGGCGTCGAGCCCGCCCAGTCCAAAGGCGAGGCCGCCCAGGACAGAGGTGTCCCCGCGAAGTCCGACTGGCCCAGCGCGGGACAGAACAACCACAACACCCATCACGCCGCCACCGAGCGCACCGTCGGCCCGAAGAACGTGGGCAGACTGGCGCCGAAGTGGACCTTCACCACCGCGGGCGATGTCTCCGCCACCCCCACCGTCGTGAAGGGCACCGTGTACGTGCCCGACTGGGGCGGCAAGCTCTGGGCCGTCGACGCCGACAGCGGCAAGGAGGTCTGGTCGAACACCATCACCAGTTACGACGGCATCGCCGGGGACATCTCCCGGACCAGCCCCGCGTACTGGAAGGGTGACCTGTTCATCGGCACCGGCACGCTGATGACGCCCGAGGCCAAGAGCGCCTACCTCATCTCCATCGACGCGGAGACCGGCGAGAAGCGCTGGAAGACCAAGGTCGACGACGATCCGACGACCGTCATCACCTCCTCCCCCACCGTGGACAACGGCGTCATCTACGTGGGGACGTCCTCCAAGGCCTCGACCCTCCACGACGAGCCGAAGTTCCGCGGCTCGGTGCTGGCCATCGACGCGAAGACCGGCAAGATCCTGTGGAAGACGTACACCCTCCCCAAGGGCTACACCGGCGCCGCCGTGTGGGGCAGCCAGCCCGTGGTCGACCACAAGACCGGCCTGCTCTTCGTGGGCACGGGCAACAACTACACCTCTCCGCCGGGTGTCTGCCTCAATCCCAAGCAGACCGACTGCACCCCGCCGGACAAGGACAACCACTTCGACAGTGTCCTCGCCCTCGACCTCAAGACCGGCAAGCTCAAGTGGGCTCACCACACCCTGACCGCCGACACCTGGATGATGTACCAGCCCAACCAGGCCCCGGACTTCGACTTCGGCTCCGCTCCGAACCTCTACACCACCACGATCGACGGCAAGCGGACCGACCTGCTCGGCGTGGGGCAGAAGAGCGGTGTCTACTACGCTCTCGACCCGGCCACCGGCAAGGTCGTGTGGGAGACCCAGGCGGGCCCCGGCGGGCCACTGGGCGGCATCCTGTGGGGCACGGCCACCGACGGGAAGCACATCTTCGCCGGTATCGGCAACGGTGATCACCTGCCCTACACCATCACCGCGGCCGACGGCACCAAGACCACCATCAACAGTGGCTTCTTCGTGTCGCTCGACGCCGCCACCGGCGAGATCGAGTGGCAGACCGCCGACCCGCAGGGCAAAGACGGCCAGTGGCTGGACGACTCCTTCGTGACCAGTGCCAACGGCGTCATGTACGCGGGCTCGTCGGCGCCGGGCGGCACCAACATGTACGCACTGGACGCCGAGACCGGAAAGATCCGGTGGGACTTCGCCAGCGGCGGCTCAGTCTTCGGCGGACCCGCCGTGGTCGACGGCAGTCTGTACTGGGGCTCCGGCTACTACATCTCCAACGTGGGCGAGGGCCTGAGCGGCCACAACAACAAGCTCTACCGCTTCACCCTCGACGGCCGCTGACGCGCGTCCCGACCATGGGTACGGCCCGGACCTGGCTGGTCCGGGCCGTTCGGTGTTCGCGCCGTTTTCGGGGTCAGGCCTCTTCGTCGTCCATGAGCGCGAGCAGCGGCTCCCGCTCGTCCTCGGGGACGTAGCCCGCGTAGTACTCGTAGAGCTTGCGGCGCGAGATGCGCGCCGCGGCCAGCCCGTCCCTCAGCCGGATGGCCTCCAGCACCTCCTGGTGGTGCTGAAGCGACTCGCGCATCAGGGCCGTGCTGTTGTGCGCGTGGGCGACCTTGTCCGAGATCAGCAGGAGGACGGCGCCCCGGACCACCTGGTTGCACACCTCGATGAGGGAGTTGCGGCTGGCCACGGCCACCGCCTCGTGGAAGGCGACATCCGCCGCGCTGAACTCCTCGTACCCGGTCTCGATCGCCTCCTCCATGACCGCGATCGTCCGCTCCATGGCGGACAGCTCCTCCTCGGACCGCAGCCGGGCCGCGAGCAGGCTCGCCGAGCCGTCGAGGATCATGCGGAACGAGATCAGCTCGGCCATCGACATGTTGTCGAACTGGACGAGCCGGGTCATCTCCTTGGTCAGACCGGCCGGGGTGAACGGCAGGATCTCCGGGCCGTTCGGGTCGCCCGGGCGCGAGCGGACGAGTCCGTTGCTCTCCAGCACGCGCAGGGCCTCCCGCACGGTGGGGCGGCTCGCCCCGAACTGCGTTACCAACTCGCGCTCACTCGGCAGCCGTTGCCCCGGCTTCAGGTCACCGCGCGCGATCGCCTGCTCGATCTGTTCGACGATGCGCTGGTAGAGCCGTACCGGCGAGACCTGCCGGAACTGTGCCCCGTCACTCAAGGCTTCTCCCCTTCGAGCGTGGTCGATGTGCTCTTCTCCCCCGTGCCCTTCCCCGTGTGCTCTCCTGTGGTGTGGTCCGGCCACTGCGGGACCGCCTCGGCGGGGCGGTTCCGTTCGTACCACGCCGCCGCCCGCAAGACGCCGAGATCGTCGAATCGGCGGCCCGCGATCTGCACGCCGATGGGCCGCCCGTCCGCCGTCTGACCGCAGTTGACGGTCGCCGCGGGCTGGCCCGACATGTTGTACGGCGCGGTGAAACCGATGTGGGCCATGGTCTTCGCGTCCCCCGAGAACGGCATCGGCTGCTCGGCGGGAAACGCCGCCACCGGAGCCACCGGCGAGAGCACCAGGTCGTACGGGACCGTGGCCGCCACGGTCCGCGCCTGGATGGCCATGATCTGCTGGTAGCACTGGAGCACGCGCGTGCCCGGCACGTCCGCGCCTCCCTGGCACCAGCGGATGATGTGCGGGTGGACGCGCAGCCGGGCCTCGGGCGTCAGCTGGCGGAAGTCGTTCCAGGACCGCACCCGCCAGAACAGGTCCAGGTCGTCCAGAAGCTCCTGGGTCATAAACGGTTCGACGGGCTCCACGATGGCTCCCGCCGCCTCGAAGACCTCGGCGGCACGGTTCACCGAGGCCAGGATCCCGGCGTCGCACCGCTCCCCGCACCCGGCCTCCAGATGCACACCCACCCGCAGTCCGCGCATCTCGCCGTCCAGCGCCGACCACTCGATGTCCTGCGGCGGCAGGCTCGTCCAGTCCCGGGGGTCGGGCTGGCTCAGGACCCGCATGAACAGGGCCGCGTCCGCCACGGTGCGTGTCATGGGCCCGGCGGCGCGGCCCAGGTACGGGGCGTCCAGCGGGATCCGCCCGTAGCTGGGCTTGAGCGTGGCCAGGCCCAGCCAGGTGCCCGGCAGCCGGATCGATCCTCCGATGTCGGTGCCGACGTGGAGCGGGCCGTATCCCCCGGCGGCCGCGGCCCCCGCACCGGAGCTGGAGCCGCCCGTGGTCCAGCCGGGATTCCAGGGGCTGCGCGAGATGCCGTGGCGGCTGGAGACGCCCGAGGAGAGCATGCCCCAGTCGGGCATCACGGTCGATCCGAGGACCACCCCGCCGGATTCGGCGACGCGTGCGGTGATGGGCGCGTCCGCGTCGGGGACGACCGGTTCGGTGCCCGCGTTGCCCGAGGGCATGGGGACGCCTCTGCGGGCGATGTTCTCCTTGAGTGTCACGGGTACGCCGTCGATGAGCCCGAGCGGTTCCCCCGCCGCCCATCGGGCCTCGCTGGCCTGGGCCGCCTTGCGGGATTCGTCCGGGTCCCGGACCCAGAACGCGTTGAGCACACCCTCGCGCGCCTCGATCACCGACTGAACGGCGTCGTGAACCTCGACCGGCGACAGCGTCCGATCGGCGAATCCGGCCACCATCTCGACGGCCGGCACGGCGGCCAGGCCCTGTTCCGTCGGCACCCGCACACTCTCCCTCGCTCGCGCATACCCGGGGTATGCGAACTCTTGACAAGGACAGCTTCAGTCGACACGGTACCTGACAAGTGAGCTTACTGGTCAGGCCAGTCACATCGGAAGGTTGCGTCCATGACGCGGGATACCAAGGTCGTACGGATCGCGGCCACGCTCGCGTGTCTTCCTCTGGCGGCCTGCTCGGCCGGGTCCACGGCCACCGGCGGCGTCGGGAAGAACTCCCTGAACATCGGCCTCACCGCCGAGCCCGCCAACTTCGACTTCACCAGGACCGAGGGCGCCGCCATTCCGCAGGCACTGCTCTACAACGTGTACGAGAACCTGGTGAAGCTGGACCAGTCCGGGAAGATACGGCCCCAGCTGGCCACGTCGTGGAGCCTGTCCAAGGACCGCAGAACGTATACGTTCCACCTGGTCAAGGACGCCACGTTCAGCAATGGCGCACGGTTCACGGCCGAGGACGCCAAGTTCTCCATCGAACGTGTCCCCACCGACTGGACACTGGTGCAGAAGTCCCAGATGGACGTCGTGGACACGGTGCGAGCGGTGTCGCCCGGCGAGCTGAAGGTCACCCTGAAGCGGCCGAGCAACGACTGGCTGTACCGGATGACCACCCGCGTCGGCGCGATGTTCAGCCGGACCGGTGTGAAGAAGCTGGCCACCGAGCCGGTGGGCACCGGTCCGTACGCGGTGAAGAAGTGGAACCGCGGCGACTCGATCACCCTGGCCCGCCGCGCGGGCTACTGGGGGCGGAAACCGCACTTCGCGTCGGTCACCCTGAAGTACTTCAAGGATCCGACGGCCATGAACAACGCGCTGCTCACGGGCACGATCAATGTGATCGGCCAGATGCAGTCCCCGGATTCCCTGTACCGCTTCCAGAACAACCCGAAGTACAAGGTCATCGAGGGCACGACCAACGGCGAGGTGGTCCTCTCCCTCAACAACGGCTCGGGCCCGATGAAGAACCCGAAGGCCCGCCAGGCCGTCCGCTACGCCATCGACCACAAGGCGCTGATGGACACCTGCTGGGGAGGCCGCGGCAAGCTCATCGGCAGCATGGTCCCGCCGACCGACCCGTGGTACCAGAACCGCACCGACGACTATCCGTACGACCGCGACAAGGCGAAGAAGCTCCTGAAGGAGTCCGGCCAGGCGGGCCATACGCTGCGGCTTCGGCTGCCGACGCTGCCGTACGCCACCGCGTGCGGCACCGTGGTCAAGAGCCAGCTCGAACAGGCCGGGTTCAAGGTCAAGCTCGACCAGCTGGAGTTCCCCGCCGCCTGGCTGACCACCGTGTTCAAGAACGCCGACTACGACATGTCCATCATCGGCCATGTGGAGCCCCGGGACATGCAGACGGTGTTCGGGGCGAAGACCGCCTACACCCGCTACGACAACCCCGAGTTCCAGGCGTTGCTGAAGAAGGCGGACCAGGGCTCGCAGCGGGAGCAGATCACCTCCATGCGGGCGGCCGCCCGGCTGCTGTCCCGGGACGCCGCGGCCGACTGGCTGTTCCTGCTGCCGAACCTGATGGTGGCGGACAAGAGCATCACCGGCCTTCCCGTGAACTCCGTGTCCGAGTCACTGGATCTCACCGGCCTGGGCCGGTCAGGAAAGGTGGACTAGGCCGATGACCGTCCGTCTTCTGCAGCGGCTCGCGATCCTCCTGGCCAGCCTGGTCGTCAGCTCCGTGGTGGTGTTCGCGTTCATGGCGGTGCTGCCGGGGGATCCGGCCCGCGTCGCCCTCGGCACCAGCGCGTCGGACACGGCGGTGGCGCAACTGCGCGAGCAGTTCGGGCTGGACCGGCCGCTCGTGGAGCAGTATCTGAGCTGGGTCCACGGGCTGGTGACGCTCGACCCGGGGAACTCGTACATCTCACAGGCGCCGATCGGCCCGCAGATCGCCGACCGCCTCCAGGTCACCCTGTGGCTCGTCGGCACCGGGATGGCGCTCGCCTGCGTCCTGGCGGTCCCCATGGGCACGCTCATGGCGGTGCGGCACCGCAAGGCCTCCGGGCTCCTTCTCTCGGCCGTGTCCCAAGTCGGCGTGGCCGTCCCGGCGTTCCTCGCGGGCATCCTCCTGATAACCGTGTTCGCGGTGGGGCTCGGCTGGCTGCCCGCGAACGGCTGGACACCCCCGGTGCAGGATCCGGTCCTGTTCCTCAAACAGCTGGCGATGCCCGCGCTCTCCCTCGGACTGGTGCAGGCGGCGGTCCTCACCCGCTATGTCCGCAGCGCCGTGCTCGACGTCCTCCGGGAGGACTATCTGCGCACCGCCCGTGCCAAGGGGCTGCGCCCGACGCGGGCCCTGCTGCGGCACGGACTGCGGAACGCGGCGGTGCCCGTGGTCACCGTCCTGGCGCTGCAGCTCGCCACGCTGCTGGTGGGCTCCGTCGTCATCGAACGGGTCTTCGTCATCCCCGGGCTCGGCAGCCTGCTGCTGGACAGCGTGGCCAACCGGGACCTGGTGGTGGTGCAGGACGTGGTCATGATCATCGCAATGGCGGTGCTGCTCGTGAACTTCCTGGTGGACATGGTGTATCTGGTGATCGACCCGCGGCTCAGGGAGCGTGCGTCATGAGTGCTGCGGACACGGAGATCGTTGTCGCTTCGGCGCCGGGCGGCCGTCGTCGGCGCCGCCCGGTGACGGGCAGCCTCCTGGTGGGTGGTGTCATCGTCGCGGTCGTGATCGGCATGGCGCTGCTGTCCTTCGTGTGGACCCCGCACGACCCGACCCTGGTGAATCCCGCGGTGCGGTTGCGGGAGCCGTCGCCGGAGTACTGGTTCGGCACGGACAAGTTCGGCCGCGATGTGTTCAGCCAGATCCTGATCGGCTCGCGCACCACGCTGTTCGTCGGCTTCGTGGCGGTCGGGGTCGCCGCCCTGATCGGGGTGCCGCTGGGCATCGTCGCCGGGATGGCGCCCCGCTGGTTCGGCGAGCTGCTGATGCGCGGCAACGACCTGCTGCTCGCCTTCCCGGCGCTGCTGCTGGCCATCATGTTCGCCGCGGTGTACGGCGCGGGCACGCTGGTGGCGATGATCGCGATCGGTATCGCGTCCATCCCCAACTTCGCCCGGCTGATCCGTGGCGGCACGCTGCAGGTGATGAAGACGGAGTACGTCATCGCCGCGCGCGCGGCGGGCCGCGGGCCGTTCGCGATCGGGGTGCGGCATGTCCTGCCCAACGTCAGCAGCCTCATCATCGTGCAGGCGTCGGTCGGTTTCGCCATCGCCGTACTCGCCGAGGCCGCGCTGTCCTTCCTGGGCTTCGGCACCCCGCCGCCCACCCCCTCCTGGGGCCGGATGCTGCAGGAGAGCCAGGAGCTGCTGTCGCTGGCGCCCCGGCTCGCCGTCTTCCCGGGCATCGCCATCGCGGTGGCGGTGCTCGGATTCAACCTGCTCGGCGACGGCCTGCGGGACCGTTTCGACCCCAAGCTGGAGGACCGCCGATGACCCCGGCACCCGAGGCGGCACCGGCCCCCGGACCCCTCTCCGGATCGGATCCCGGGTTCGAGCCCGGACCCGACGACGTGCTGGCCGTACGGAACCTGGACGTGGCGGTGGGCGGCCGCAAGCTCGTCGAAGACGTCGGCTTCACCATCCGCGCCGGTGAGCGGGTCGGCCTGATCGGCGAGTCGGGATCGGGCAAGTCGCTGACCGCGCTGAGCGTCATGGGCCTGCTCCCCGAGGAGCTGCGGGCCACGGGTTCGGTGCGGCTCGCCGGAGTCGGCCACGATCTGGTGGGCGCCGACGAGGCGCGGATGTCCCGGGTGCGGGGCAAGGAGATCGCCATGGTCTTCCAGGAGCCCATGACCGCCCTCAACCCCACGATGAGGGTGGGGCGGCAGATCGCCGAGGTGCTGCTCATCCACCGGACCAGGCCCGACCGCGCGTCCGCCCGCGCCGCCGCCGTGGAACTGCTCGCCCAGGTGGGGCTGCCCGACCCCCAGGCCGCCGCGCACGCCTACCCGCACCAGTTCTCCGGCGGCCAGCGGCAGCGGGTGGTGCTGGCCATCGCCCTCGCGAACGACCCGGCGCTCCTGGTCTGCGACGAACCCACCACCGCGCTCGACGTCACCGTGCAGGCCCGGGTCCTCGACCTGATCGTGCGGGGTGTCCAGGACCGCAGATCGGCCATGCTCTTCATCACCCACGACCTGGCCGTGGTGGCCACCGCCTGCGAACGGGTGCTGGTCATGTACGGCGGGCGGGTGGTCGAGTCCGGCCCGGTCCGGGAGGTGTTCACCCGCCCCCGGCACCGCTACACCCAGGGCCTCATCGGCGCGTCCGACCTGACCACCGTCGACGAACGCGGCCGCCTGATCACCATCGGCGGGTCGGTTCCCCCGGCGGGGCAGTTCCCGGCCGGGTGTGTCTTCCGGAACCGATGCCCGCAGGCGACCGAGGTGTGCGCCACCCGGCCGGACTGGATTTCGACCGGGCCGGACTCCGGCTACGCCTGTTTCCACCCGGTGCCCGGGAGCGACGCACCTACGAAACAGGAGGCCGGTCGTGGCTGAGCAGCCGATCACCGCTCCCCTCGCCCCCGGGTCACAGCCCGGCGCCGTGGACGCCATCTCCGTACGCGACGTCACCCGCGACTACCGGCGGCCCCGCACCTCGCTGCGCCGCCCCAGCCCGCCGGTGCACGCCCTGCGCGGCGTCAGCTTCGACATCCCCCAGGGACAGCGGTTCGGCATCGTGGGCGAGTCGGGGTGCGGCAAGTCGACCCTGCTGCGGATCCTGGCCGGGCTCGACCGCCCCACCAGCGGCAGCGTCGCGATCGACGGCCGGGACATCACCGGGCTCCGGGAGAGACAGCTGAAGTTCGTCCGTGAACGGCTCCAGCTCGTGTTCCAGGACCCGATGAGTTCGCTGGACCCGCGCATGCGCGTCGGCGACATCGTGGCCGAGCCGCTCGTCGCGCAGGGACACGGGAACCGCCGGGAGCGGGTGGCCGAGCTGCTGGAGGCCGTCGGCCTGCGCGCCGACGCGGCGGACCGCTATCCGCACCAGTTCTCCGGCGGCCAGCGGCAGCGCATCTCGATCGCGCGCGCCCTCGCCCCGCGTCCGAAGGTCATCGTGGCCGACGAGCCGGTGAGCGCCCTGGACGTGTCCGTACGGGCCCAGGTGCTCAACCTCATCGCCGACCTCGTCGACGAGCTGTCCCTCACCCTGGTCTTCGTCTCCCACGACCTGTCCGTCGTCCGCCATGTGTGCGACCGGGTCGCCGTCATGCACGACGGACGGATCGTGGAGACCGGGGCCACGGAGCAGGTGTACGAGGAACCGCGGCACCCCTACACACGCAGGCTGATCGCCGCCGTTCCGACCCTGGCCAAGGCACTGTCCGGAGTGTCGGCGGCCGATCTCAACCGGGAGGACCGACCGTGACCGTCCACGTCAACCGCGCCGGAGACTCCGTCGTAGCCGGAAGCTCCGTCGTCGACGAGTTTCCCGAGGGCCTTCCCATCGGGGACCAGTGGGTAGCGGCGCCCGCCGCCGAGGACGTCCGCTTCCCCTACGACGGCACACTCGTCGCCCACGCCCCCGTCGGGGACACCGGCCTGGCGCAGCAGGCGGTGGACGCGGCCCTCGCGGTCCGCGACCGGGTCGGACGGCTCCCCTCGCACACCCGCAGAGCCGCGCTGCTCGCCACGCACGAGGCCGTCGCCGCCCGGCGCGCTGACTTCGAGCGGCTGCTGGTCCTGGAGACCGGCAAGCCGCTGGTCGACTGCCGGGTCGAGGTGGACCGCACCCTGCTGACCCTGCTGACGGCCGCCGAGGAAGTGGCCCGGCTGCACGGGGAGACGGTACCGCTGGACCTGCTGCCGTCGGGTGAGGGGCTGCTCGGCTTCTGGACCCGCAAGCCCATCGGCGTGGTGGTGGGCATCTCGGGCTTCAACTACCCGCTGCTGCTCGCCGCGCACAAGATCGCGCCATCGCTGGCCGCCGGGTGCCCGGTCATCGCCAAGCCCGCCCCGCAGACACCGCTGGCCACCCTGTGGCTGGTGCACCTCCTCCGCGAGGCGCTGCGCGCCCACGACGCGCCGCAGGCCGCGGTGCAGCTGGTGACCGGAGGCCCCGAGGTGGGCGTCGCGCTGACCACCGACCGGCGGATCGGGGCGGTGTCCTTCACCGGTTCCGCCGCCGTGGGCCACCGGATCGCCCGCGACGCGGCGCCCACCAAGGTGCTGCTCGAACTCGGCTCCAACGCCGCCCTGGTGGTGGCCGCCGACGCCGACCTCGACGCCGCCGCCGACGCGGTGGTGCGCGGCGGCTACTACGCGTCGGGCCAGGCGTGCATCAGCGTGCAGCGGGTCATCGTGGTGGACGCCGTGCGGGAGGAGTTCGTGGCCCGGCTGACGGAGCGGGTGGCGCAGGTGGCCATGGGCGATCCCCGCGATCCGGCGACGCGCGTCTCGGCGCTCATCGACACACGGTCGACCGAGCGGGTGTGCGCGTGGCTGGACGAGGCGGTGCAGGCGGGGGCGTCGCTGGTGGCCGGGGGCAGGGTCACCGACGGGGTGATCGAGCCCACCGTGCTGCTCGACGCGGACCGCGCGCTGGCCGTCTGGGACGAGGAAGTCTTCGGCCCCGTGGTGGCGGTGCGGTCCGTCCCCGATCTGGAGACGGCCTTCGACCTGGTCAACGACTCGCGCTACGGGCTGCACGCGAGCGTCTACACCAGTGCCCTGGACACCGCGTTCACCGCTCTCGACCGCCTGGAGGTGGGCGGAGTGGTCGTCAACGAGGTGCCCGGTTTCCGGTCCGACGTCATGCCGTACGGCGGTGTGAAGGACTCCGGAGCCGGACGGGAGGGCCCGCGGTTCGCCATCGAAGAGCTGACCGTGACCCGTATGGCAGTGATCCGCCCGACGACAACGAAGCCGTGAGGACCACATGCGAGCAGCACAGAACCACACCGATGCGGCGGCCGCGTACTCCCGCCTGTTCAGGCTCGACGGCCGCCGGGCCGTCGTGGTGGGCGCGGGCAGCGGAATCGGCCGCGAGAGCGCCCTGGCGCTGGCGGCGCACGGCGCCACCGTCGTATGCGCCGACCGTGACCTGACGGCGGCCGAGGAGTCCGCGTCGATGGGGCCGGACCTGGTCCCGTACGCCCTCGATGTGCTCGACGGCGAGGCGATCACGCGGGCCGCCGAGGAGCTGGGCGATGTCGACGTGCTCGTCTTCACCGCCGCGACGAACGTGCGCAAGCCGCTGCTCGACTACACGGCGGAGGAGTTCGAGCGGGTCGTGGCGCTCAATCTGCGCGCCTCCTTCGACCTGGTGCGGGCGTTCGGCCGTGGCATGGCGGAGCGCGGCAGCGGAAGCATCATCGGCTTCAGCTCGATCCGCGCGGTGGCCGTCGAGCCGGGGCAGGGGGTGTACGCGGCCACCAAGGCCGGTCTCGTCCAGATGCTGCGCACCGCGGCGGCCGAGCTGGGCCCGTCGGGCGTGCGGGTGAACACCATCGCCCCGGGTGTCGTGGAGACACCGCTGACCGCGCAGATCAGGGCCGTACCGGAGTGGTCGGAGGCCTATGCGAACAAGAGCGCCCTGGGCCGCTGGTCCCGGCCGGATGAGCTGGCCGGTGCCGTGGTCTACCTGGCGTCGGACGCGTCGTCGTTCGTCACGGGGAGCCAGCTGTTCGTGGACGGAGGCTGGACGGCGATCGACGGACGCTTTACCCCGCCCAACTGACGTACTACGCCGCCCAATTAAAAGGGGGCGCGATGGCCACCATGGCCGTCGCGCCCCCTTTTGGCGGGCCCGTCAGTCGACGCGCTCGAAGGGCTCCGTGCCCTCTTCGTCCGGCGCGACCGTGAACACGACCTTCTCGAAGGCCCCGGTGAACGCGAACTCGCCCTCGTAGCTGGGCGAGGAGGGCGACAGGGTGTCCCGGCCGACGTCGAGGCCCTGCCACCCCAGGAAGTGCGGCAGGACCCGCGGAATCTCCTCGCTGCCGACCGGCCTGCCCGACACGAAGAGGTGGCCGACGCCCCGCATATCACCGGTCTTGACGAACTCGAAGGCCAACTCGGCCGGTCCGGTGGGAAGTTCCTCGGTCGAGGTGACCGTGTACCGGGTGCCGAGGAAGTTGTACTCGTAGACCAGCCGGTTGTCCTTCACATACAGCACGTATCCGCTGCTGATGCTGCCCAGGGACACCAGGACACCCTCGTCCAACGGGACGGCCCGGTCGACGTACGCGGTGATGCGGTGCGCGCGGTTCATCACGGGTGGCACCGCGGCGATGGGCAGATGGGCCATACCGGGGTAGTAGGTGAAGGTGGTGCGCAGGCGCGGTGAGCCGGGGCGCGGAATCTTCGCCCGGTACGCGAACCCCTGGTCGTCCAGCGGCAGCACATCGTACTTCCCCGCCTCCACCCAGAACCGGGCGAGCATCTTCTCCAGTTGCTCGGGCCGCTCCCGCGCCAGGTCGTGGCATTCCGAGAAGTCGGTGTCGTGGTGGTACAGCTCCCACTGGTCCTCGTCGAAGGACGTCCCGCGCTGGTGGAAGGCGACGGCCTTCCAGCCGTCGTGCCAGATCGCGCGGTGCCCGAACATCTCGAAGTACTGGGCTTCCTTGCGCGTCGGCGCGGTCGGCGAGCCGAAAGTGTACGCCATGCTGGTGCCGTGGACCGGCAGTTGCGGGATGCCGTTGTAGACCTCGGGAGACCGCACGCCGAGCACCTCGAAGAGGGTCGGGACGATGTCGGTGACATGGTGGAACTGCTGCCTGACCTCGCCGGTGTGCGGCAGCCCCCGGGGCCAGTTCACGATGAGCGGGCAGCGGACACCGCCCTCGTGGGTGTTCTGCTTGTAGCGCTTGAACGGTGTGTTGCCCGCCTGCGCCCAGCCCCAGGGGTAGTTGGCGTGCGCGCGGGTGGTGCCGATGTCGTCGATCCGCGCGACCATCTCCTCGAAGACCTCGGAGATGCCGTTCTGGAAGGCGGTGGGGTTGAGGGAACCCTTCTGCCCGCCCTCCTGGCTGGCCCCGTTGTCCGAGAGCAGGATGGTGATGGTGTTCTCCAGCTGACCTATCCGCTCCAGGAACTCCATCAGCCGCCCGATGTGGTGGTCGGTGTGGTCGACCATCGCCGCATACGCCTCCTGGAGGCGCACGGACAGCTTCTTCTCGTCGTCCGACAGCTCGTCGAAGGGGACGACCCCGGGGTTGCGCGGCGCCAGTTCGGTGCCGGGTGGCAGGATGCCGCGTTCGATCTGGCGGGCGTGCCGGGTGGCGCGCTCCGCGTCCCAGCCGTGGTCGAACCGGCCCCGGTACTTGTCCAGGTATTCCTGGGGAGCCTGGTGCGGGGCGTGGGCCGCGCCCAGCGCCATGTACAGGAAGAAGGGCTTCTCCGGAGTGACGGACGTCTGGTCGCGGACGAAGTCGATCGCCCGGTCGACCAGGTCCTCGCTGAGGTGGTAGCCCTCTTCCGGGGTCTTCGGCGGATCCACGGCGTGGTTGTCGTAGAACAGCTCCGGATAGAAGCTGTCCGTCTCGGCTTCCAGGAACCCGTAGTAGCGCTCGAACCCGCGCGACAACGGCCACTGGGTGTACGGCCCGGACGGGGTGGTCTGCTCCATCGGCGCCAGATGCCACTTGCCCACGGCCATGGTGTTGAAGCCGGTGTCGCGCAGCACCTCGGGCAGGGTCGCGGCGGCCGTGGTGATCCGGCCCCGGCCGCTGGGGAAGCCGGTGTCGAAGTTGGACAGCATGCGCATACCGACGGAGTGGTGGTTCCGGCCGGTGAGCAGGGAGGCACGGGTCGGCGAACACAGCGTGGTGGTGTGGAAGTTCGCGTAGCGCAGGCCGCCGGTGGCGAGGGCGTCCATGGCCGGGGTGTCGATGTCCGAGCCGAAACAGCCGAGGTCGGAGAAGCCGACGTCGTCGAGCACGATGACCACGACGTTGGGGGTGTCTTCGGGAGGCGCCTGCTGCTCGGGCCACCACGGAGTGGACTCCTCGTAGGTGGTGCCGATGGTGCCTTGGAAGGTCCCGCTCGCGGACGGCGGCTGCGGGGAGACGTTGGTCATCCAGGACGCTCCGAGTCAGGGTTAACTGGTATTACCAGTAATCTGGGCGTCAGTCTCACCCTCTCCCGTTGCCTGTGTCAACCACCGCACGCCCCGCCCACGGGCCCACGGAGGGCCGTTTCTCAGGGGTTTCGGGGCAGGTCAGCCGCGCAGCGGAACCCCATGTGGCCGGTGCTGCTGTCGGGTGTGTTGGAGGTGCGCGCGGCGACGCGGTAGCGGTTGCAGTACGACGCGTGGCACAGATAGGAGCCGCCGCGGATCACCTTCGCCTCCCCGGCGGGAGGCCCGGCCGGGTCCTCGCGGGTCTCCGGGCGGTCGGCCGCGTGCCAGGTGGTGCTCCACCAGTCGGAACACCACTCCCACACATTGCCCGAGGTGTTGTACAGGCCGAAGTTGTTGGCTCGGTACGCCTTGACCGGCGCGGTCCCCAGGTATCCGTCCTCGCCCGTGTTGACCTGTGGGAACTTCCCCTGCCAGATGTTGCAGCGGTGCTGTCCCCGGGGCTGCAGCTCATTCCCCCAGGGGAAGCGGGAGCGCTCCAGTCCGCCACGCGCCGCCCTCTCCCACTCCGCCTCCGTGGGCAGGCGCTTGCCCGCCCATGCCGCGTAGGCGGAGGCGTCGCGCCAGGAGACGTGGACGACGGGGTGGTTCGCCAGCTCGGTCCACGACGACCCCGGCCCGTAAGGGGCCTGCCAGCACGCCCCGTCGACCCCGAGCCACCAGGGCGCCTGCGCCACCGTGGCGTCGCGCACCATGCGCCGGGCGTCGGGGTGGACGGCCGCGTAGAACACGAAGGACCAGCCGTGGCGCTCGGCGTCGGTCCGGTAGCCGGTGCCGCGTACGAACGCGGCGAACTGCCGGTTGGTGACGGCCGTGGCGTCGATGAGGAACGGCGACAGCCGCACCTCCCGCACCGGGCCCTCCCCGTCCTCGGGAAACGCGTCGGCGTCCTCGCCGCCCATCAGATACGTGCCTCCGGGGATGCGCGACATGGCGCGCAGCCACTGCGCCCGGTCCCGCTCCGGGGCCCGGGCCGGCGCGGCGGACGGCTCGGGGATCTCCTCGTCGCCCCCTGAGGAGGGGGCGCAACACGCGCCTGACATCGTTCCTCCGACCACGGCCGCTGTTCCGTGATCCCGAGCGTACGGCGTGCCACGGAGCAGCGGCGATGGAGGCCGCCACGTCGTGAGGGGCGGGATTGCGCGAAAGCTGACATGGCCTCGGCTTCCGGCGTTTACTCTCATCTCTCCACCGATGTGATGACAGGGGAGCCGGACTGTGCGTAACGCCGCTGTGACGACCGAGGGTGACCAGATCCGCTGGGTCGAGCTGCCGGGGCGGGAACCCTCCCGCGTCTACGTCCATGGTCTGGGCGCCACGTCACCCGCCTACTTCGCCGAGATCGCCCTTCACCCGCTGCTGGCCGGGCACCGTTCGCTGCTGATCGACCTGCTCGGTCATGGCATCAGCGACCGCCCGACCAGTTTCGGCTACACCCTGGAGGAGCACGCCGACGCCCTCGCCGAGGCGCTGGGCGCCGCGCGGGTCACCGGTGCGGAGGTGATCGCCCACAGCATGGGCGGCTCGGTGGCCATCGTCCTGGCCGCCCGCCACCCCCACCTGGTCTCCCGCCTGGTGCTGGTGGACGCCAACCTCGACCCGATTCCGCGCGTGTCCGGTTCCGGTGGCAGCAGTGGCATCGCCGCGTACTCCGAGGCGGAGTTCCTGGCCGGTGGCTGGGAGGAGGTCCGCGACCGGGTCGGGCCCCACTGGTGGTCCACGATGCGCCTCGCGGGCCGTGAGGGCCTGCACCGCAGCGCGGTCAACCTCACCCGAGGCACCGTCCCGACCATGCGCGAACTCCTGCTGGACCTGAAGGTTCCGCGCGCCTATCTGCTGCCCGAGGCCGACGGCCCGCTCCCCGGCGCGGACGCGCTCGCCGCGGCGGGGGTGGCCGTCGTCCCGGTCCCGGACTGCGGACACAACATCATGCTGGACAATCCGGACGCCTTCGCCCGCGCCACCTCGGCCGCCCTGACCGGCCGGGGGCGGGACTGACACCGGGCGCGGGGTGTTCAGTCCGTCGCTTCCGCCGCCACCGGCTTGGGGATGAGGAAGGACGTCACGAAGGCCGCGGCGATGAGGACGGCTCCCGTGATGATGCCCGCGCCGTAGCCGGTGGTGGACGTCTTGTCGGCGGGCTGGGCGGCGGTCTGCGCGGCGTAGACGAGGGCGAAGCTGAGGCCCGCGCCGAGGTTGAAGGCGCCCGCGTTCAGTCCCGGCAGGAAGCCGGGGTTCTCCTTCGGGGACAGCACGATGCCGAGCCCGTTGAGGACGATGTTGCCGACGCCCGCGTAGGTGATGCCGATGAGGACCGACGCCGCCAGGAGGAGCGGGCGGGAGTCGGCCCGCAGGGTGAGGAGCATCAGCACGAGGGTGGCGGCCGAGCCGATGAGGCCGAGGCGCAGGATGCGGCCGTAGCCATGGGTGGCGGCGAGGCGGCCGGCGAGCGGGCCCATGGCCAGGCCCGCGAGCGCGTACGGGATCAGGGTCCACCAGGCGGACTGTTCTGCGGTCATGCCGAAGCCGGTCCGTGCGTCCTGGGCGAAGGCGGGGACCATGCCGTTCATGACGGCGAACACGCCCGTCATGGTGAGCACGGTGGTCAGCAGCAGGGCCCAGGTGGAGCGCTGCCTGAGGTGGTGGGTGGCGACCAGGGGGTGGCCGCTGCGGCCCTCGGTGCGCCAGAACAGGGCGAAGGCGATGGCGGTGACGGCGAACAGGGCGGCGACGAGCGGCCAGTTGGCGCCGCCGAGCTTCCCGGCCTCGTTCAGAGCGATCAGGGCCGCCCCGACCGAGACGACCAGGAGGGCGACTCCGGGCCAGTCCATGCGGCTTTCGGTATCGGCGGCCTTGGTGGCGACCGACTCGGGGGTGAGCGTGGCGACCAGGACGGTGGCGAGTGCGGCGACGGCGGCCATGGTCCAGAAGATGGACGGGAAGCCGTGGTGGTCGGCGAGGTATCCGCCCGCGAGGGAGTCGACTCCGGCGATGCCGCCGTTGACGGCGGTGATGACGCCGAGGAGGGTGCCGTACTTCTTCGGTTCGTGGACTTCGTTGCGCAGCATGATCAGGCAGAGCGGCACGGTGGGTCCGGACACGCCTTGGATGACGCGGCCCGCGAAGAGCACGGGGACGCTCTCGGCGAGCGCGGCCATCACACAGCCGACGACCATGAGCGCCAGCATTCCGGCCAGGACCCGGCGTCGGCCGATGAGGTCGCCCAGGCGGGGCAGGAAGAGTGAGAAGAGGGCCGCCGAGGTGAAGAACGCGGTCTGGGTCAGGCCGACTTCGGCCGAAGTCGCCCCGAGGGAGTCCTCGATGTTCTTCAGGGCGGGGCTGAGCATGCTCGCGTTGAGCTGGAAGGCGAAGCAGGCCGTCAGGAGCGCGGTGACCAGGACCCAGATCCGGACGGGTCCTGTGCCGCCTGTCGCGGGCGCCGGGGCGAGGTCCGGTTCGGTGGAGGGGGTGTTCATGCGCGTACGTCACCGATCCGCTCGAGGGCGTCCACGATCAGGTCCCAGAAGCGCTGGTGGTCGAGGGTGACCGCGACCTGGGTGCGGCAGTCGTCGGGCGCGGGCGCGCGGAGGTCGGTGACCGTCATGCCGAGCGTGAGGTTGCCGGTCAGTTCGACGTCCACGGGGGCCTTGCGGACCGTCATGACGGTGGGGTCGATGACGTACGCGACGGCGCACGGGTCGTGCACCGGGGGGTGGTCGAAGCCCTGTTCCTTGAGGTACATGGCTCCGAAGAAGTCCAGCAGCTCGTTGACGAAGGTGGCGGGGGCGGTGCCCACCCGGGCGATGCGGTCGGTGACCTCCGGCGTGGCGAGGGCCTGGTGGGTGAGGTCGAGCCCGACCATGGTGACCGGCCAGCTCTCGTTGAAGACGATGTGGGCGGCCTCGGGGTCGATCTTGATGTTGAACTCGGCGACGGGGCTCCAGTTGCCCGTGTGGTACCCGCCGCCCATCAGGACGACCTCGCGCACCCGCTGGGCGATACGGGGCTCCTTGCGCACGGCCAGCGCGATGTTCGTCAGCCCCGCGGTGGGAACGATGGTGATCTCGCCGGGCTCATGCGCCATCACGGTGTCGATGATGAGATCGACGGCGTGGCGGGGGTCCAGGGACAGGGTGGGCTCGGGCATCGCGGGGCCGTCGATCCCGCTCTCGCCGTGGATATCGGCGGCGGTCTCGACGGTGCGCACCAGCGGGCGGGGACAGCCCGCGGCGAACGGGACGCCGGTGATGTCCGCGATACGGGCGACCGAGAGGGCGTTGCGGGTGACCTTCTCCAGCGTCTGGTTCCCGACGACGGTGGTGACGGCGACCAGCTCGACGTCGGGGTTGCCGTGCGCCAGGAGCATGGCGATCGCGTCGTCGTGCCCCGGGTCGCAGTCAAGGATGATCTTTCGCACTGGTTCCCTCTTGAATCGTGTTGAACGCCGAAGCCCGAAGACGAACACTCGGCCGCTTGCCGCATGACACGAGGCCCTCACCCCTGGCTGTCAGCTCCACACCGTAACGCGATCGCCTCCGCCACCTGTCACCCGCCACCCAGGGGTCAGTGGGCGGTGAGGCCGCCGTCGACCACCAGCTCGGAGCCGGTGACGAACGAGGACTCGTCGCTCGCGAGGAAGAGCATGGCCGAGGCGACCTCCTCGGCGCGGCCCGCACGGCGCATGGGGGTGCGCACGATGTCCGGTTGCTGGTCGCCCTGCTCCTCCAAGAGCTCCTGGATCATGGGGGTGGCGATGACACCGGGATGGATGGAGTTGACCCGTACGCCCTGACGGGCGTACTCGACGGCGGCGGTCTTGCTCAGCAGGCGCACAGCGCCCTTGGACGCCTGGTAGGCGGCGGCTGCTCCACTGCCCACGATCCCCAGAACGGACGAGGTGTTGATCACCGAGGCGTCGCCGGTGGCGCGGAGCAGGGGCATGGCAGCCCTCATCCCGAGCCAGGTCCCCTTCTGGTTGATGTCGATGACCCGGTCCCACAGGTCTTCCCGTGTGTCCTCGATGCCCGGCCAGTCCACGATGCCCGCGAGGTTGACGAGAACGTCCAGCGTGCCGAACCGCTCGCGCACGGTGCTGATCACGTCGTCCCATTCCAAGGCGGAGGAGACGTCCAGCACCGCGGTGACCACCTCCCCGCCGGTCTCCTCGATCCGTAGCGCCAGGGCGCCGAGGGGTTCTTGGGCCACATCGGTGATGATCAGGCGCGCGCCTTCGCGGGCGAACAGCTCGGCGGTCGCCGCGCCGATTCCGCCCGTCGCGCCGGTGATCAGCGCGACCTTGCCAGCGAGTCGTCGTGCGGTCATGGTGGTGTGCTCTTCTCTTTCGTCCCGGTCGTGTCTCAGAAGCGCTCCGCTCGCTCGAGTCTGGGCGCCCCACCGACCGCCAACCAGGCCGTACGCCGCCTAGGTGCCACGCACCCAGGCACACGCCGGTGTGCCCGTCACACCGCGCCCGCCCACGGGCCTAGCTTTTCCGGGTTGCGGATCACCCAGATCCGGGTGACGCGGCCATGGGAGATGTCGAACGAGGCCACGGTCATGACGACACCGGCGCGCTGCGCCACCAGGCCGGGCGCGCCGTTGACGGATCGCTCCAGGAGTTCCAGCCCGGGGGCCTTGTCGGCGATGGCGAGCATGTACTGGGCGATGCGCGCGCCGCCCTCGATCGGGTGCGGGGCGGTGCCGACCACGCCGCCGCCGTCGGCGGTCATCACGGCGGCCGGGTTGAGGAGGGTGACCAGGGATGCGATGTCCTTGGTCTCCCATGCCTCTTTGACGTGCCGCACCACGTCGGCCTGGCCGGTCGACGTCGCCGTCGCCGGAGTGTGCGTGGCGCTCACCCGCCGCCGGGCGGAGGCCGCCAGCTGCTTGCAGGCGGCAGGGGTCCGGTCGAGGATGCGGGCGATCTCGGCGAACGGGTACCGGAAGACGTCGTGCAGGACGAACGCCACCCGCTCGGCGGGCGTCATCGACTCCAGGACGACGAGGAAGGCCATGGCCACCGACTCGTCCTGGACGATCTGGTCGGCGGGGTCCGCGTGGTCCCGCTCGGTGCGGTCGGGCAGCGGCTCGGGCAGCCACGCGCCGACATAGCGTTCCCGGCGGGCCCGCGCCGAGCCGAGCAGGTCCAGGCAGATGCGGCTGGTCACCGTCGTCAGCCAGGCGCCGGGCGACAGGATCTCCGCCTGGCGGCTTCGCGGCAGCCCGTACCAGCGGGTGTAGGCGTCCTGTACGGCGTCCTCGGCCTCGGTCAGCGAACCGAGCAACCGGTAGGCGACATTGATGAGCTGACGTCGCGCTCCGGCGATCTCGTCCGCGCTGGTCCCGGCACTGCACATGGTTCCGGCCGCCCCTCGCCTTACCTTTCGCGGGCCCGCGTCGTCGGGCTGGTGAGACCTTATCGATCCACTGCCCGGGCGAGGGCGGAAAAGGGAGACGGTGACATGGCCACTCAGGTGACGGCGACGGCGAACACACGGCGCGGCATTTCGTTCCTGCGGATCGCGATCGCCCTGCAGACCCTGACCATCTTCCTTCAGGCGGTGTCCGCCGGACTGCTGCTGACCGCGTCCTACGGAGAGACGCTGCACAGCGTCGGAGCCCGGGTGATGTACGGGGCGTCGATGCTGTACGTACTGGCGGCGGTGCTGGCGTGGAAGCCGGGTGGCGGCTCGCCCCGGCCCGTCTGGCACGCGTCAGGGTTCCTCGTACTCGCCTCGGTCCAGGTCGTGCTCGGCATCGCGCACGTCCCGTCGGTGCATCTGCCCCTGGGTGTCCTGATGTTCGGCCTGAGCGTGCTGGCGCTGGCCCGGCGCCCCTAGAACCGGCGCCCCTAGTACGCGGCGGCTTGGGAACCGCTCTGCCCCTGTGCGGCCGCTTGGCTCGGCGGGCGGCAGGACACGTGGCAGCAGCGGTCCGAGCGCTGGTCGGCGTGGCGGGCCCAGTCGGCTTCCGCGCGCCTGCGCGCCGGGGTGGCGGTGTCCTGCCTCAGCAACGCGGCGTGCGCCTGGCGGAGTTCGGGGCCCGGGTACAGCCCCAGTTCATCGGCCAGGCGCCGCCGTACGGTGTCGTACACGTCCAGGGCTTCGACCTGCCGCCCGGCCCCATGCAGGCAGGCCATCAGCTGCGCTGCCAGCGTCTCGCGCAGCGGATGCTGGACCAGGGCGCTCCGCAGGCCCGCCACAGCCTCGGCGGGCCGTCCGGTGTGCCGTAGCCGCTCGGCCAGGGCTTCCAGCGCGTTCAGGCGGGCGTCTTCCCAGGGAATGGCGAGATCGTGCCAGGAGCCGCATCCGGCCACATCGGTCAGAATCTGTCCGCGCCATAACGCCAGGGCCTCACGCAGCAGAACGACGGCGTCGATGTCCTGGGTTCGCTCGGACGCGGCGTCCACCAGCTGCGTGAACCGGTGCGCGTCCACGCGGTCCGCTTCAATGGTGAGCGCATATCCGGGAGAACACGTCTCAATGGACACGCGGGGGCCGAGCGCCTGTCTGAGCGCGGATATGTGGCCGTGCACGACGGTGCGGGCGTGTTTGGGAGGTGCGCCCTCCCAGAGCACGTTGACCAGCCGTTCCATGGATACGACCCGGTTCGCGTCCAGCGCCAGGAGGGAAAGAAGTGCCCGCCGCTTGCGCGTCTCCACCCGCATGAGAGTTCCGCTGCCGGACATCAACTGCACGGGCCCTAATACCTTCACGTGCAATGGACATGCCTTTCTCGAAGCCATTTCCGCCATTGCCCCCGGCCACAATGCTCTTCCCGGCCGGGCAATGTAATGACTCCAATACCGTAACTTCGCCTCCCCTCCGCCCACAATGGTGCCACGAGAGCCCGAAATTCCCTAGATTATGTTTACGGACGGCCGAAGCCTTATCACTAGGGAACGAACTCCGATGCCCCACACACCAAGTCGGCAAACGAGACCAACGTCACCTAGTTTCTGATGGAAAGTAATTTCTGGTGAGGTCGCAAGCGATCAGCCGGGCCGTGGCGGGGGCGTCTCGGCGCTCGGCGGCGAGGTGCAGCAGCTGGACGTCCTCGCCGGAACTCCCCGGGACCGGGCCCTGGCAGTCGCAGGGCCGCTCGTCGAAACCGGCGAACCGATAGGCGATCTCCATCATCCGGTTGCGGTCGGTGGCGCGGAAGTCGGCCAGGAGATGGACACCGGCCCGGGCGGCCTGGTCGACCAGCCAGTTCAGGATGATCGTTCCGGCGCCGAACGCCACCACACGGCACGAGGTGGCGAGCAGTTTGAGGTGCCAGGCCCCCGGGTGCTTCTCGAGCAGCAGCACCCCCACCGCACCGTGCGGCCCGAAGCGGTCGGTCAGCGTCGTGACCAGGACCTCGTGGCGGGGGTCGGCGAGGAGCGCGCGCAGCGCCTCGTCCGGGTAGTGCACCCCGGTCGCGTTCATCTGGCTGGTGCGCAGGGTCAGTTCCTCGACCCGCGACAGCTCGTCCTCGGTGGCCCGCCCGATGCGCATCACCATGTCCAGCGAACGGAGGAAGTCCTCGTCCGAGCCGGTGAACCGGGCCTGCTCGTCCGTGCGCCGGAACCCGGCCTGGTACATCGTCCGGCGCCGTCGCGAGTCGACGGTCACCGACTTCGGGCTGAATTCGGGCAGGCCGAGCAGCGTCGCGGCGTCCTCCGCCGGATAGCAGCGCACGTCCGGGAGGTGGTAGGCGACCTCGGCCCGCTCGGCCGGCTGGTCGTCGATGAAGGCGATGGTGCCGGGAGCGAAGTTCAACCGCTCAGCGATCCGGCGCACCGCGTCCGACTTGCGCCCCCAGCCGATCTCCGGCACGACGAAGTAGTCGGCGACGCCGAGCGCCTCCAGCCGCGCCCACGCGAAGTCGTGGTCGTTGCGGCTGCACACCGACTGGAGGATGCCCCGCGCGTCCAGGCCGGTGATCACCTCCCGGATCGCGTCGGACAGGACGACGTTCTCGTCCTCCAGCAACGTGCCCTGCCAGAGCGTGTTGTCGAGGTCCCAGACCAGGCACTTCACGGTCGCGGGCGGGACCGCCGGGGCGGTGTCGCTCATCTGCGGCTCCTTGTGGCGGCGTCGGCCAGGATCAGCTGGCACACCTCGTTGCTGCCCTCGATGATTTCCATGAGCTTGGCGTCGCGGTACGCGCGCGCGACGACATGCCCGTCCTGCGCCCCGGCCGACGCGAGCACCTGGACCGCGTCCGCCGCGCCCCGGGCCGCGTGCTGGGCGCTGACGTACTTCGCCAGCACGACGGCGGTGGCCAGGTCGGCGGCGTTGTCGTCCCAGCAGCGGCTGGCGTACTCGCAGGCCCGGGTGGCGACCTGCTCGGCGGCCCACAGGTCGGCCAGATGGCGGGCGACGAGCTGGTGCTCCCCCAGCGGACGGCCGAACTGGTGCCGGGACGCGGCGTGTTCGGCGGCCGCCGCCACACAGGCCCGCAGGATGCCGACACAGCCCCAGGCGACGGAGATGCGGCCGTAGGCCAGGGCCGTCGTCACGAGCAGCGGCAGCGGCTGCCGCCCGCCGCCCAGCACGCTGTCGAGCGGCAGCCGCACCTCGTCGAGCAGGACGTCCGCGTGCCCGGCCGCCCGGCAGCCCAGCGGATCGGCCACCGGCCGCACCCGGACCCCGGGGGCGGTCCGCGGTACCACCACCACGGCGCCGTCCTCCCCCATCCGGGCGATGACCAGGAGGAGATCGGCGTAGTCGGCGGCGGTCACCCACTTCTTGCGCCCGCTGAGCACCAGGGTGTCCCCGTCGACGGTGGCGGTGGCCGCGATGGCCGACAGGTCGCTGCCCGCCTGTGGTTCGCTGAAGGCCACGGCCGCCGTGTCGCCCGAGGTCAGCCGTGGTAGCAGGGCCGCCGCCTGCGCCGGGTCACCGAGCCGCTCGACCATCCACGCGGCCATGCCCTGCGAGGTCATGACGCTCCGCAACGAGCCGCACAGACTGCCGACATGCGCGGTGAACTCCCCACTGTCCGCGCTGTTCCACCCCAGTCCGCCGTACGCCGCCGGGAGCTGGGCCGTGAGCTGCCCGGCCGCGCCGAGCTTCCGTACGACGTCCTCGGGCAGCCGTCCCGCCCGGTCCCAGCCGGAGGCCCGGTCGCCGACCAGCTCGGTGACCGCCGAGGCCGCCGAGGCGACGGCGTCACGCACCGGAGCCGCCGGGGGCGGGCTGCCGGAGCCGTTCGACCAGCGCGACCATGCCCCGTACGGTGCGGAAGTTCTCCATCCGCAGGTCGGCGCCGCGGATGGCGATGTCGTACGTCCGCTCCAGGTGCACCACCAGCTCCATGGCGAAGAGCGAGGACAACCCACCGGAACCGAAGACGTCCGCGTCGGTCGCCCAGGTCTTCCCCGTGCGCTTCGCCAGGAATCCCAGCAGGTCCGCCTGGACCGTGCCGGGGGCGCCGATGGGGTCGGATGACGTCGTCATGTCTGCTCTCCCTCATAGTCGTAGAAGCCGCGCCCGCTCTTGCGGCCGAGATGGCCGTCCCGCACCATCTCCAGCAGCAGGTCGCAGGGGCGGCACCCTTCGTCGCCGGTTCGGCTGTGCAGCACCCACAGCGAGTCGACCAGGTTGTCCAGCCCGATGAGGTCGGCGGTGCGCAGCGGGCCCGTCGGGTGGCCCAGGCATCCCCGCATGAGCCGGTCGACGGACTCGGCGCTCGCGGTCCCCGCGGCCACCACCCGGACCGCGTCGTTGATCATGGGGTGGAGGATCCGGCTGGTGACGAAGCCGGGCGCGTCGTCGACCACGATCGGCTCGCGGCCCAGCACGGCGAGCAGTCCGCGCACCGCCGCCAGGGTGGCCTCGCCGGTGTGGGTGCCCCGGATGACCTCGACCGTCCGGATCAGACAGGGCGGATTCATGAAGTGGGTGCCGATCAGATCCACCGGCCGTGCCGTCATCCCGGCCAGTTCGTCGATGGGTATCGACGAGGTGTTGGAGATGACGGGGGTGCCCGGCGCGACCAGTTCGGACACCTCCGCGAGGACCTTCGCCTTGGTGTCGGCGTCCTCGGTGACCGCCTCGATCACCGCGCTGGGGGCCGTGTCACCGGCCGTCACCAGGTCAGCGAGGGACAGCCCGGTGACGAGTGCGCCGGGGACGGCCTCGTCCGGCAGCGCGCCCATCAGCCGCGCCGTCCGCACCTGGTGGCCGATGCTCGCCGGGGCCTCGTCCAGCCGCCGCCGGTCCAGGTCGATCAGCGACACCGCGACACCGTGACCGACCGCCAAAGCGGCGATGCCCGTCCCCATCACCCCCGCTCCGAGCACCGCCAGTCGCTGCCCGGCGCCGGGCGTTCCGTACTCCTCCGCTGCCATGTCGCCTCTCTTTCGGTACCGGTCTCTTTCGGGCCCGGCCCGGCGGTCACACCTCCGGGCGGCTCACCTCGTTCCGGGAAGGCCGTGGTGCCACGAGGCCGTCCGTGGGCCGCGTGTAGAACTGCTGCGCCCAGTGCCGGTACCGGCCGATCGGGCCGTCGCCCTTGGCGAGCTTGGGCTGCTCGACGTGTTCCTGGTGGTGCCACATCAGCAGGTCCGCGCCGGTGTCGACGCTCGCCACCCGCTGGAGGACGGCGCTCAGCAGCCGGGCGACGGGCATCGCCGCCGCGCGCCCCAGCGTCTCGGGCACCCCGGGGACACCGTTCAGCTCCAGCTTCGTACCGAACCGCAGCTGGATGCGTCCCGGGCTGGTCGGGGTGGCGTGGAGCATCACGTAGAGGTTGCCCGCGCCCAGGGGCAGGACCGTGCGCGCCGCGATGGTGGCCAGTCCGATCACGGTGAGCGTGTAGGACTGGCGGAACCCCCGCATCATGGTGCCGCGAGCGGTCGCGGTGACGGTGCTGATGGGTTCCCCGGCCACCGGCGAGCCCTCGATGTCGAGGCCCTGGAGGCCGTGCAGCGCCGGGAGATGACCCCAGTCGAAGGCGTTCTCGATGACGTCCTGCGGATGACCGGCGATATCGAACGTGTCGTGGCTGTACGGCTGCCGGTCGTCCATGGGGAAGACCGGGACCTCCCACTGCGGTGGCACGCCGAGGGCATGCCACCACACATAGATCGAGCCGTTGGCCTCGCACACCGGATACTGCGTCAACGACGCCTTCGGCGGTGGCTTGTCGTAGCCCGTACGCACACAGACACCGGCCGGATCGAACGCGAACCGGTGGAAGGGGCAGACGATGTCCTCGCCCTCGACCGAGCCGCCGACCCCGAGATGCGCGCCCAGATGCGGACACCGGGGCCGTACGGCGCGCAGCACGCCCTTGGCCGTCCGGTAGAGGACGACCTCCGAGCCCGCGAGCGGACGGGTGGTGACGGAGCCGGGCCGCACCTCGTCGGTGAAGGCCAGGCAGAACCACCCGTTCGGATACGGGCGGGAGGGAGCGTGCAGGGTGTCGGCCGGGGCGGCACCGGGCAGGCTGACCCGCCGGGAGCTGAGGAGCTGCTTCACGAGGGGCTTCAGGTGAGGCTTCATGGCATCACTCCGAGTGCTTCACCGGGCAGGTGGCGGCGCCCGGCTGCGTGGATGACGGGGCGGATGGCTGGGCGGGGGTGGAGCGCGGCGCGGCCGCGTGCAACCCGGCGCCGTCGGCGCCGCCCGTGCGCCGCTCGCTGAGCCGCAGGCGCAGCCCGCGCGAACTCAGACTGGTCTCCACCTTGGGCTGGAACGGCTGGTCGCCGACGGGGGTCAGCTCCCAGCGGGCGACGATGGCGGTCAGCGCCAGGATGGCCTCGGTGAGGGCGAACTGGTCCCCGATGCACTTGCGGGCGCCCGCGCCGAACGGGATGTAGGTGGCCCGGTCGGGCTGCGCGCCGTCCCAGCGGTCCGGGTCGAACCGGTCGGGCTCGTCGTAGAGGTCGGACCGGCGGTGCAGCAGATACGGGCTGAGCACGAGGGTGCTGCCGCCCTTGAGCCGTACCCCGCCGAGTTCGGCGTCCTGCCGGAGGGTGCGGGTCATCATCCAGGCGGGCGGATACAGCCGCAGCGTCTCGGTCACCACGCGGGCGGCCAGGCCGAGCGAGGGCAGCTGCGCGGGATCGGGCTTCCCCCCGGCCAGGACGGCGTCGGTCTCGGCCTGGAGGCGGTGCTGGACGTCCGGGTTGGTGGCGAGCAGGTGCAGCGCCCAGGCCAGGGTGATGGCCGTGGTCTCCATCCCGCCGAGGAAGAACGTGAGGGCCTCGTCCGCCAATTCGGTGTCGCTCAGCTGCTTCTGGCCGTCCTGGCTCTCCTCGTCGACCGCCGCGACCAGGGTGGAGAGCAGGTCGGCGTGGTCGGTCGGGTCGGCCCGCCGCTCGGCGATGATCTGCTCGATGGTGGCCGACAGCCGGTTGCGGGCACGGTCGTACCGCCGCTTCTGCGGAGTCGGCAGCTGACGCAGCAAGGCCGGTGTCATCATCCGGCGGAAGAACGCGCTCACGATGATGGCGGTGTCGTCCAGGGCCCGCCGCATGGTCTCCGCCGGAAGCGCGCTGCTGAACATCGTCTCCATGGTGGCCCGTGTCGTCAGGGTCATCATTTCCTGGGTGACGTCGAGGATGTCGCCGTCGCGCCAGGACTCCGCCTTCAGGTCGGCCGCCCGGGCGAACACCGTCCCGTACCCGGCGAGCCGGGTGGGGTGGAACGACGGCTGGCACAGCCGCCGTTGCCGCCGGTGCAGGTCGTACGAGCAGGTGGACAGGCCGTCGCCGATGACCTCACGGATCCGGTCGTAGATCGGGCCGCCCTTGTCGAAGACGCGGTCGTTGAGGAACACCTGCCGGGTGAGGGCCGGGTCGCAGACCATCACGGCGGTACTCGGGCCCAGCCGGAGCCGGACCATCGTGCGGTACCCGGACAGGGACATGATGAACGCCAGCGGGTCGCGGAGCAGGGGCAGCGCGTGGCCCAGCAGCGGCAGGGCGCGCGGCGCGAGCGGAACCGACGCGGCGGTCGCCGTGCTTGTGTCTGTCATGGACAACCTCATTCCGTTGGGGACCCCGACCGGATCAACCGGCCGACGGCACGGCGGCGGGATCGCGGGTGATCTCGAGCAGGGCGGTGGTCCAGCGGAAGCCGAGCCCGAAACTCACGACGAGGACGCGTTCCCCGGCCCGCAGCGCGCCGGAGTGGACCATCCGGTCGAGGGCGAGCAGGACGTCGCACGGACCGGCGTGGCCGAGGTGGCGGCCGAACGTCCAGCTGGTGTCGTCGGAACGGAGGCCGAGCGGTGAGCCGGAGAGCACCAGGTCGAGCACGACCGACCCGATCGCGATGGGCACCACGTGCGAGATGTCCGCCGGTTTCACACCGCTCTCGTCGAGGACGGTCTCGACGCAGCGGCGGGTGGACCGTTGCAGCGCGTCGATGTGGGGCATGAGCCCGGTCTCCTCGATGAGGCCGACCCCGGTGTGCCCCTTCCTGGCCCGGGTCAGCACCTCCAGCTGAGGTTCCATGGCCTGGGCGGTCGCCACCAGGCGGGCGAAGCCCGTACCCCGGGTGAGGACGGCGGCGGCGCCCGCGTCACCGGCCACGTAGCCGGTCTCCCGGACGTGTCCCCACCGCTCGTCCGGGAACCGGGCACCGGCCGTGACCAGCGCGGCTTTCGCGTCCGGTGTGGCGGTGAGGTGTTCGGCCGCGGTGACGAGTGCGGCGGCTCCGCCGTCGCTGGCGGCGCCCAGCTCGATCCCGGTGGTGTGCGCTCCCCCGAGCACCCGCACCAGGTAGGGCGCGGGCGTGTAGTGGTCCTCGTCCTGGAAGTTGGCGTGCACGAGCAGACTCAAGTCGGCCCCGGCCACGTCCGCGTGGCGCAGCGCCTTGAGTCCGGCGCGGGCCGCCATCTGGGCCGCCGTGGTGTCCGCCGAGACGGCGGCCGAGGTGAATCCGTTGAGCGCCGCCATGGAGGGCTGCCCGGTGGCCGGTCGGTCCCATGGCTCGTGTTCGCGCTTGATGGGGGGTATCCACGCGCCGGTTCCGGCGATCGTGATGTCCTGCCACAACACCGCTGTCTCCTCGGCTGTCACGAAACGGGGGGCTGGGGAGCGTGGGGCCGGACCAGTTCTCCGCTGTGGTCCAGGGCGTGTGCGCTGACCCCGCTGATCCGGGCCAGCACCCGGCCGTCGCCGGACACCGCGGTGAGGGCTCCGGTGGCGAACTCGCAGTGCAGCCGGATGTCCGGGTTCTCCGCGCTGATCCGGCAGTCGTCGCCCGGCCCGCCGAGGTCGACCTCGTCGAGACCGGCCATCGGGCCGACCAGGGGCGGGTGGTCGCCGGGCGGTGGCAGCAACAGCAAGTGCACCATGGCGTCCAGCAGGATCGCCGGTACGGTCATCCCGGCCAGGGCCGGAGCCCAGGCCTCGTGGTCCAGACCGAACCTGGCGCTGTTCCCGTCCGGTCCACGGGCGTAGTCGCTGGTCCCGGCGAACGGGCCGGTGAGCGAGATCGGCGGGTCGGGAGAGTAGACCGGCATCGCGAAGTCGGGTTCGGGTGCGTAGGACGAGCAGTCGGGGGGTCCGGCGAGCGCGGGGAAGCAGTCCGCCAGCACGACCGTCGTCTCGCACAGCAGGTCGTTGAAGCGCAGCACCTTGCCGTTCTTGCCGATCCGGTGTGCCGTCATCCGGACCGCCACCTCGGCGCGATCGCCTGTCCGGCTCGTGACCCGGGCTTCCACCGCGACGGTGCGCGGCGGCCCGGCGAGCCTGACCGTGATCGACGCCCGGCAGACCAGACCACGGAACCCGGTGACCACGAGGCCGGGGCAGAGGGCGGCGGCCGCTCCGGCCGCCGCCTCCAGGGTGAAGGTGCCGGGCAGCATGTACTCGCCGTTGACCCGGTGGTGGCGCATCCACCGCCCGTCCTGCTCGGCCAGGGTGCTCGGATCCCAGGTCTTGGTGAAGACGGCCCAGCTCTCACCACGGTGGAGGACACCGTCGAGCAGCGGCGTGGTCAGCGCCGGATCCGGCGGGGCGGGCGGTGGCGCGTCCGGGGCGGGGATCCGCAGCTCGCCGGAGGCGGAGCCGTACGTGCTGATCCCGCGCCGGGCCAGCAGGACGCGTTCCTCCTCGCGGATGAAGAACGCCACCCCGCTCGCCGGTGGCCGGGTCAGGACGGAGAGGAACTGCGCGCACCCTTGCGCGGTGCTGATGTACGCGTCCATCTGGTTGCGCTTGAGGGTTTCCCGCATGGTGACGCTGCTGGCGACGCCGACCTCCCGCCAGCCGCTCCACAGGACCGCGACTTCCTGGTGGCCGTCCGGGCCGTGCCGCTGTGCCCAGGCGCTCGCGTACGCGAGGTATTCGTTGACGGCGCAGTAGTCGATGTCACCGGGCGCGGGAGCGAGCGTCGCCAGGGTGCTGAAGTTGCACCAGATCCGGGGCGGGCGCCCGGCCAGGGCCCGTTTGAGGTTGCGGTAGCCGGTGGCCTTGGTGGCCCGGACCGCCCGGAAGTCGGTCAGGGTCTTGGCGTGCAGCGCCCGTGACCGCAGGTCGAGGACGGTGTTGATGAGCACGTCGATCTGTCCGTGCCGGTCGATGACCTCGCCGAGGACGGCGGCGGTGCGCTCGGCGTCGAGGACGTCGCACACCCGGTGGTGGACCCGGTCCGGGCCGCACACTTCCGCCAGCCGCCGCACGGTGGCGCGTACTTCCCGGCGCGCCTGGGCCTTCTCGTAGAGGGCGCGCAGCTCGCCCACCGACGCGTCGGGGCGTTCGCGGCGTTCGGCGGCGATGAACTCGGCCTGTGGCGGCAGCGTGTCGTCGGCTTCCGGCAGCGGGGTGCGGCCGATGACGTACACATGGGGCCGGTCGCTGGTGCGGGCGATCGCGTGGAGGAGTTCGGGGGTGATCCCCCGGGCGCCGCCGAAGGCCACCACGACCGCGCCGGGCGGCAGCGAGGCCTCGCCCGCCGGGGGCGGTGGCGCGTGGTCGTCGGCGACGGCCAGGGCGAACCAGCCGTCCCCTCGGCAGGCCAGCGTGTGCGTCGGCACCCGGGCGGTGCCCGCCCGTGCCAGCTGGTCGAGGGCGGTCGCGGCGTCCGGTGCGTCGCTGAGCAGGGTCACCCCGCCGCACTGCGGGACCTCGGCCCGTACGGAGCGGACGAGGCCGGTGAACAGCCCGCTCATCGGGGGTGGCAGGTCGTCCGGCACCGCGCCGAGCAGGAGCGCGCTGAGCGAGCCGCCGGTGCGCAGCGCGGGCAACGCCGCCTGGAGTGTGGTGAACGTGAGGTCCTGGAGGTCTTCCAGCCGGGTGGCCTCGGCCTCGTCGCCGCCATCGCCGGGGGCAGGCAACCGGGAGAGGACCCGGATGTGGCGCGGGATGAACGGCAGACCGGTCAGGGCGCCGGGCGCCGCTTCGGGCGGCACATGGATGGCGCCGTCGAGGCCGGGCCGCGGCGACCAGATGGCGATGTCCGGTCCGGTGACCGCGGCGGCGAGATCCGGGGCGTCGGTGATGACGATGGTGCCCGCCGGGATCGGCGGTGTGGCCGGATCTCCCTGCGGCGGGTCCGTCGGGACGAGGTGGAAGGTCTGGCGGCGGCCGGTGAAGTCCTCGCCGTGTTCCGGCACGGCGGGCGTCGGTTCGGTGCGTACGGCTTCCTCCGCCGGGCCGGGGTGACGCGGGCCGCCCGGCCGGGTGAACTGGATGAGCGGCGATCCGGCGGCGGCGGGCGCCACGACGGTGTCCGTGCCCGTGACAACGCCCTTGACGACCGTCAGCAGCGCGTCCAGCGACAAATAGGTGTGTCCGGCACCGGCCAGCACGGGAAGGGAGTGCGCGGGCGTGGCCGGGTGCCGCAGACCGGTGCCGTCGATCTCGGTGGAGAGCGTGCCCAGGACGGGCAGGTTGTGCTCCAGCGCGGTGGAGCGCCGGGTGACCGCCAGGACGGCGGCACCTTCCGCGATGGACCGGCCCTCCGGCACCAGACCGGCGAGGTGGCGGTCCCAGCCGCTGATCGGCCGCAGACACACCGCGCCGACGAGGGCGAGGTCGCAGGCCCGGTGGCGGAGCTGGCGCAGCGCCAGGTCGACCGCGGAGTGCGCGGAGTCCCGGTGGGCGTAGACGCTGGTGCCAAGGCCCCGGAAGTCGTAGTAGTTGGCGGCCCGGCCCGAGAGGATGCAGGAGACGGCCCCGGTGAAGTCGTCCTCGTTCAGATCGCCGGGGATCACCCCCGCCGCCTCCGCCATCCCCTTCGTGAGGTACTCCCTCAGCGTCCGCGCCTGCGCCGGGTCGGGCAGGATGTCGAACGCGGTGGCGCACTCGCGGGCGTGCACCCGCAGCGCGGCCCGGGTGTTGTGCGTGGTCGGCAGCGTCGATCCGACCACCACCGCCGTGGTGGGCCGCAGGCTGGTGCCCGGCTCGCCGAGCTGGTCCAGCAGCGGGCCGAGGGCCTGGAGCATCATCAGGTGGGCGGCGTCCATGTGCCGCATCGTCAGCGGCGGGATGCGCACCTCGCGCGGAGACGGCAGCGGGTACGGCGTACCGAAGTCGGCCTCCGGGAGCGGGCCGTCACCGCCCAGCCAGGCGGGCACCTGGGCGGCGTCCAGGCCGGGCAGGTGGGTGTTCCAGCCCACGACGACCAGGTCCTCCGTATCGGCGGGCGCGCCACCGCCCTGCCGCTGCGCGGGGGCGGCCTGCGGTACGCGGTCGGACAGGACCACGTGCGCGTCCGCTCCGCCGAGGCCGAACGACGACACCCCGACCACGCGCGGTCGTGCGTCGTCCGTCGGCCAGGGCGCGTCCTTGACCGGTACGGTCAGCCGCGTGCCGTCACCCAGCAGCGGGTGCGGGTCGGTGACCACGGGCTGTCCGGGGACCGCTCCACGGTCGAGGGCGACCAGCGCGTGGGCGACCGAGACCAGGCCCGCCAGTACCCCGGTGTGCCCGAAGACCTGCTTGTTCGACGTCAGCAGGCACGCCCGCTCACGCGGCCCCAACTTGGAGAGCAGCGAGCGCAGTTCGATCTCGTCGCCCACCGGTGTGCCGGTGCCGTGGGCCACGACCCAGTCCACGTCGTCGGCCTCGACACCCGCGTCGGCCCAGGCGCGGGCGATCGCCAGCTCCTGCCCGCGCGTGGCCGGAGCGTGGATGCCCTTGCCCCGGCCGTCGGCAGCGAGACCGGTGCCCCGGATGACACCGAGCACCCGGTCGCCGTCGGCCACGGCCCGCTCGTACGACTTCAAGGCGATCATGACGGCGCCCTCACCGATGAGGGTTCCGTCGGCCGCCTGGTCGAAGGGGCGTATCTTTCCGCTCAACGAGATGCCCTGGGCCCGGCAGAAGAGCGTGAACCCGATCGGCTCGATCACCGAGGTGCCACCGGCCAGCGCCACGTCGACGGAGCCCTCGCGCAGCGCCTTGACCGCCGCGTCCAGGGCGAACAACCCGCTGGCGCAGGCCGCGTCGAGGGTCAGGTGCTGCGCGTCGGCGGGGACCAGCCCGCGCAGCGCGTTGCGGGAGACGGACGCCGGCAGGTAGGCCTGCGGATCGCCGCCGTCGCCACCGTACTGCGCGCTGATCGCGTGGTCGGCCAGCTCGGCCAACCAGTCACCGTCCCGGTCGGCGGGGAGCGCCTCGCGCACCATGCGCCGGTACTCGTCGCCCAGTACGACCCCCTGGGGCCCGAGCCCCGTCTGGTCGTGGATGCCCGTGGTCGCGGCGAGCCACCGGTCGGTGGGGCGCTGGTGCACCCCGGCCAGGGCCTGGACGGTGCAGTGCCGTAACCAGTTATTGGTGCGTGGCCACCCGGGGTGGCCGACGTTCCCGTCCGGTTCGGTGATCGAGGCGGGGTCGGGGACGAAGGTCTGGACGTACCCGGCCTCGCGCACGTAGAAGGCGTCGGTGTCCTCCCGGGTGGGCGCCCAGAAGTGCTTCAGGTCGAAGGCGGACGGCTCGCTGGAGATCAGGACGCCTTCGCGCAGCCGGTCCCAGAACTCCGCCGTGTTGTTGGCGCCGGGCAGCGCCACGCCGAGGCCGACCACCGCGACGGCTCCGGGGTCCGTCTCGGGCGCCGTATCGGGCGCCGTCTCGGGCGCTGGTGCCGCCACGGGCGCTGGTGCTGGCGCCGGGGTGACCGCCGGTTGTTCCGGTGCGGGCCGGGCCGCCTCGGGTGGCGTCGTCACGGCCGCCGACGGGACCGGTTGCTGCCGGGCGGGCGTACTCACCTGGTCGGCCAGCCTGCTGTGCAGCCGCAGGCCCTGCATCCCGCCGATGCTGATGCCGCCGTCCGCCACGATGGTCTGCCCGGTGATGAAGCCGGTGTCCTCGTGCAGGAGGTGGACGATCAGCTTGGCCGCCTGCGGCGTCGAGAGGGTGCGACGCATCAGGTCGCTGGTCTGGGCCGGGTCGCCGAGCGCCGCCGCCGGGTCGTCGAGATTGACGACGATCTCGCTGGCGACGGAGCCCAGCAGCACGGTGTTGACCCGGATGCCCTGGTCGACCAGTTCGAGCGCCAGATAGCGGACCAGCGACTCCAGGGCCGCCTTGGTGACACCGCCGGGGCCGTAACCCGGGACCGGCTGGTGTGCCCCGACGCTGGACAGGCAGAGGATGCTCGCGCCCTCGCGTCCCGCCATCAGCTCGGCCGCCCGGCGCGAACAGTGGTAGGCCGCCATCACATTGGTGGACCACGCCCGCTGCCAGTAGGTGTCGTCGATGTCGAACAGGGGCAGGAACGCCCCGCCCGCGGCGTTGTTGATCAGGATGTCCAGGCCGCCGTGCCGCTCCTGGACCAGATCGAACATCCGGTCGATCTCGCTGGTCTTGGCCACCGAGGCGCGGATGAACTCGCAGCTGTGACCGGCCTCTTCCAGCTCCGCCCGCAGCAGCTTCGCCTGCTCGTCGGAGTGGAAGTAGTTGACGATCACGTGGGCGCCGCGCTGCGCCAGGCGGCGGACGATGTCCGCGCCCAGGCTCTTCGCGGCCCCCGTCACGAGTGCGACCCGGCCCCGCAGGTCGTCCGTCGAGGTCATCAGCTGGCAGCCTCCGCCCGGGCCTGTACGACGGTTTCCGCGATCCGGCGCAGCGTGCCGACGGTCAGCAGGGAGGAGTTCGTCCGCAGGTTGGGCAGACCGAATCGGTCGGATACCCGCCCGAGCAGGGCGACTTGCTTGAGTGATTCCACCCCCAGCTCGGACTCCAGACCGTCGTCCTCACCGAGCAGGTCCGGCGGGTAGCCCAGGAAGTCGCCGTAGAGCGTGCGCAAGTCGGCCAGCACGGTTTCGTAGTCCAGCCCGGCGGACACCGGCGAGCTGACCGGCGGCGCGACGGCGACCGACGCGACGGCAGCCGGGGCGACCGCGACCGGCGCGACGGCGACCGGGGCAGCCGGAGCCGCGGGGGCAACCGGGACAACCGGAGCAGCCGGGGCGACCGGAGCCGCTGGGACAGCCGGGACAGCCGGAGCAACCGGAGCCGGGGCGGCGACGGGTGCCACGTAGGACACGGGCGCCGTGGGCGCGCTCACCTGCACCGCCGCAGGACCGTGTCCGTTGCCGTTGCCATTGCTCGACGGCGCGGGCAGGCGCGAGCGGAACGGGCCGGGGCCGCCGTCGGTGGAATCGGCGACCAGTGCCCGGACGGCTTCGGCCGGGTCACTCTCGCTCAGCGGGACGACACACTGCACACCCGGGAGCGACGCCTCCACGAACTTGGTGACGACGGGCCACTCGCCGCACTCCACGAAGGCATCGGCACCCGCCGCGTGCAGCTCACGCAGCGTGTGCAGCATCCGGACCCGGGCGGTGAGCGCACCGGCGACCAGGTCGACCGGGTCGTCGTCGCCGACGTCCCGTCCCAGCCAGGGGGAGCACACCCGCCAGCGCCCGGCGCCGTACGGAATCCGTGGCGCGGTCGCCCGCAGGTCCCGCGCGGCCTGCGCCATCGCCGGGGTGTGGGTCGGATGCGGGACCTCCAGGCGGAGGCTCGGCCAGCCGAGCGCGTCGGCCACCCGCTCCACGTGCTCGATCAACGGCTCGGGGCCGCTGATGACGCTCTGCCGAGGGGCGTTCTCGCAGGCCACCACCAGGTGGGGATGGTTGATCAGCCCGGCGAGCGACTCCGCCCGGCCGCCGTCCACGCCGACCGCGAGCATCTTTCCGTCCCAGCTCTGCCGGGTCAGCACCTGGGACCGGGCCACGGCCAGGCGCGCGGCGTCCTCCACGGACAGATGTCCCGCGGCGGCCAGGGCCCACAGCTCCCCGATGCTCTGCCCGACGATCGCGACGGGCCGGACACCTTCGGCGATCAGCATGTGGTGCGTCGCGATGCTGACGGCGAATATCTCCAGGTACTGCACCTCGGGGCCGCGCCGGTCGCTGATGTCGTTGTGCTCGATCAGCCGGGTGCTGATGTCGGGGAGTCCCATTTCCCGAGCTGCCTTGTCGATGCGGGACAGCGCTTCACGTACGGTCTCGTAACGGTTGTGGAAGTCGTACAGAACGCCCCCGCGGGGAGCAGCCACCGTACCGGGCATGACAATGACAGAATCCACGTGCCTCACCCTCAATCTCCGTCCCGCCTCCTGGCGATGATGAACTCTCACCGAAGCGGCTAACAGCGGGCTAACGGAAAACTGCCGGTCGGCGGTCGACACCTGTGGTCCACCTTGTGGATACCCGACAACCCGGCACACCGCCCGAGCGGCGGAGGGCGACACCCTCGGTGCGCATTCTTCGGACACACATCCCGGCGTCGAGGACATCGTGCAACTATGACCAGGCGATACCCGGCTGATCGAGAGGGAAGATCCGCACCCTCTCGTCGTTGCTGCCTCGCACAAGTTTTCGATGCGCGTGACAGGAGTGGAACACCGTATGCCCAGCCCGTCCTCCACCCAGCCCACCGCCCAGATCGGCGTCACCGGGCTCGCCGTCATGGGCAGCAATCTCGCCCGCAACTTCGCCCGCCACGGGCACACCGTCGCCGTGCATAACCGCTCGTCCGCCAAGACCAAGGCGCTGATCGAGGAGCACGGCCACGAGGGGAGCTTTGTCGCGGCCGAGACCGCCGCCGAGTTCGTCGCCGCCCTGCAGCGGCCGCGGCGGCTCGTCATCATGGTCAAGGCCGGGGCGCCCACCGACGCCGTCATCGAGGAGTTCGCACCCCTCCTCGAAGAGGGCGACGTGATCATCGACGGGGGCAACGCACACTTCGAGGACACCCGGCGGCGGGAGGCGGCGCTGCGCGAGCGCGGGCTGCACTTCGTCGGCACCGGCATCTCCGGTGGCGAGGAGGGCGCGCTCAACGGGCCCAGCATCATGCCCGGCGGATCGGTGGAATCCTACAAGTCCCTCGGCCCGCTGCTGGAGAGCATCTCCGCCAAGGTGGACGGCACCCCGTGCTGCACCCACATCGGCCCGGACGGCGCCGGCCACTTCGTCAAGATGGTGCACAACGGCATCGAGTACGCGGACATGCAGCTCATCGCCGAGTCGTACGACCTGCTGCGGCGCGCGCTGGGGCTCACGCCGGGCGAGATCGCCGAGGTGTTCCGCACCTGGAACGGCGGCCGCCTGGAGTCGTACCTGATCGAGATCACCGCCGAGGTGCTGGCGCACACCGACGCCGCGACCGGCAAGCCGTTCGTGGACGTGGTGCTGGACCAGGCCGAGCAGAAGGGCACCGGCCGCTGGACCGTGCAGACCGCGCTGGACCTGGGCGTTCCGGTGAGCGGCATCGCCGAGGCGGTGTTCGCCCGCTCGCTGTCGGGCCACGCCGATGTACGGGACGCCGGGCAGGGGCTGCCCGGGCCCGTCGCCGAACAGCTCACGGGCGAGGCGGCGGAGCGGTTCGCCGACGAGGTCGAGCAGGCGCTGTACGCGTCGAAGATCGTGGCGTACGCGCAGGGCATCCACCAGATCGAGGCGGGCAGCCAGGAGTACGGCTGGGACATCGACCCCGGCGCGGTGGCCCGGATCTGGCGTGGCGGCTGCATCATCCGGGCCCGCTTCCTGAACCGGATCACCGAGGCGTACGGCAAGGAGCAGAAGCCGGTCACGCTGCTGACCGACGACTACTTCGCGCAGGCGCTCGGCGAGGCGCAGAACGCCTGGCGGCGAGTGGTGGCCACCTCCGTCGAGCTGGGCGTGCCCGCGCCCGGTTTCTCGGCGGCGCTGGCGTACTACGACGCGCTGCGCTCGGAGCGGCTGCCCGCGGCGCTGGTGCAGGGGCAGCGGGACTTCTTCGGCGCGCACACCTACCGGCGCACCGACCGCGACGGCTCGTTCCACACCTACTGGGGCCAGGACCGCAGCGAGCGCGAAGCCTGAGGCCAGGGCCCGTGCGCGCGCCCGCATGCGGGTGCGCGCACGGGCGGCCGTCAGGCCGTGTAGCGCCGGAAGTCGGGCACCGCGACGGCGAGGCCGAGCATCAGCACGGCGACCAGCACTCCGCCCGCGGCGACCGCCGTGCGGGGCCCGAGGAGCGAGCCCGCCGTGCCGTGCAGCAGGTCGGCGACGCGCGGGCCGCCCGCCACCACCACCGTGAACACGCCCTGCATCCGGCCGCGCATGTCGTCGGTGGCCGCGGACTGGAGGATCGCGCCACGGAACACCATGGACACCATGTCGGCCACGCCCGCGGCGGCGAGGAACGCGGCGGCCCACCACAGGCTGGAGCTGAGGCCGACGCCGCAGATGGCCACGGACCAGGCCACCACCGCCACGATGACCATGAGGCCGTGGCGGCGGGCCCGCGAGAAGGTGCCCGACAGCAGCCCTCCGGCCACCGCGCCGAGCGGGATCGCGGCGAAGAGCAGGCCGAGCGCGAAGCCCTCGCCCCAGGGCGCGTAGGTGTGCGAGGCGAGCTGCGGGAACAGCGCCCGCGGCATGCCGAAGACCATGGCGATGATGTCCGCGAGGAAGGACAGCAGCAGCACGCGGTGGGCGGTGATGTAGCGGAAGCCGTCGGTCACGTCCCGCCATCCGGCCCGTTTCCTGCCACCCGCGCCGTCCTCCGACGACGGCAGGGGCGGCAGCGCGGGAAGCCGCCAAACGGCCCACAGGGTGACGCAGAGCGCGATGGCGTCGGCCAGATAGAGGGCGGGCAGGCCGACGACGGGTATCAGCGCGCCCGCCAGCAGCGGGCCGACGATCATGCCGGTCTGGGCGACGGTGGACTGCAGGGCGCCCGCGGCGGGCAGCTCATGGGCGGGGACGAGCCGGGCGACGGAGGCGTTGCGGGCCGGGGAGTTCATGCCGAAGAACGCCTGCTGGGCGGCGAGCAGCACGATCAGCAGCGGCACCGAGTCGAGACCGGCGAAGGCCTGCGCCCAGAACAGCACCGAGGTGACGGCGATGCCCGCGTTGGTGACCAGCATCAGGGTGCGCCGGTCCATCCGGTCGGCCACCACACCGCCCCACAGCGCGAACACCACGAGCGGCAGGAGTCCCGCGAAGCTCGCGTAGCCGACCCAGGCCGAGGACCCGGTGATGTCGTAGATCTGCTTGGGCACGGCGACGGCGGTCAGCTGGCTGCCCACGGCGGTGACCGTGGTGGATGTCCACAGTCGGCGGAACGGGCGGTGGCGCAGCGGCCGGGTGTCCATGACCCAGCGGCGCCAGCCGGTCTTCGGCGGTGCGTCCGTACCGCCAACCGGAGCGGCGGTCTGGTCGTCCTGACGTGGTTCACCGGCGTCGTCGTCGGTGTTGCGCGCGGTCTCCACGGCTGTTGTGGTCCCCTCCTGTGCCCGCTTCGGTCGGGGACCATGATGGCGGTCGGCGGCCGGGACCGGGGTCCCGTCTCAGCCTTCGGCCGCCGGGCGCACCGCGTCGGGCCGGTGGATACGGCCGGTGAGCGAGGTCAGCCGGGCACCGCTGCCGTCCCAGCGGTCGGCGATGATCTCGGCGGCGATGCTGACCGCGGTCTCCTCGGGGGTGCGGGCGCCGAGGTCCAGGCCGATCGGGGAGGCGAGCCGGGCCAGCCGGTTCTCGTCGATACCGGTGTCGCGCAGTCTGCGCAGCCGGTCCTCGTGGGTGCGGCGGGAGCCCATGGCGCCGACGTACGCGAGCGGCAGCCCCAGCGCCTCCTCCAGCAGCGGCACGTCGAACTTGGGGTCGTGGGTGAGGACGCAGACCACGGTCCGCTCGTCCACCCGGCCCGCCTCGGCCTCGGTGCGCAGATAGCGGTGCGGCCAGTCGGCCACCACCTCGTGGGCCTCGGGGAAGCGGCGCTTGGTGGCGAAGACGGGCCGCGCGTCGCAGACGGTGACGTGGTAGCCGAGGTACGTGCCGATACGGGCCATGGCCGCCGCGAAGTCCACGGCGCCGAAGACCAGCATCCGGGGCGGTGTGGCGTGCACCGACACGAACAGGGTCAGTTCCTCGTCGGTGCGGGTGCCGTCGTAGCCGTAGCGCAGGGTGCCGGTGCGCCCACCGGCCAGCAGTCCGCGCGCGCCCTCGGCGACCGCCGCGTCCAGCCGCTCCGAGCCGAGGGAGCCGGTGGCGGAGTCCGGCCGGACCACCAGCCGTCGGCCGAGCCGTCGTTCCGGGTCGGGGCCGTCGACCGCCACGCAGATGACCTCGGCCACCGGTTCGCCCGCGCGCACCGCCGTGGCCACGTCGTCGTATTCGGGGAAGGCGGCGCGGTCGACGCGCTCGACGAACACATCGATGACTCCCCCGCAGGTCAGGCCGACCGCGAACGCCTCGTCATCGCTGACCCCGTAGCGCTCCAGGACCGGGGTGCCGCTTTCGGTGACCTCCTGGGCCAGTTCGTAGACCGCGCCCTCGACACAGCCTCCGGAGACGCTGCCGACGGCCGAGCCGTCCGGCCCGACCAGCATGCTCGTGCCCGGTGGCAGCGGTGAGGAGTGCCAGGTGGCGACGACCGTGGCCCGGGCGAAGGGCTGACCGTCGCGCCACCATCGGTGCATCTCCGCTTCGACGTCTCGCATGGAACTCCATTCCCCTCGCCACGAATGTAAGAGGTTGATACATTCAATGTATGAGCCTCTCACATCGCTCTCCGAGTAGCGACATCCGCTTGCGGATCAATGGCACGACCCACCCCCTGACCATCGACAACCGGACGACGCTGCTCGATGTGCTGCGCGAGCGGGTTGGCCTCACGGGCACCAAGAAGGGCTGTGACCACGGGCAATGCGGCGCCTGCACGGTGCTGATGGACGGCGAGCGGGTGAACAGCTGCCTGATGTTCGCGGTGGCGGCCGAGGGGCGGGAGATCGTCTCGATCGAGGGCGTGGCGGAGCTGGCGGACGCCGAGGGGCTGCACCCGGTGCAGCAGGCGTTCCTCGACCATGACGGCCTCCAGTGCGGCTACTGCACCCCGGGCCAGATCTGTTCGGCGATCGGTGCGCTCGGCGAGGCGCGGCGCGGCTGGCCGAGCCATGTCACCGAGGACACCGCGGCCGGTGTGCCGGGCGCGGCGGAGCTGGACGAGTCGGAGGTGCGCGAGCGCATGAGCGGCAACCTGTGCCGCTGCGGCGCCTACGGCGGGATCGTGGACGCCGTCATGGAGGCGGCCGGTGCCGAGGGCGCCGAGGACACCCGGTCCGCGAGCACCGCCGGAGGTGTGCGGTGAAGGAGTTCGCCTACGCCCGCGCGGGCGACGCGGCCGAGGCCTCCGCGCTGATGGCCGAGCGGCCCGACGCCACGTATCTGGGCGGCGGGACCAACCTGGTGGACCTGATGAAGCTCGGGGTGACGGACCCGGGGCTGCTCATCGACGTGTCCCGGCTGCCGTACGACCGGATCGAGCACCGCGACGACGGTTCGGTGCTGATCGGCGCCACCGTGCGCAACGGCGCTCTGGCGGGCGACCCGGGTGTCCGGGAGCGCTTCCCGCTGCTGGCGCAGGCGCTGCTGGCGGGCGCGTCCGGGCAGCTGCGCACGGTGGCCACGGTGGGCGGCAATCTGCTGCAGCGCACCCGATGTGTGTACTTCCAGGACGTGTCCAAGCCCTGCAACAAGCGTGAGCCGGGGTCGGGTTGTCCGGCCATCGGGGGCGCGCACCGCGATCTGGCCGTGCTGGGCACCTCCGACCACTGCGTGGCGTCTCACCCCTCCGACATGGCGGTGGCGCTCGTCGCGCTGGACGCGGTGGCGCATCTGCGGTCGGTGGACGGCGCGACGCGCACCGTCCCGGTGGCCGAGCTGTACCGGCTGCCCGGCGACACTCCGCACCAGGAGACCGTGCTCGGCCACGGTGACCTCATCACCGCCGTCGAGCTGCCCGCGCCGCCGGTCGGCGCGGCCATGCGGTACCGCAAGGTGCGCGACCGCTGGTCGTACGCGTTCGCGCTGGTGAGCGTGGCGGCCTCGGTGTCGGTCGCGGACGACGGCACGCTCGCGGACGTACGGATCGCGCTCGGCGGAGTGGCGCCGCGCCCGTGGCGCGCCGGGGCCGCCGAGGAGCGGCTGCGCGGCCATCGGCCGGACGAGGAGACGCTGCGGGATGCGGCGCGCGCCGAACTGGCGCACGCGCGCCCGCTGCCGGACAACGCGTTCAAGGTGGACCTGGCCACCGATCTCATCGTCGCGGTCATCCGCGATCTCGTCGTGAGGAAGGACCGCGCATGACCACCGCCACCACCACCCGGCCGACCGTCGGCACGCCGATGACCCGCGTCGACGGCCTCGACAAGGTGACCGGCGCGGCGACCTACGCGTATGAGTTCCCGACGCCGGACGTCGGCTATGTCTGGCCGGTGCAGGCCACCATCGCCCGTGGCCGGGTGACGGAGGTCGACGGCGCCCCGGCGCTGGCCCGGCCCGGTGTGCTGGCGGTGCTGGACTCGGGCAACGCGCCGCGGCTGAACACGGAGGCACCGGCGAGCCCCGATCTGTTCGTACTCCAGTCCCCCGAGGTGGCGCACCACGGCCAGATCGTGGCCGCGGTGGTGGCCACGTCGCTGGAGGCGGCGCGCGAGGGCGCGGCGGCGGTGCGGGTGAGCTATGAGCGGGAGCCGCACGATGTGGTGCTGCGCTTCGACGACGAGCGGGCCAAGGTCGCCGAGACGGTGACCGACGGCAGCCCCGGGTTCGTCGAACACGGGGACACCGAGGGCGCGCTGGCGGCCGCTCCGGTGCGGACCGAGGCCATGTACACCACCCCCGTCGAGCACACCAGCCCGATGGAGCCGCACGCCACCATCGCCGCCTGGGACGAGGACCGGCTGACGCTGTACAACTCCGACCAGGGCCCGTTCATGTCCTCCCAGCTGCTGGCGGCGGTGTTCGGGCTCGACGAGGGCGCGGTGGAGGTCATCGCGGAGTACATCGGCGGCGGCTTCGGCTCCAAGGGCATTCCGCGCTCCCCCACCGTGTTGGCGGCGCTCGCCGCGAAACACCTGGGCCGACCGGTGAAAATCGCGCTGACCCGGCAGCAGATGTTCCAGCTGATCCCGTACCGGGCCCCCACCATCCAGCGGATCCGGCTCGGCGCCGGGCGCGACGGGCGGCTGACCGCGATCGACCACGAGGTGGTGCAGCAGCGCTCCGCGATGGCCGAGTTCGCGGACCAGACGGGGGCGTCGACGCGGGTGATGTACGCGGCGCCCAACATCCGTACGACGGTGAAGACGGCGCCGCTCGATGTGCTGACCCCGGCGTGGTTCCGCGCGCCCGGCCACACGCCGGGCATGTTCGCGCTGGAGTCGGCCATGGACGAGCTGGCCACCGAGCTGGAGATCGACCCCGTCGAGCTGCGGATCCGCAATGACACCGGAGTCGACCCCGACAGCGGCAAGGCCTTCAGCAGCCGCGGGCTGGTGGCGTGTCTGCGGGAAGGCGCCGCGCGCTTCGACTGGGCGCTGCGCGACCCGAAGCCCGGCATCCGGCGCGAGGGGCGCTGGCTGGTGGGCACCGGTGTCGCCTCCGCGCACCACCCGGACTATGTGTTCCCCTCGTCGGCGACGGCGCGTGCCGAGGCCGACGGGACGTTCACGGTACGGATCGGCGCCGTGGACATCGGGACCGGCGGGCGCACCGCGCTGACCCAGCTGGCGACGGACGCCCTCGGTGTGCCGATCGAGCGGCTGCGGCTGGAGATCGGGCGCGCCTCGCTCGGCCCGGCGCCGTTCGCGGGCGGCTCGCTGGGGACGGCCTCCTGGGGCTGGGCGGTGGACAAGGCGTGCCGTGCGCTGCTGGCGGAGCTGGACACGTACGGGGGCGCCGTGCCGGACGGGGGCCTGGAGGTGCGGGCGGACACCACCGAGGACGTGGAGCTGCGGGCGTCGTTCTCCCGCCACTCCTTCGGCGCCCACTTCGCACAGGTCCGGGTGGACACCGACACCGGCGAGATCCGGGTCGACCGGATGCTGGGCGTGTTCGCCGCCGGGCGGATCGTCAATCCGAAGACGGCCCGTTCGCAGTTCCTGGGCGCCATGACGATGGGTCTGTCGATGGCGCTGCTGGAGATCGGCGAGGTCGATCCGGTCTTCGGCGACTTCGCCAACCATGACTTCGCGGGCTACCACGTTGCGGCCAACGCGGACGTCCCGAAGCTGGAGGCGGTCTGGCTGGACGAGCGGGACGACAACCCCAATCCGGTGCGCGGCAAGGGCATCGGGGAGCTGGGCATCGTGGGCGCGGCGGCGGCGATCACCAACGCGTTCCACCATGCGACCGGGCAGCGGGTGCGCGATCTGCCGATCCGCGTCGAGCGCTCGCGGGAGGCCCTGCGTGCTGCGGACGCCGAGGCCCGGAAGCGCGGGCCGGGCGCGGCGGAGCAGGGGAAAACGGTCGGGTAAGGTCGCCCGGATGGCACCCACCTGCAAGGGGCGCGCCACGTACCACCACGGCGATCTCGCCGCCGCGCTGGTGCGGGCGACACTGGAGATCGTCGACGAGGTAGGGGTGCGCGGTTTCTCCGTCGCGGAGGCCGCGCGCCGCACCCGCGTCAGCCCCGCCGCGCCCTACCGCCATTTCGCCGACCGGGACGCGCTGCTGGCGGCCGCCGCGCTGGACGTCTCGCGGCGGCTGCGGGCCATCTATCTGGAGGCGGTGGCCACGGTCGAGTCGCCGCAGGAGCGGCTGGCCACCATGGCGGGCAGCGTCGTGCGCGCGGCCGCCCGTATCCGGGGCGGATGCGAACTGCTCTACGCCCCCGGTGTGCGCACCGCCCACCCCGAGGTGCTGACCGCCAAGCGGGAGTTCGTGGACCTGCTGCTGCCGAGCGCCTTCGAGGTGGTGCCGGAGGAGCGGACGGCGGCGGTGGCGCTGCTGGAGGCGCTGCAGGCGCTCGCCCGCGGGTACGCCACCCTGCTGCTCGACGGCGTGTTCGGGGATCCGGACGAGGTGGTGGAGGAAGTCGCCGCGCGGGCGACGCGGTCGGCGCGGGCCATGGTGGCGGGGTATGCCGCCGCGCCCGCGGAGGACTGATTTCCCCGGAAATTCAAGGCTTTCCACTTTATCGCCGCTCATATCGCCAACGTGTCGGCGGTGAAACGGAGTTGAACCCAAGGAATTTCCAGAATCTCTTCCGCGCGTTTCATCTACGCGCGTACCTTCGGTGCGGACTGCTCTCCCCACGGAGCACCAATTCCGGAGGAACAGATGTCCTTAAAGGCCGGAAAGGGCGCACACCGGGCCCCCTCGCGCTGGCGTTCGCCGTATGCCATCGGCGGTTTGGGGGCCGCGGTCGGCGCCGCCGTCCTCGCCACTCTCGTACCGGCGATGGCGTCGACGACCGATTCCGACACCGACTCCGCCGCCGGCCCCGCCCCGTCCTCGTCCGTCCCGCACCCCGAGCGCGACTGGATGGGCTCGACCCTCTCCACGCACGAGGCCGCCCCGAAGGCGGCCCCGGCGGCCACCCCGCGCGCCGGGACGGTGGAGGGCGTCGATGTCAGCAACCACCAGGGCTCGGTCAACTGGACATCCCTTTGGAACAAGAACGTCCGGTTCGCCTACGTCAAGGCCACCGAGAGCACGACGTACAAGAACCCGTCCTTCTCCTCGCAATACAACGGCGCCTTCAAGAAAGGCATGATCCGCGGCGCGTATCACTTCGCCCTGCCGAACAAGTCCAGTGGCGCCGCGCAGGCGGACTTCTTCGTACGCAACGGGGGCGCCTGGTCGGACGACGGCAAGACGCTGCCGCCCGTGCTGGACATGGAGTACAACCCGTACGGCACGCCCTGCTTCGGCAAGACGAAGGCGCAGATGGTCAGCTGGATCAAGGACTTCAGCGACCGGGTGAAATCGCGGACCGGCCGCGATCCGGTGATCTACACGACCACCAGCTGGTGGCGGTCCTGCACGGGGAACAGCGGCGCCTTCGCCTCGAAGAACCCGCTGTGGGTGGCGCGCTACGCGGCCACGCCGGGGGCGCTGCCGTCCGGGTGGAAGACCCACACCTTCTGGCAGTACACCTCGACCGGACCGGTGGTGGGTGACCACAACCGGTTCAACGGCAGCCTGGCCGCGCTGAAGGCGCTGGCCAAGGGATAGACCCGCCAGTCCACCCCGCCCCGGTCCGGGGCGGGGTGGCGAGCGGTCAGCCGCCGAGTGCGCCGGTCAGGCCGCCGACCACACCGTCCAGGGTGTCACCGAGGCCATCCACCACACCGCCGACCACACCGTTCCCGTTGCCGCTGCCGTTCCCCGGCTGCGGCGACTGGCTGGGCTGCCCGCTCGGGGTGCCGGGAGCGGTCGGGTCGTCGCTGGGTGTCCCGGCGGGCGACGAGGGCTCGGTGGGAGTCTGGTCGGCACGCTGGGCCGGCGAGGTGGCCACATCGGTGTGCGCGGGCGCGGAGGGCGTGGAGGGGTCCGCGCTCGGCGTCTGCGAGGGGGTGGCCGCCGCGGAGGGCTCCGTACCGCCGCCGCCCGAACCGCCGCCGTCCGCACCACTCGTGCCGTCGGTGTGGTCCGTCCGGTCCGCGATCGGCCGGGGCTTCGCGGACTGGGAGGGCGAAATATGGCTGCCCGTGGGCTTGTCATCGGCCGTGGGCTCGATGTCCGGTACCTGCTCCTGCGCCGCGTGGACATCGGAGCGGGCCTCGGTGGACTTGTCGCCCCCGACCGACGAGTGAAGGCCGAAGGCTATGGTCCCGGCCACGCCGAGGGCTGCGGCCGCCTTGAGGGATGTGGCTCGGGCCTGCTGGGCAGGGGTGGGGCGGCTGTGTCGGCCCATATCGCTGATGTCTCCCCGTTATCACGTCAAGAACAAGCCAGATCATAGTCATGGGTCCCCGGTGTGCGAAGAGCCGCACACCGGGGACAACTCATGACACACCGGCACTTACGGTGGCACCTCGCTAGCGCACCACTTCCGGATAGAAGTCCCGCGGCCGCCCCTTGGCGTCCTTCAGCCGCCCGAGCAGGCTCGCCGGGTACTCGATGACCCAGTAGCTCAGCAGCGCCGCGGGCACCGCCACCACCAGCACGGTCAGCACGGCGAGCGGGAAGCCCTCCTGGCCCGCGGAGGGCAGCACTCCGGCCTCGTAGAGGCCGAGCATGATGGGCTCGTGCCAGACGAAGAGGCTGTAGCTGGCGAGTCCGATCGCGGTGAGCCACCGGGCCGACAGCCACGCCTCCAGCCGCCCCTGCTTCCGCACATGGAGCGTGGCGAACAGCAGCACGGTCCACATCAGGCCCGAGAGCGGGTGGTAGAAGGTGGTGGCGAAGTCCTCCGGGTCCGCGCTGACCAGCGACAGCACGTACAGCGCCACCAGCGGCGCCACTCGCAGCGGGATCGCCACCTTCGGGCCGAGCCGTCCGCGCTCGCCGAGGGCGACGGTCAGCACCGCGAGAGCCATGCCCGCCGCGAACCCGCCGAAGCGGGCCTGCGGCCCGAAGTACACCGGCCATTCGGTGTGCGGCACCTCGAACCCGTAGTGCGCGACGGCGATCCAGACCATCGGCCCGATGTACAGCAGCGCGCATCCGGCGGCGCACACCGCCACCCGCGCACCCCGGCTGCTCAGCCGTCGGCAGATCCGGGCGGCCAGCGGGCCGAGCCCGACCAGCGCCAGATAGAACATGATCTCCAGCGACAGCGACCAGGTCGGGCCGATGGTGTAGAAGATCTGTTCCTTGTCGAAGACCTGGGTGAAGGTGAGATGCCGGAGCAGATCGCCCCAGTCCCCGGGCAGGGACGGATTGCGGGTCGCCCAGATGAACGTGATGGCGAGGAAGTACAGCGGCACGATGCGGATGGCGCGCCGGAAGAGGAACACCCGGGCGGGCTTGGTCGAGCCGCCGTCGATCGCGGCCCGCGCGTACGACAGGGTCAGCAGATACGCGGACAGGACGAAGAAGAAGTCGATGACCTCGAGCGAGACGAGCGCGTTCGCGTAGGGGTTGGCCACCGGCGGATGGGAGCCGTCCGCGTCGTACGTGAAGTACTGCTGCCACACGTGGTAGACGACCGTGGCCATCGCGGCCAGCCCCCGGTAGCCCTGGATCTCGGCGTTGCGACGGCGGGCGGTCGTGGCCTTCGCGGGCTTCACGGCGGTGGCCGGGGCGGGGCGGCCGTGGTTGTTGTTGACGGTGGACAGGGTGCTCATGCGCCGGGCACCGCCTTGTCGCCGCCGGAGCGCGGGGTGACCCGCCACTGGTGGTCCCGCAGCACCTCCTTGAGAAGCGCCTGGCGGGCCACGATGTTCTTGAAGTGGCTGTAGAAGAACGTCGACACGAGGAGATACCGCCAGAACCACGCCTTGCGGCGGCGCAGTTCGGGTATCGCCAGCCGCCAGGCGAACAGCGCCTGCACCACTCCGGCGGAGAGGGTGAACAGGGTGGCCAGCAGGCAGATCGGCACCGCCCAGTCGAGTTGGCCGGGGCCGCCCGCGTGCCACGCCGCGTACAGCAGGACGGGCAGGATCTGCAGGGTCAGCCACGGCTGCACCTCACGCCAGCCGAGGAGCACGAACAGCCCGGCCTTCTGACGGAAGGTGAAGTCCGGTGAACGCATCGCGCGCCACAGGTACTTGAGCGAGACCTGCAGCCAGCCCTGCGCCCAGCGCGACCGCTGGTTCCACAGCGCCTTGACGGTGGTGGGGGCCAGCTCGCGGGAGATGAGGGTGCGGTCGGTGGCGATCTTGGCGCCCTCGTGGAGCGCGCGCATCGTGGCGTCGATGTCCTCGGTGAGCATCGATCCGTGCATCCGGGTGCGGGCGAGCAGATCGGTGCGCCAGAAGCCGTTGGAGCCGCCGAAGACACCGAAGGTGTAGAGCCGGGTGCGGCCGGGGTGGCTGACGGCGTAGATGGCCTCGAACTCCACGCCCACCAGCTTGGCGACCCAGGAGCTGTCACCGTTGCGGATCACGCAGTGGCCCTGGACCACGTCGTAGCCGTGGGACAGCCAGTGCCAGGCGTGCCGGAAGGCGTCGGGGGCCGGGTGGTGGTCGGCGTCGAAGATGCCGACCATGTCGCCGCGCACCCGGGTGACCGCGGCGTTGATGTTCTGCGCCTTGGAGGTGGAACCTGCCACCGGCAGCAGCACCAGACGCGGATCGCGGCGGGCCATGTCCCGGAGGGTGTCCTCGACGGGCATGGGATGCGGGGTGTTGTAGGCGAGCACGATTTCGAGCTCGTTGGGGTAATCCAGCCGCAGAAACGATTCGACGGTGTCGACGATGGTCGCGGCCTCATTGGGGAGATAGGCGGCGATGACGGCGCTGGCCGGTGGATACGGCTGTGCGGGCCGCTCGGGGCGGGGCTTCGCGTCGAGGGAGAAGAGGCATTCCAGCACGATGAGCACCGCGGAGACGATGAGGCCCCCGACCACCACCCAGTAGGCGGCCGATCCGACGTCCCAGCCCAGTTCGTACATCTGCTGGTAGAACACGAAGGGGATGGCGACGCCGAGTACGAGGACGAATAAGGGTGAGAGCGCCGAGAGCAGCGCCCGCACCGCCACGGCGAGACGGCGCCGCCCACGGGGCGTACCGCGCATCCAGGCCGCGTACTTGACCGGGCGCAGATCCCGGTGGCGGATCGACTCGGCCACCGCGTCCCGGGCCTGGTCCACGGCCTGGTGGCGGTCGGGGCAGTCGGCGAGCGGGGTCCAGCCGATGGCCGGGGTCAGCCGGACGTTCTCGTCGGCGACGACGAAGCGGGTCCCGGCCACGGTGTTCGCGAACTTCCGCAGGCCGCGGAGCGCGGTGTCCTCGTCGACGCCGGGCATCAGCATCAGCAGCCGCCCGTCCTCGTCCCAGCCGAGCCGGTCGCACACCCCGCCCAGCTTCTCCGCCACACCGGCCAGCCGCTCGGCGACCTCGCGGCGCACCCGGGGTCCCAGCCGGGCCTCCAGCGCGGCCATCTCGGCGACGCCGACCATGGCCACGACACCGCCGCTGCGGCTGTCGTCGGCGCGCTTGAGTTCCCGGTCGAGTTCGCCGAGGAAGTGCGGCTGCGAGTAGAGGCCGGTCCGCGGGTCCAGCAGCAGGTTCTCGACCGGCACCGGGACCCGGCGCAGCTTGGCCTCGATACGGGCGGACAGCTCGACGGGGTCGGAGGTGTCCGGTACGCAGTCGTCGGCGCCACCGCGCAGCATGTCGGCGACGCCGGTGGGCGCGGGGTCCGTGGCGACCATGAGCAGGGGCAGTGCCCGCCCGGCGGGGGCGGCGCGGACCTCGCGGATCACTTCCAGCCCGTCGTGGCCGCCGTCGAGGGCGACGATCGCGTCGGGCGGGGTCTGCCGGAGCCGCTGGTCGACTTCGCCGGGCCGGGCGTGGCTCACCTCATGGCCCGCGGACACCAGGGTCCGGGTCAGCCGGTCGATTCCCGGGCCGGGCGCGCCGACCGCCAGCACATGTCCGCTCGGGCCGTCGGCGGTGGCCTGGGGCGGCGTGCCGGACTCGCCAGTTTCGGACGATCCTTCGGGCGGTTCTCCGGATGATTCGAGTGACCGCGGATGGTGCGAAATGAGCACCTGAGGAGTTCCTTCCTTGCCAGGTCGTGCGTCACCGAACGGGACACCTGGGCGCGGTGCCGGGCACGCGGACATCCCGTCCGCGCGGGGGCATGCCGAGCGTGGCCGTCTCTCTGCCCGAGAGGGCTTATGGAATGGCGAATCGCCGTTGGTGAGGCTTCGCGTGAGGGATTTCGAGGGTGCTACGCGGAGGCCGTGGCCGGTCCGCTGCCACAGAAGCAGGGTCTCCGGCGCCGCCCGGGACAGGCGCTTACCGCTCTTGCCGGGCCGCGGGACACGCGAGCGCGTTCCAGCGAAGTGTGCATGGGTCCCATCCTTGTTCGGATCGTGGGGGGAGGACCGAACGTCACCAGTGCGAACCAACCGGCTTTTTGTACGGGCCAGTCGGAAGCCCCAGTCTCTTCGATGACAACAGAACCGCACAACACCATCAGGTAACACTCTCATTAATCGATCACTGCGCTCTGGTGGTTCGCGCGGCGTTCGGCCTTGTCGGCGGCCTGTCGGTGCCGCGTAGGCGGTGCGTCGGTGGAGCGTCGGTGCGGTGTCGGTGGCCTCGCCCACTCTTACGAGAAGAAGCGATTCGGGGGACGGAAAGGGAGTTCACGATGCGGAATATGCGAGTCCTGATTTCCGGGGCCAGTGTGGGCGGACCGGCTCTGGCGTACTGGCTGAACCGCTACGGTTTTGAGGTCACCGTGGTGGAGCGGTACGCGGGGCTGCGGCCCGGCGGGCAGGCCATCGACGTCCGGGGCACGGCGCTGGAGGTGTGTGAGCGCATGGGGGTCCTGGCGGAGCTCCGGGCCCACAGCACCGGTCTGCGCGGTATGTCGACGGTGGACGGCGACGGAAAGGAACTGTCCAGCACCACCGAATGGACCGCGAGCGGCGGTCGGCTCGACCGCCCCGACGTCGAGATTCTCCGCGACGATCTGGCGACGCTTCTCGTCGGCGCGGGCGGAAAGGGCATCGAATATCTCTTCGATGACTCGATCGCCGCACTCGCCCAGAGCACCGGCGAGGTGGCCGTCACCTTCCGCAGCGGTCTGTCGCGCACCTTCGATCTCGTAGTGGCCGCCGACGGAGTGCACTCCAGCACCCGTCGGCTCGTCTTCGGCCCGGAGGAGAACTTCCTCCGTTCGATGGGCGGTTATCTGGCGGTGTGGACCGTGCCGAACTATCTCGGCCTCGACCGCTGGCAGATGGCCTACCTGATGGAGGGCGACGGCCCGTGGGGCGCGATGGTGATGAGCGTCCGCGACAACACCGAGGCCCGGGTCTATGTCGGGTTCGACTCGGACGAGCCGCCCGCGCGGGTGCTGGGCGACCGGACCGCCTCGGAGCACAAGCGGCTGGTGGCCGAGGTGTACGCGGACGCGCGCTGGGAGATGCCACGGCTGCTGGAGTACATGTGGGGCGCCCCCGACTTCCACTTCGACGCGATCGCCCAGATCCACATGGACTCCTGGTCCCGTGGCCGGGTGGCGCTGCTCGGCGACGCGGGCTACTGCGGCTCCCCCGCCTCCGGCCAGGGCACCTCCATGGCCCTGATCGGGGCGTATGTCCTGGCGGGCGAGCTGAAGGCCGCGGGTGGTGACCACACCACGGCCTTCGCCGCCTACGAGCGCGAACTGCGCGACTTCGTGACCGCCAACCAGGACCTGGCCCTGAACAACCGGGAGCGGATGGAAGCCGAGGTCAACGAGGGCGACCAGGACGTGTACACCGACCACTTCTACCAGGTGGTCAACGCGCTGACGCTCAAGGACTACTGACCCGGGGGTCCGTCACGGCGGTGTCCGTCACAGCCTGGGCTAGGACACCACGTCCTTCCGCCCGAAGCCGCGGAAGGCCAGGGCGAAGAGCACCAGCGCGATCGCCACGGAAACCGACGTGCCCTTCAGCATTCCGCCCCACTCCAGCTGGGGCTGGAGTGCGTCGGCCCAGGCGAACTGCCAGTGCGCGGGCAGGAACTCACGCCAGGAGCCCAGCGCCGTGACGGCGTCCAGCACATTGCCCACGATGGTCAGCCCGACCGCGCCGCCCACCGCACCCAGCGGTGCGTCGGTGACGGTCGACAGCCAGAACGCGAGGGCGGCGGTGACCAGCTGGGACAGGAAGATGTACGCCACCACCAGGGCGAGCCGGACCAGCGCGGTCCCCACTCCCAGCTCGCCACCGGTGGGCAGGCTCAGCGGCCCCCAGCCGTACGCCACCGTGCCCACCAGCAGCGCCACCAGCGGCAGCAGCACCATCGCGGCCGCGCTGAACGCCAGCGCCACGGCCAGCTTTCCGGCCAGCAGCCGCGCCCGGGGCACGGGCGCGGCCAGCAGATAGCGCAGCGAGGACCAATTGGCCTCCGAGGCCACCGTGTCACCGCAGAACAGCGCCACCGGCACGACCAGCAGGAAGGCGGCCGAGACGAAGAGCGCGGTGGCCGCGAGGTTGGCGCCCGAGGAGGTGGCGGTTTCCATCAGGGAGACCCGGCCGTTCCGCCCCTCCGGTGTGCCGCCGATCGCGAACGCGGCGACGAGGACGAACGGCAGCCCGGCCATCACCATGCCCATCACCAGGGTGCGGCGACGGCGCAGCTGCCGTACCGCCTCGACCCGCAGGGGCAGGGTGTGGCGCGCCCGGTAGCCGGGCGCCGCCTCCGTCACATGGTCGGTTACGGAGCTGCTCATGCGGACGGTCCTCCTTCGATCAGCGTCAGAAACGCGTCCTCCAGGCGCCGGTTGGGCCCGAAGCTGGTCACCGGGACTTCCAGCCGCACCAGCTCGGCGAGCAGCCGCGCCGGGGCGGCGCCGTCGACCAGGACGAGCAGCCCGGCGTCGGTGCGCGCGGCGGAGGTGATGCCGGGCAGGGCGCTCACCTTGTCGACCAGGGCGTCGCTCAGCTCGCCCTCGTGGCCGACCAGCAGGCTCTCCCCGGTGCCGGTGATCTCGCCCACCGGACCCGCCTGCACCAGTCGCCCTCGGTCCATGACGACCAGATGCGTGCAGGACTGTTCGACCTCGGCCAGGAGATGGCTGGAGACGATCACCGTGCGCCCTGCGGCCGCGTACCGGATCATCACCTCGCGCATCTCGCGGATCTGGGGCGGGTCGAGGCCGTTGGTCGGCTCGTCCAGGATGAGCAGATCCGGCATGCCCAGCATGGCCTGGGCGATGGCCAGCCGCTGCCGCATGCCCTGGGAGTACGTCCGTACCGCGCGCTCCAGCGCGTCGCCGAGCCCGGCGATCTCCAGCGCCTCCGCCAGGTGCGCGTCCTCGGCGGGCCGTCCGGTGGCGCGCCAGTACAGCTCCAGGTTGGCGCGTCCGGTCAGATGCGGCAGGAAGCCCGCCCCCTCGACGAAGGCGCCCACCCGGGACAGGACGGGCGCGCCGGGCCTGATGGCCTGGCCGAAGACGCGGATCTCGCCGCCGTCCGGGCTGATGAGCCCCATCAGCATGCGCAGCGTGGTGGTCTTTCCGGCGCCGTTCGGCCCGAGCAGCCCGAGCACCTGCCCCTTCTCGACGCGGAAGGAGAGGTCGCGTACGGCGTACCGGTCGGCGGACTTGGCGTAGCGCTTGCTCAGATCGGTGATCTGCAGGGGTACGTCGGCGAGTTCGGGGTCGGCCGGCGGCGCGGACGTCGGCCGCCTGCCGGTCAGCAGCAGGGCCAGCGCCACCACGGCGCCGCCCAGCGGCAGCCCCCACACCCACCACGGCAGCGAGGCGGGCTCGGTGTGCACCCCGGGGGCGGTCGGCACGGTGAGGCCGTCGCCCTCCAGCGCGACGCGGTACGTGGCGGGCTGGTCCGGGGAGGCATAGCCGAGGTCGGTGGAGGCGAGCACGAGCCGCAGCGAGTGGCCCGCGATCACCTCGTGGTCGACGGCGGGCAGCCGGAGCGTGACGGTCTTCCCCTGCTTCGCGCCGGTCACGCGGACGGGGGTGACGAGCTGGGAGGGCAGTGTCTGCTGTCCGTCCGGCCCGACGTCGTACACCTTGGCGAACAGCACGGCGTCGTCGCTGTCCGCCCGCACCCGGACCTTCACCTCGGGCGTCCCGGTGATCCGCAGGGACTGCTTCAGCGGTGCGGAGTCGAAGCGGGCGAACTGGCCGGGGATGTCGAGGGAGACGCCGATGCCGAACGAGGACGCCTGGGACAGCGCGGCGATGCCCGGCACCGTGGAGACCGAGGGGGGTCCGCCGCCGGGCGGGTTCGCGAACGACTGCTCGCGGCCGCGCAGCGCCACGGTCTTCTGTCCGTCCTCCAGACCGGGGTAGCGCTCCCCGGTGGCGCCGCGCATCTGGAGGGTGCCGTCGGTGGAGTCGACGCCGCCGGTGCGGGTGACGCGGAAGGCGGGCCCGGTGTCGGTGCCCCGGTCGCCCTTGAGGTAGCGGTCGAACCAGTCGCGGGTGCGGGACTGGACGCGCCCGGTCTCGCGGTCGCCGCCGTCGTGGCCCCCGTCGGTCCAGTCGACGTCGACCGGGGCGCCGTTGGCCTTGACCGCCTTCGCCATCTCATCGGCCTGGCCGAGCGGGAAGAGGGAGTCGGACTGGCCCTGGAAGATCAGCGTCGGGACCTTGATCCGGTCGGCCACGGCGGACGGGCTGCGCTCCTCCAGCATGCGCCGGGCGGCGTCGTCCGGCTTTCCGGCGACCGCGACGCGCTCGTACATCGCGCACAGCTGCTTCTCGAAGCGTCCGCAGCCCTGGTCGCGGCCGCCCTCGGCGGGCGGGACGCCCGGAGCGGCCTGGCCGCCCCCGCTCCCCTGGCCGCCTCCGCCGCCCTGCGGTCCGGGCGCGCCCCCGGAGCCCTGGCCCTCCTGGTCTCCCTGCTGGCCTGCTTGCTGGCCTCCTTGCTGGCCTCCGAGGTCGGCCGAGCCGGTGGTGAAGAAGAGCCCGGCCCACAGCTTCTTGAAGACGCCGTTCGGGAAGAGCGCGTCGGCCAGATTCCAGTAGGTGATCTCGGGCGCGATGGCGTCCACCCGCCGGTCGTACCCCGCGGCGAGCAGGGACAGCGCGCCGCCGTACGAGGCCCCGGCGACGCCCACGCGCGGATCACCCCGGGCGTCGAGCCGCACCTCGGGCCGCTTCGCCAGCCAGTCGATCAGCCGCCGGGCGTCGGCCACCTCGTGCTCCGGGTCGTTGAGCCCGATCTTGCCGGTCGTTTTACCGAAGCCGCGCGCCGACCAGGTCAGCACGGCGTAACCGTCCCGGGCCAGCTGCTCGGCCTGCTCCCGTACGTCCTCCTTGCTGCCCCCGAAGCCATGGGCGAGCAGCACCGCGGGGCGGCGGCCCTGGCCCGCGGTGAAGTACGAGGTGTCGAGGCGCGTCCCCGGCATGTCCAGCACCCGGTCCGCACGGTGCACGGCGGGCCCATCGTCGGCGTTCGCGGCGGCCGCCCAGGTGCCCGCGCCCGCGAGGACGGCGACGGCGGCCACCGTCGCGAGCAGCCGACGCCCGCGCAGCCGGGTCTTTCGGAGATCCATGAAAGAACCCTAGGCATGAGATACCGACGCCGGAGCTGACATCAGACGGATTCCGTCCCCCTTCTCAGGGTGTATCCGGCGACGCGACGTACACCCGGTGCGGTACGCGGCGGATCACCCCGTTCCGCCCACGCGCGGCGGCGGGCCACGTCACAATGACGCCCATGGGGGACTATCTGGACGAAAATGTACGCCGCATGATCCGCGAGGCGATGGCCGATCCGGACCGTAGGCTCCTGTTCTCCGGCGACAGCCGGGAGTCGGTGCTGTCTCCGGAGACCCTGCGCAATATGGCCGGGATCGTCGATCGCGCCCGGGACCGTCTGACGCCCGAGCAGGCCGGGGCGGCCTCGGTGGACATCGAGGCGGTCTATCTGGCGGCCTGCTTCCACCTGGCGCGCGCTCCGCTCGCCCCCGAGTGCGAGGCCCGGGAGGACCGCCTCGCGTCGGGCTTCCTCTTCTCGGTCGTGCACGCGCTGCGGCCCGCCGCCCTCCCCCGGCCGCTCAGGATGGGGCTGGCCGGTACGGCCGCGCAGGTGGCACCGGCCTGGAAGATGCTGCACGCGATCGCCGTCGTGCTGTTACGGCGCGGCGCGTCCGTCCGGGACGAGGCCGGGCTGTGGCGGGCCGCCGAGATGTTCCATCACACGCGGGAGATGGCGCCCGGACAGGACATGCCGGGGATCCTTTTCAACGAGGGCTCCACGCTGGCCACGCTCTTCGACCTGACCGGGGATCAGGCGCTGCTCACCGCGGCGGTCGCGCTGATGCGGCAGGCGGTGGCGGCGTTCCCCGACGACGCGCCGCCGCCCGCCGAGGCGCTGGCCGCGCTGGCGGAGGCACAGACCAGACTGGCCGCGGCGCAGGCCGCAGCGGCGCCACCCGGCCCCACGGCCCACGATGCCACGCCGGGCGGGCGCATGGTCCGGTACAGCGTGGCGGGGGCGCCGGGCGATCTGGAGACCTCCATCGCCGACGTACGGAAGGCACTGGCCGCCACGGCCGGTGGCGACCCCGCGCGCGAACGCCACCGGATCAGCCTGGGCAATCTGTTGCGCATGCGATTCGAGGCCACCGGCCACCTCGGCGACCTCACCGAGGCGATCGGCGCCCTGCGGGCGGCCGTGCGGGCGACGGCTGACGACGACGCGCTGCGGTGTCCGGCGTACTCCCTGCTCGGGCTCGCCCTCCTCGACCAGTTCGTCAACACCCGGGAAACAGCCGACCTCGACGCCGCGGCCGAGGCCGCCCGGAGCGCGATGGCGGGCAGCGCTCCCCTGTCACCCCACTACGGCCAGACGCTCACCAATCTGGCCGCCGTGCTGTACGCACGCTTCGAGACATACGGAGACTTCGCGGAACTGGCCGAGGCCATCCGCCACTTGGAGCACGCGGTGGCCGCCACCCCACCCGATCAGCACGACCACCCCGTGATGCGGATCAAGCTGGCGGTCGCCCTCGGAGCGCGCGGAAAGCACACCGGGCGGATCACCGACGTCGACCGTGGCGCCGAGATACTGCGGTCGGTCCTCGACGCGGTTCCGGCCACCAGTCCGCACTGGCAGGTGGCGAGCCTGGAGCTGGGGGCGCTTCTGACGGCCCGTTCGAACATGACACGCGCCCCGGGGGACCTGCTCGCCGCCATGGGACAGTTCCGCGCCACCGCGCTCGCCCCGGGCGAGGACATCCGCTCCCGGCTGAGGGCGGCCTTTCTGTGGGGGCTGAACGGCGCGTACAGCGGTGATCTGCCCACGGCCACGGAGGCGTTCGGGCTCGCGCTGGACGATCTGCTGCCCAAGCTCACCGGCCGGGCGCTGGACCGGCGCTCCCGGGAGGTGCGGCTGCGCGAGCTGCCGTCGCTGGCGTGTGTCGCCGCCGCCGTCGAGATCACCGCGGGCCGTCCCGAGGAGGCGCTGGTACGGCTGGAACGGGGCCGTGGGGTGTTGCTCGCCCAGGCGCTGCGGCTGCGCGGCCGCCACGGTGAGCTGGCCGAGGCGGCTCCGGAGCTTGCCGGACGGTTCGAGCGGGTCTGCGACGCGCTGATCGAGGAGCGTGGCACCGCCGAGCAACGGGCCGCCCTCACGGCGGAGTTCGACGCCCTGCTGGCGGAGATCCGGGGGCTCGGCGGCTTCGATCGGTTCCACCGGCCGCTCGGCTGGGAGCGGCTGCGCACGGTGGCCGCGCAGGGGCCGGTCGTGGTGCTCAACGTCTCCGAGCTGCGCTGCGACGCCCTGCTGCTGCACACCGAAGCCGAGGGTGGGAGTGGCGTCGAGGTGCTTCCGCTCGCCGGGGTCACCCGGGCCGAGGTCAGCCGCCGCGCCGAGGGCTTCCACGCCGCGGTCGCGGCGCTGTCCTCGGCCTCGGCCCTGACCGACGGGGACACCCACGAGCAGGCCATGGAGGAAACCCTGGAGTGGCTGTGGAAGCACATCGCGGGCCCCGTGCTCACCCGGCTCGGGCTGGACCGTCCGGTGAGTCCGGAGGCCGAGGAGCGGGAGTGGCCACGGCTGTGGTGGTGTCCCACCGGCCCCCTGGCCCTGCTGCCGCTGCACGCGGCGCGCTGCCCCTCGGACGGCAGCCATGTGCAGGACCGGGTGGTGTCCTCGTACACCCCCACGCTGGCTGCCCTGCTGCACGCCCGGGAGCGGGTGGCAGGGCCGGGCGGGCCACCGACACTGGCCGCCGTGGGCGTGTCCGCGCCACCGCCCGGCGCGGCCGGGGCCGCCCTTCCGCCGCTGCCCGCGGTCGGCGCCGAGCTGGCCGCCGTGGCCGGGCTGCCGGTCGGGCAGTCCCGGCTGCTGGACGCGGACGCCACCCCCGGGGCCGTACTCGCCGCGCTGCGCACCCATCCGTACGCGCATCTGGCGTGCCACGGTTCGTACGACCCCGAGAATCCGTCGGCCGGTGGGCTGGTGCTGCACGGTGGCGAGCTGACCGTGCACGATCTGACCACCGAGCGGATGGGCGAGGCGGAGTTCGCCTTTCTGTCCGCCTGCCACACCGCCGCGCCCGGCACCGCGCTGGTCGACGAGGTGATCACGCTCGCCTCGGCGTTCCAGCTGTGCGGCTACCGCCATGTGATCGGCAGCCTGTGGACGCTGAAGGACGCGGTCACACCCCCGCTCGCCCGGGACCTCTACGGGGCGCTGGGCGCGGCGCGGTCGACGGCGGGCTCGGCCCGCGCGCTGCACCGGGCGGTCCAGCGGCTGCGTGCTGAACGGCGCTACGCGAGACCGCTGTTCTGGGCGTCAATGATTCACATCGGCCCGTAGCGAGGTGCGCCCGGGCAACGACGAAAGCACGCAGCCACGGTCAGGAACAAGGACGGTCAGGAATAGTCCTTACCCATCACAGACGTAAAGTCTTCCGGGTCGACCGTGAATCCGCGGATGGCGCTGTGGATTCCCCATTCCCCCGATTCGTCCCGGGTGAACTCCGCTACCGTGGCTGCTGTGGCTCCGGAGACACCGGTGAAATCGCCTTCCATCAGCTCGGTATATCCCTCGACAATCCGGACGCTGGTGTTCCGGACATCGCCGAAGGTCTTCCGCCCGCTGTTCTGCTGGATGGCCACACCCACCACGACGCGGGAGTACTCCTCGGACAGCCGCTCGAACTCCAGGGTCATCGCCTCGTCGGTGCCCAGCCCCTGGCCGGTGCGGCTGTCCCGGTTGAGGTAGATGACGCCATCGGGCGACCGGCTGTCGAAGTGCACCAGATACGCGGGTTCCCCGTACGGATCGGTCGCCCGGTAGGCCCCGGCGACGATGTCGAGGTCATTGGCCGCCTCACCGCTGGGGCTGGGGTCCCACTTGAGCGCCACCTCGATTTTCCCGAGTCCCTTGCTCAGACCACTCATCCAGACTTCCCTTTCGCCTTACCCGGGTTGAATACGCGTCCGGTCAATCCTATCGTGCGCAAGGCCAGTTGAGGCTTTGGCCAGGGGCGGAGCATCCGGCGCTCCGCATGATCGGCGGCCTCTCGGCGCCCTGTCGGCGATCGCTTCGGGGATCTCCTCGGGGATCTCCTCGGGGATCTTCTGTGGCCGCCCGGCATTCCCCCCGCTGTCCCTCCCCGGATGACGGCTCTCTACTATGGGCCTCCGTACTAACGGAGGTAAGCGTCTGACGGCGGAAGGAAGCGTCCATGCGGCGGCTGGGGGATCTCGAAGCGGAGATCATGGACCGTCTGTGGACGTGGCGGCGCCCGGCGACGGTCCGGGAGATCGTCGACGACATCAACACACAGCGTCCGGTCGCTTACACCACGGTGATGACCGTGGCCACCATCCTCTACAACAAGGGCTGGCTGCAGCGCGGCAAAGAGGGCCGCGCCTGGCTGTACTCGCCGGTACGCAGCCGTGAGGAGTACTCCGCCGCGCTGATGGAGGACGCGCTGGGCACCAGCCAGGACCGGCCCGCGGCCCTCGCCCATTTCGTCGAGCAGATGGGCCCCGACGAGGTCAGCGCGCTGCGCAAGGCGCTGCGTGCGGCCGGGCGGCGGACCCAGGAGTGATCCCGGCGCTCGCCCTGGCCTGCTACGCGGCCGCGGTCGGCACTCTGGCCCCGCGGGCCCTGCTGGGCAGCGCCTGGCCGCACCGCTCCCCCGCGCTCGCCGTGGCCGCCTGGCAGGGGCTGGCCGTGTCGTTCACGGTCGCGCTGGCGCTGGCCGCGTACCACCTCGCCATTCCGACCGGACACCTTGACGCGGGAATGTCCGGCTTAGTCCACTTCTGCGGGCTGACCTGGAACGCCCGCATCCCGGTTCCCAGCCCCTTCGGCGTCCCCGCCGCCGTGCTGCCGCTCCTCGTGGCGCTGCTCGCGCTCACCCGCGTCGGCCGCGAGGTGCTGCGGGCGCGGCGGGCCCGCTCCCGCCACCTGGGCGTCCTGGACCTGGTCGGCCGGCGCTCGGCGCGGCTGCGCGCCACCGTCCTGGACCATGAGCTGCCCGCCGTGTACTGCCTGCCGGGGCGCTGCCCGCGCGTGGTGGTCAGCACGGGTGCGCTGCGTACGCTGTCCGGCGCCCAGCTCGACGCCGTACTGGACCACGAGCGCGCGCACATCGCGGGCCGCCACCATCTGGTGCTGGCCGCCGCCGAGGCGTTCGCCCGGGCCTTCCGGTGGCTGCCACTGGCGCGCGCGGCCCGGGAGCAGACGGCGATGCTGCTGGAGATGGCGGCGGACGACCGCGCGCTGCGCCGCCACTCCCGCGAGACGCTCGCCACGGCGCTGTACGAGATGGCGGCGGGCCGCACCCCCGTGGGGGCCTTCGCCGCCGGTGGCCCCGGCGCCCTGATCCGGCTGCACCGCATGCTGGGCCCGCACCGCCGCCCGCATCCCGCGCTCCGGCTCGCGGTGGCCACGGCCGCCACGGCCCTCCCGGTGCTTCCCGTGGTGGTCGGCTGCGCCCCGGGGATGATGTAGACACCCCCGGGGCGCCGCTGCTCAGAGCCGGTCGAGGATCTTCCGCAGGGTGGTCACCTCGGCGGACTGATTCTTGATGACGTCCTCGGCGAGCTTCTTGGCCTTGGCATCGCGGCCGCTCTTCCGCTCGTCCTCGGCCATGGTGATCGCGCCCTTGTGGTGGTCGATCATCATCTGCGCGAAGGCGCGGTCGAAGTCGGCGCCCTTGGCGGTCTCCAGCCGGTCCATGTCCTTCTGGGACATCATGCCGCCCATGCCATCCATGCCGCCCGAACCGTGATCCATGCCGGGCATGCTCTCCGAGGAGGGCGAGACCGGCTTGCCCCAGGCCTTCAGCCACGACTTCATGGTCGTGATCTCGGGGTCCTGGGCCTTTTCGATCTTCCCGGCCAGGGAGGCGATCTGCCGGTCCCCGGCCCGGCCGTCCGCCAGCTTCGCCATCTCCAGCGCCTGCTGGTGGTGCGGGATCATCATCTGCGCGAAGGAGACGTCCGCGTCGTTGAAGCCACCCTTCGTCGCGGAGGCGGAGGGCGAGTCCTTGCTTCCGTGGTCCATGCCCTTCATGTCGTCGTTCCCGCCGCAGGCGGTGAGCAGCAGTGCGCCGGTGGCGACGATGCCCGCCACCGCCAGGCGGCGGTGCGGTGCGTGCGTGTGATTGGTCATGCCGATGTACCTCATGCCGTGTGTGATGTCGGTGTTCTGCGTTCTGCGGAGTGGCCGGGGTACGGCCTATATCCGTAGGACCGACAGGGTCGTGAGGTCATGAACCGGCGAGGGAGGGACGGGCCGTGGCACGGCGGCCACCGGGGCGCACCGGGGCGGGGGCGGGCCACGGCGCCGTACGAGGGCGGCCCGCAGCACGGCCGTGAGCACCCACGCACCGAGCACCGCCACGCACAGCGAGGCCATGTCCATCCCGGCCATGGGCGCGGACGGAGTGTCGTGCGAGGTCACGGCGGGCGGCATGGCCTGGTGTGTCCCACCGGCCGCGTGTGCGGAGGCATGTACGGAGGTGCCCGAGCCCATGCCGGAGCCGCCGTCGGGGTGCCCCATGGAATGCATCATCAGCACACCGAGCGCGAGCGCGACGACGAACAGGACACCGCCCACACGTCCGCGCCCGTTCTCGTTCATGCCGATCACTCTACTGCTAAGGAGATTAGTACACGACAGTGGCCCCGATCAGCCTTCCCGCCAGTCCAGTTTGATCAGCATGTTCTTCGCCTCCTCGGCGACCTCGGCGTCGGCGACCACGTCATAGCGGGCGGCCACGATCTGGCTCCGGGAGGAGAAATCGTGGCGTCCACCGGTCATGGCGTGTCCGACGAAGCCGGCGATGGCGCCGAAGACCGCTCCGTAGACGATGCCGCTCAGGATCAGCACGAGCACACTGTGGGACCCCTGGGCGAACACCGACAGCAGCAGGCCGATCAGCAGCCCGAACCAGGCGCCGGTGCCCAGCCCGGCGAGCGCGGCCCGGCCACGGGTGAGCCGCCCGAGCACCGTCTCGACCATGCGCAGGTCGGATCCGATGATCGCGGTGTGCTCGACGGGGAACTTGTTGTCGGACAGGAAGTCGACCGCGCGCTGGGCGGCGGCGTAAGTCGCGTACGAGCCGACGACCGGACGGTCGACCACCGCCGGCGGCAGTTGCTGGGTCATCGCAGATCTCCCTCTGCGGCGAAATGGATGTCGCCACAGAGGGTGAAACGCTTGAAAATGCGGACATATTCTTATAGAGAGACTGACCCGGCGAGCAGGTGATCGCGTGGGTATAAACGAACGACACGTCCCGGCCAGGGAGGCGGAGCGGGCCCGGCTGGGTCTGCTCGAAACCGCGAGTGGCGGCCTGGGCGACGCGGAGCTGCTGCGGCTGGCGCTCGACCATCTGGTGGCCGGGCTGCAGGGCCTGGGCGGCATGGCACATCTGCGCAGGCCGGACGGGCTGGGGCTGCGGCTGGTGGCCACCAGCGGCCTCAGCGGTCCGCTGCTCAGGGCGTGGCAGACCCTCGAGTGGGGCGAGTCGGTCGCCCCGATGACCGCCTTCCACGGTGGCGCCGCCCTGTGGGCCGCCGACCCGGCCGACCGTGGCTCCCTCGCCCGGAGCATCCCGGCCGGTGTGTGCATGGCGGCCATCCCGGTGCCGATGAACTCCGGTCCGCCGCTCGCGGTGCTGTCGGTGCTGACGTCCACACCTCGGGCGGGGGACCCGGCCCAGCGCGATCTGGCCCGGACGGTCACCGGCTGGCTGGCCCAGCGGCTGCGGCTGCTGGCGACGGCCACGCCGGACTCCGGCCGGGTCCAGCTGCCGGAGGAGCCCCGGTCCGGCCCCTGGCTCCAGCAGGCGCTGCGTACGGCGCGGATCGGCGCCTGGGAGTGGGACCTCCGCGGCGCCACGCTGACCTGCGACGATCAGGCGCAGGCCCTGCTGGGATTCCCGCCCGGCACCTTCGACGGCCAGGTCAACACCTGGCTGGGCGCCATCCACCCCGAGGACATGCCCTGGGTGCAGGCGGTGTCCAGCGCCGAATCGCTGCGCGGCCGCAGCGAGTACAGCGTCGAATACCGGGTGCGGCAGCCCGGCGGGGCGTACCGCTGGGTGCAGGCCCGTGGGACCGTGGCCGCCCGGACGGACGGTGTTCCGGACCGGGTGGTCGGCACGCTGTGGGACATCACCGAGACCCGCCGCTCGCGGGACGCCTTCAGCCGCGCCCTCCAGTACATGGGCGACGGGTTCCTGGTGGTCGACGAGGACGGGCGGATCACATTCGGCAACGTCGAGGCCGAGCGTTTCCTCGGGGCCTCCGGGGAGCTGCGCGGCCGGGTGCTGTGGGAGCTGCCACGGGCGCGGGCGATCGGCGTGGAGCCCCGGTTCCGGCGGGCGGCGGCGGCCAGGGCGCCCATCGACTTCCATGCCCGCTGGCCGCGCAGCAACCGCTGGTACCACATCCGGCTGGTCCCGGTGCCCGACGGGATGACGGTGCACATCACGGACGTCACCGACCGCCGTGCGCTGGACGCCGAGCGCTCGGCCGCCGCCCATGCCGCCACCGAGCGCGCCACCCGGATCGCCGAGCTGACCAGCGCGTTCGCCGAGGCGCTGACCACGCGGGACGTGGTGAAGGCGGTGGCCGACCGGGTGCTGCCACCGTTCGGGGCGACCGGGCTGATCTGCCAGCTCATCGAGGAGAAGCGGCTGCGGGTGGTGGGTTCCACCGGCTATTCGGACACGTTCCTGAGCTTCCTCGACAACGTTCCCGTGCCGCCGGACGCCCCTGTCAACTCGCCCGTCACCCAGGTCCTCGGGTCCCGCAGCCCGCTCTTCATCTCCTCGCCCGAGGACTACGCGAAGCGCTTCCCCGAGGTGGTCGGCTATCTGCCGCTGAGCGAGAAGAAGGCCTGGGCGTTCCTCCCCCTGGTGGCCTCCGACCACCGGGCGGGCTACTGCGTCGTCTCCTTCGACCGGCCGCGCCACTTCGGCGAGGAGGAACGCACGCTGCTGACCGCGATCAGCGGGCTGGTCGCCCAGGCGCTGGAGCGGGCCCGCCTGTACGACGCCGAGCACACCCGCGCCCAGGAGCTGCAGCGCGGGCTGCTTCCCCGTACTCTGCCCGCGCTGCCCGCCGTCACGGCCGCCGCGCGCTATCTGCCCGCCGGGGAGGGCATGGAGGTGGGTGGCGACTGGTACGACCTGATCCCGCTGTCCGGGGAGCGGGTGGCGCTGGTCATCGGCGACGTCATGGGGCATGGGCTGTCCGAGGCGGCCACCATGGGGCGGCTGCGCACGGCCGTGCACACGCTGGCCGATCTGGAGCTGCCGCCCGATGAGCTGCTGACCCACCTCAACGATCTCGTGGGCGCGCTCGGCGATGACTTCTACGCCACGTGTCTGTACGCCATCTACGATCCGACCACCAGCGTCTGCGCCTTCGCGTGTGCGGGGCATCTGCCGCCCGCCATCATCCACCCCGACGGCACGGTGCACTCCCCCGGTTTCTCGCCCGACCCGCCGCTCGGCGCCGCGACCCCGCCGTTCGAGACCATCGAGGTGCAGCTGCCGGAGGACAGCATCCTGGTGCTGTGCACGGACGGGCTGATCGAGTCGGCGACGCGCGACATCGACCACGGCATGGCGTACCTCTCCCGCACCCTGGCCGGCGCGCTGGCCAGGACGCCGGACCTGCTGCCGCGTACGGGCGCCACCGGCAGCGGTCCGGAGGTGGACGGGGAAGACGGGCGTGTCCTCGGCCATCTCGACCGGCTGTGCGACACCCTCGTCGCCGCCCTGCTGCCCGAGCAGTCGCGCACCCAGGACGACGCGGCGCTGCTGGTGGCCCGGACACATTCGATGACCGCGGACAACATCGTGTCGTGGCGGCTGCCGGACGCGCCGATCGCCGCCGGGGAGGCCCGCCACCATGTGCGCGACCAGCTCGGGGCGTGGCAGCTGGACGAGCTGGCCATGACCACCGAGCTGCTGGTCAGCGAGCTGGTGGGCAATGTGGTCCGGCATGCCAAGGGCCCGATCAGGCTGCGCCTGCTGCGCAGCCGCAGCCTGATCTGCGAGGTGTCGGACGGTAGCCCCACCACGCCGCGCATCCGCCGGGCCTCCGACACCGACGAGGGCGGGCGCGGGCTCCAGCTGGTGTCCGCGCTCTCCCACCGCTGGGGCACCCGTTTCACCCCGACGGGCAAGTGCATCTGGGCGGAGCAGTCGCTGCCCGCGAGCTGACCGGCGAGGCGGCTCAGGCGGCCGGGCGGCCGGACACCTCGTGGGCCAGCTCCTCGATGTCGGCGGCGGTGGTCCGGTCCGGGTCGCCCACGGTCATCCGGGAGGTTCCGGCGGGCAGTCCACGGGCCGTCTGGGCGCGCTTGATCCGGCCGATGCTGGGGCCGAGGAGGCCGACCGTATGGTCCACCCGGTCCTGGAGGGCGGCGAGCCGGGCCGGGTCGGTGGTGTCGTCGCGCAGCGCCGACGCCAGGTCGAGGAAGGGTTCGGGGAAGGCGGCCGAGCAGCCGGAGACCACTCCGGCGCCACCGGCGGCCAGGACGTCGGCGAGCCGCTGGTCGTTGCCCGAGTAGACCTCGAAACCCTCGGGGAGTTCGGCGCGGTACGCGGCCACCTCGGTCGAGGGCGTGCCGCTGAGCTTGACCCCGGCCAGCCCGCAGGAGGCGGCCAGTTTGCCGAACTCCACCGGCCCGACCGTCAGCCCGCTGCGCTCGGGGAAGAGATACGCGTACAGCTGGGCGTCGGGGGCGGCGAGCCGGATGCGGCCGAAGTACGTCTCGAGTTCATCGGCGCTCGCGGGCAGGTAGTACGGGGTGAGCGCGGCGATGCGGCGGACACCGGCCGCGACGGCGGCCCGGGTGAGCCGGACGGCGGTGTGCGCGTCGGCGGCGCCGATGTGCGCGATCACGCCATCGGCGCCCGCTTCCTGCAGGGCGGTCTCGACCAGCAGCAGCCGTTCGCCCTCGCTCAGCGCGGGGAACTCTCCGGTGGTTCCGGCCACGAGCAGCTGTCCGGTGGTGCGGGCGGCGAAGCCGTACTGGGCGCGTGCCGCGTCCAGGTCGAGATCCCCACTCGGGGTGAACGGCGTGGTGAGCGCGGTGACGACGGTGCGCTGGCGGTCCATGGGCCTGACTCCTCACTCGGAAAACCGTTATCCGTTTTCGGTTAACCGTTGACAGCGATCGTAACCGTGGCGAAAACTCATGCCACCCCCCAGGGCCCCACAACATCACTCCAGGAGCCGCATGTGATGTCCGAACATCTCGTGACCCTGTACCACCTGAACGATCTCGGCGCCGACGAGCTGCGTCGGCTACTGCCCGGCCACCCCGATCTGCGCATCACCGAGATCGGGCCGGACGAGGATCCGCACGACCACCGGGAAGCGCTCGCCGACGCCACCGTGGTGCTCGCCCCACTGGAGAAGGAGCGCAGGATCTCCGCGGAGCTGCTCGACGGGATGCGGCGCTGCCGCCTCGTGCAGTCGGTGGCCGTCGGCTTCGACGGCGTCGACCACCACGCCGCCGCAGAGCGCTCGATACCGGTCGCGAACCTCCCCGGCTTCAACACCGACGCCGTGGCCGACTGGACCGTGGGCGCCCTGCTCTCCCTCCTGCGCCGCTACGCGGCCGGTCACGCGAAGATCGAGGACGGCGGCTGGGGGCCCGAGGGGCTGCGGGGGCGCGATCTGTCCGCCCTCACCGTGGGCATCGCCGGGTTCGGCAGCATCGGCCGCGCTGTCGCGCGCCGCCTCGACGGGTTCGGCAGCGACGTCCTGGTGCACGACCCGGTGCCGTCCGAGCCGGACCGTACGTATGTGAGCCTGGCCGACCTCGCCGCCCGCTCCGATGTGCTGACCCTGCACATGCCGCTGAACGAGGCCACCCGTGGTGTCGTCGGGGAGGATCTGCTGTCCCGGATGCCCCGCGGCGGCTATGTCCTCAACGCCGGACGTGGCGGTGTACTGGACGAGGACGCGCTGGTCAGGGCGCTGGACTCGGGGCAGCTCGCGGGCGCCGCGCTCGATGTGTTCGCCGAGGAGCCGCTGCCCGCCGACTCCCCGTTGCGCGGCCGGTCCGATGTGCTGCTCACCCCGCACACGGCCGGGGTGACGGTCGAGGCGTACCACGCCATCCGGGCGCGGCTGGTGGAGAGCGTGGACCGGGTGCTGTCGGGCGAGGCCCCGCGCAATGTGGTCAACGGTGTCATCAGCGGCAGCGGCGGCGTCCGGCCGTCCGCGGGGGTATGAGCACCATGGCTCTCGGCAAGACCTCGGTAGAGGCCCCCGTCACCGCCGCACCCCAGAGACCGGGGAGACGCGTCGGCAAGGTCCGCTTCGTCGTCCTCGGGCTGCTGTTCGCGGGCATCACCATCAACTACATCGACCGCGCCACGCTCAGCGTCGCGCTGCCGCACATCACCGATGACCTCGGCCTGTCCGACGGGGTCGGCGGGCTGCTGCTGTCGGCGTTCTTCTGGACGTACGCCTTCGGGCAGATGCCCGGCGGCTGGCTCGCCGACAAGGTCGGCCCGCGCATCATGCTCGCGATCGCCAGCCTGTGGTGGGGGCTGGCCACCGCGGCCATGGGCATGGCCCGCGGCGTGGCGTCCCTGGTGGGGCTGCGCGCCCTGCTCGGCCTCGGCGAGGCCCCCAGCTTCCCGTCCAGCGCCAAGGTGGTCTCCCGCTGGTTCCCGGCCTCCGAGCGCAGCTTCGCCTCGGCGACCTTCAACAACGGGAACGCGGTCGGCGGCGCCCTGTCCATTCCGCTGGTCACCCTGGTGGTCACCGGTCTCGGCTGGCGCTGGGCGTTCGCCATCGCGGGCGGTCTCGGTGTGCTGTGGGCGCTGGGCTGGTGGCTCTACTACCGCGACCCGGAGGAACACCGGAGCCTCGGCGCCGCGGAGCGGGAGTACATCGAGTCGGGGCAGGAGCAGGAGACGGCCGAGGAGGCCGCGGCGAGCGCCCGGATCGGCTGGCGGGACCTGTTCCGCTTCCGGATGATCTGGGCGATGATGCTCGGCTTCTTCTGCGTCAACTTCGTCGCGTACTTCTTCATCACCTGGTTCCCGACGTATCTGGTGGACGAATACCACCTCGACGCGCTGTCCTTCGGGTTCCTCGGCATGATTCCCGGCATCGCGTCCATGCTGGGCGGCTGGAGCGGCGGACTGTTCTCCGACTGGCTGGTGCGGCGTGGCACCGAGCGGACGAAGGCGCGGAAGATCCCGCTGGTCGGCGGGTTGCTGGGCACCTCGGTGATCGCACTCGCGGTCATCTCACCGGGTGTCGGCACGGCGCTGACCGCGCTGTCGGTCTCCTACTTCTGTTCCACCTTCGCGGCGGCCAGCGTCTGGGCACTGCCCGCCGACGTGGCCCCGACGGCCGCACACGTCGGCTCGATCGCCGGGATCCAGAACACGGCGGCCAACATCGCCGGAATCCTCTCCCCGCTGCTGCTCGGTGTGCTCAAGGGCATCACCCACTCGTTCATGCTGCCCCTGACCCTGGCGGGGGGTGTGGCCCTGCTCGGCGCCGCCACCTACGCGTTCCTGCTGCCGAAGGTCGAACGCCTGAAGATGGCGGAGTGAGGAGCGCATCGGAGTGAGGGGACGGGGAGCCCCCGCCGCGCCCCGGTGAAGGGGGCGCGGCGGGGACCCGGATCGGTCAGCGCTCGTTCTCGTGGAGGAGTGAACGCACCATGCGACACGTGGCGTTGGACGGCGGGTGCACACCGATCCGGACCGCGGTGGCACGTATCTTGCGGTTACGCGCCTGCTCGGGGCGGTACACACCGGAGTTGAGCAGGGCGATGGCCAGGCGCATGGCCTTCAGCCGGCGGTTGTGGGTCTCGTACCACTCGCGCGGACGCCCGGCGGGCATGCGCTTCTTCGGCAGGGTCGTAAAGCTCGGCAGGTCCGGAAGAGGGGTTACGGCAGCGGCCATCGGCATCCTCCTGGGACGGTCGGTCACGCTCTCTTTCAATGCCTCCATTCTACGATGGGGCACTGACAAAGGCCCCTGGTCAGGCGCCACGTGACCGGGATTCGACGGGCGTGGCGGGAGGGGGCTCGCGGTACGGTTGCGCCATGGAGATCTGGATCAATCCGGCGTGCTCGAAGTGCCGCAGCGCGCTCAGTGTGCTCGACGCCGAGGGGGCCGGTTACACCGTCCGCCGCTACCTCGACGACGTACCGAGCCAGGACGAGATCCGCGGCGTACTGGCCCGGCTCGGACTCGAACCGTGGGACATCACGCGGACGCAGGAAGCCGTGGCGAAGGAGCTGGGGCTGAAGGACTGGCCGCGCGACGAGAGCGCGCGCGACCGCTGGATCGCGGCGCTGGCCGAACACCCCAAGCTGATCCAGCGGCCGATCATCACCGCCGACGACGGTTCCGCGGTGGTGGGCCGTACGGAGGAGGCGGTACGGGACGCGCTGTCGCGCTCCACGGGGCGATGACCGCACCCCACAGAACCCCTTGGGCCCTGGCCCCGTGCCGCACACGGGGACCAGGGCCCAAGGCTATGGGTCCACAGGCTACGGAACCCTGCCTCAGCGGCCCCGGCCGGTGGTCGGCTGCGGGCGCAGCAGGAACCGCTGTGTCTTGCCGCTGGACGTCTTGGGCAGCTCATCCACGAAGTGGATCCGCCGCGGGTACGCGTGCTTGGCGAACCGGTCCCTGACGATCTGCTGCAGCTCGGTGGCGAGCGCCTCGCCGGGCGTGGCACCGGGACGCAGGACGACGAAGGCCTCGATGACCTCGCCGTACTCGTCGTGCGGGATGCCCACCGCGGCCGCCTCCGCCACGGCGTCGTGCTCCTGCAGCACGCTCTCCACCTCGAAGGGGCCGATGCGGTAGCCCGCCATCAGGATGATGTCGTCGCCGCGCCCGGAGAAGAACAGATCGCCCTCCTCGTCCTGCGCCGCGGTGTCGCCGGTGTAGAACCACCGCCCGTCGGGGCTGAACTTCTCGGCGGTGCGCTCCGGAGAGCCGAGGTAGCCCTTGAACCACATCAGCGGGCTGCCCGCGATGTCGATCGCCACCCGGCCGGGGACGCCCGTCGCCGCCTCGGCGGAGTTGGTGTCCTCGCGCAGAATCTTCACCGACCAACCGGGCATGGCACGGCCCATGGAGCCGGTCTTGAGGTCGGTGCGCAGCGTCTGATGCCAGGCGTGGGTGATGACCATGCCGGTCTCGGTCAGGCCGTAGTGGTCGCGTACGGGGACGCCGAGCGTCTCCCGCGCCCAGTCCACGACGTCCGTGGGCAGCGGTTCACCGGCCGCGGAGCAGCAGCGCAGCCGCAGGTCGCCGGGGGCGCCGCCGGACGCGCGCAGCTTGCGGTAGACGGTGGGCCCGGCGGTGAAGTTGGTGACGCCGTAGCGGGAGAGCACGTTCCAGGTGTCCTCGGCGGAGAACAGGCTGCTGAACAGCAGGCTGCGGCGGCCGAGGGCGAGCGGCCCGATGATGGCGTAGTACAGGCCGTACGCCCATCCCGGGTCGGCGGCGTTCCAGAACACGTCGGTGGGCTGGTGGTCCAGGCCGAACTCCTGGTACATCGCGAAGCCCGCGACGGCGTTCAGCGGGATCGGCACGGCCTTCGGGGAGCCCGCCGTGCCGGAGGTGAACAGCTCCACGATGGTGGCGTCGCCGCCCACCGCCACCGGCTCGGGCTGCGGGTCGTGCGACTCCAGCAGCTCGGAGAAGGCGAGGTCGGTGCCGGTGGCCGGGCCGGTCGTGATGATCTGCCAGGGCCGCTCGCCGGGGAAACCGGCTTCCGGGTCCAGCTTCGGGCGCTGGTCGGCGTCGGTGATCACAGCCTTGGTGCCGTTGCCGGTGGTGCGCAAGGCGATGGCAGGCGGGGCGAACGCGGTGAACAGCGGCACCTGGACGGCCCCGAGCCGCCACACGGCGAGGGACACGATGAGCAGTTCGGCGGACTTGCCCATCAGGGTGGCGACCCGGTCACCGGCCCCGACACCCAGGGCGGCCAGGGCACTCGCCATGCGCGACGAACGGTCGCGGAGCTGGCCGAACGTCATGTCATGGCTGGTCAGATCCTTGCTCACCACGGTGAACGCCACGGCGTCGGCCGGATGCCGGTCGCACAGCAGGTACGCGGTGCACGCCGCTGGCTCACCGAAGGTCTTGAGCAGGTCAGCCATGCGCTGTTCTGGGCTGGTCAAGAGGGCTCCTTGGACTGGTTTTCCACACGTCGCGCCATACAGGAGGCGGCGGCAGCCTTCCCGTTGGCCTGTACACGCTATCGCGCTTTTCGGCGTGGCTCCGCAGCCGTGTGCGGTGGGATTCCGGCTCGTCAACGGCTCGTCAGCGGCTCGTCAATGACTCATCGGCGGCTCATCGGCGCAGTGTGCACACGCGGGTTTCCTTCGCGGACGCCACAGCGGCACTCTGGCGTCACCTCGGGCCCCGGCCTACCGTGGCAGCGGTAGTCATACCTCGCACGGCTGGTCATTCTGAGCAAAACTTCCCGGACAAGAGGTGAGCCTTGTTCCTCCGCCGAAGACGAGTCCGTCGATTAACGGTCGTCGCCACGCTTTTCGCCGCCCTGGCCGCCGTCGCTGCCGGGCCCGCGGGGGCCATCCCCGACCGTACGCCGAGCGCCCGGCCGCCCCTCGTCGAGCCGATCGACCCGCAGCGCTGGCGCAACCCCGACGACATGACGTGGGCCGACTACCGCGCGGTCCCCGGCACCCGCTGGGCCGACCCCGATGTCGAGCCCACCCAGCGCACCTTCAAGGGCGCGCTGGTGCTCCTCGACTACCCGGACGAGGAGTTCACGGTCAGCCAGCCCGCGGGCTCGACGCTGTTCGGCAACCCGCAGCCGTCCGCCTCCGGGATACCGCGCGACCGCCTGCCCCAGTTCTACGAGGACTTCCTCAACAAGCCCGGCGCACTCAACAACGGCCACACCATCAACGAGTACTGGATGGAGGACTCCGGTGGCCGCATCGGCGTCGACCTGACGGCCTTCGGCGTGTACCGCATGCCGTCGAAGTCCTACCAGTACGGGGTGGAGGACTCGATGAACCCGGGCGCCTGCCCGACCGGGGACACCTGTGGCAAGGACATCCGGGCCGACGCGAAGGCGGCCTGGACCGCAGACGCGGGCGCCGAGGAGACCGGGAAGTTCGACTTCGTCTTCTACCTCGCCGCCGGGCAGGACGAGTCGTCCACCTGGCAGGAGTTCGGGCAGATGAAGTTCGCCGACCGGCAGGACGTACCGGCCGTATGGGGCCCGCCGGTTCCCATCGGGAGCGGGAGCAACGCGGCGGCGACCCGCTACGTACCGTGGACGTCGTGGCAGGCTGCGGCCCGTATCTGGCCCAACGCGACGGACGGCTCGTCGCTCCAGACCGAAAGCTCCGGCATGGCCGTGTACGCCCATGAACTCAGCCACATCCTGGGCATAGGCGACAACTACAACAACCCCTACGGCACTCCCCTCAGCCGCGCCTACACCGGCATCTGGGGCATGCTCTCCCGTGGCACGTTCAACGGCCCCGGCGGCCCGCACACCCGGTGGCAGATTCCCGCCACCGCCGGCGGCTCGATGGGCGCCCAGCATGTGCTGCGCGACAAGCTGAAGCTGGGCATCGTGGACGAGAAGAACGTCCTGCGGCTGGACCGGGACACGCTGAAGGACTCCGGACTCGCCGTCGCCCGGGTCACGGCACGCTCCGCGCCACCGGGAGAGCAGGGGCTCGCGGGCGTCAACATCACCCTGGGCAGCGACCTCTCGCCGTCCTGCGACCGGAAAACCGACCCGCTGTGCGACGGCGGTGGCTACGACAACTACACCGTCGAGGTCGTGGACCGCATGGGCATGGACTCGTTCACCCCGGACAACGGCGTGCTGATCAGCAAGACGAAGAACAAGGATCAGGCCCCGTTCGCCTGGGTGATCGACGCCCACCCCGAGGACATCGACATGGTGGACTTCCAGCGCCCCGACGGCACCACGCAGAAGATCACCATGGGCGACTACCGGCAGCTCAGCGACGCGCTCTTCCACGCCGGGGCCGACTCCGGCAGCCAGTACGAGTACACCGACAAGGCCAACCGGCTGCACTTCTACGTCCTCGACCTGAAGCGCGACCGGTCCGGGGTGCTCTCGTACACCATCGCCATCCGCTCCCTGGACGGCTCCGGGCCGCAGCGGCGTGGCGTCGACCTGGACCGTGGCGAGGCGCGGGGCAACCCCTCGAAGGGCCGCGCCACCTGCACCTTCGACCTCGCCAACACCGGCCGCGCCGGAAACGCCGGTGCCCGTCTGGACTCGGACGTCTACCGGCTGTCGGCCTCGGCCACCGGCCGTGGCTGGTCCGCGTGGCTGCCCAACCAGCTCGCCACCGCCAAGGCCGGAACCTCGGTCGACGTGGGCGTGGCCGTGACCGCGAAGAGCGGGGCCGACCGGCACGGCAAGGTCGTCCTCACCGCCCGCTCCGAGAGCGACCCGCGCAAGACGGCCAAGGCCACGTGCGCGCTGCGCACCCGGTGATGACGGCATCATGAGGGCGGCCCGCCGGGAAGACCGGCGGGCCGCTCCCGTACGTACGTCAGCCACCAGCAGTCAGCCGTCAGGCGGACTCGATCGGCACTCGCAGGGTGTCCGGCTCACAGCCGTGCGTCCCGGCGACGATCCGCGCCGCGCCCATGGTCAGCGGCACCAGGCTCTGCTGGTCCACCTTGTCGGGGGTGTCCCTCGGGTCGAAGATGTACATCGGCGTGGTGATCAGCTGCACCAGCGGCACGCCCGTGTAGTAGAAGTACGCGCCGTCGGTGGCCGGGTTCGGTGCGAAGGCGGTCGGCGACAGGATCCATGAGCGGCGCAGATCCTCGGCCGCGATCGAATCGGCCACCAGCCGCTCCAGCGCGGGCGCCTGCGTGGTGAACCACCAGCGCACCTCCGGATCGTCGGTGGGCACGACCTCGCCGTCGACCACGACGGCCTGGCGCGCCGCGTGCTCCAGATGCATTTCGAGGACGACCTGCGGGAACAGCTCCGGATGCGCCGCGATGAACGCCTGGGTGCCCGCGGCCCCGGCCATATGGCCCGACGTCAGCAGGAACAGCATGTTGTGCGGGCGCAGCTCCTGTGGCACCGAAGCCCAGAACCTGGCCTGCGCCAGGACGAGCGCCACCCCTGACGCGTCCTCCACCGCCGAGGCCCACGGTCCGTCGTGGTGTGACCCGATGATCACCCAGTGGTCCGAGGCGCCGGGCAGGGTGCCCACCACATTGTGGGTGGTCTCCTCGGTGAGGGTGGCGTCGGAGATGATCCGGCCCTCGCACGCGCCGGAAGCCATCAGCTCGCGGACCCGTTCACCGTCGCTGCCGCTCAGCCAGATACCGGGGATCGAGCGCGGCTCGGCGTCATAGGGCCAGTAGAAGTCGCTGGTCTCCCAGGGCAGACCGGTGAGCAGCCCGACGTAGGCCGTCGCCCCGTCCTTGATGGCGATGTCGAAGTCCAGCACATGCGGAAGGTCGAACGGCACGGTCTGGACCAGGTCGGGGAAGACGCCCTCGGGGTCGTAGGCATCGGTGGCCCGGGCCTGCACCTCCGTCTGCGGCAGCTGGGTGAAGCCGATCTCCTGGACGGCGATGCCACCGCCCACCTCCCCGTCCTCCATCCGCACCAGCCGCCCTTCGGTGCCCTCGGTGGGGGTGGTGTACGGCAGGGCGAGTCCGGTGAAGCGGGTGACCGCCCCGGGGCGGTCGGCGGGCCAGATCTCGAAGGCGGCGGACCTCGGCCGCCACACCGGCGTGTCCAGCGGCTCCAGCCGGACGTCCTCAAGACCGGTTTCCCGGAACTGTTCGGCGGCCCACTCCTCGGTCCAGCTGTCGGCGGAATAGCCCGCCCGGCGAATACCTTGGCTGACGATCAGTTCGATCCAGCCCATCATCTCCTTCGAGGTGGGTGCCTGATCGACGTATTTCTCCAGCGCCTGCCAGCCGCTCATCGCCATCCTCATCCTCCTTCGTCCCGGCGTCCGGCTTCATGCTCGGCGGCCGGTCTAAAGCTGGGCTAATGAGGCGCGGCGCCAAGCCACGCGTTAGAGCACCTTTAGGGACGGCGCAAATGATGGTCGCCGTATCCGCTCCAGGGCTTGCAGGTGACTCAGCCGCAGGTCAGCGCCCGATCAACCCAATGACCGATGGGAGTTGCGTATGCGTACCCGGAAGGCAGTGCACACAGGCCTTGTCGCCGTGGGTCTCGTGGCGTTCGCCGTCACTCCGGTGAGCGCCGTGCCCGACGCGGGCGACGCGGGCGACAAGCCGTCGCGTCCCGCGAACCCGCTGCCCGCACCGCCCCAGATGCGCGCGCTGGACTTCCTCCTCGGGTCCTACACCTGCGACTACACACCTCCACCGGGCAGCCAGGCGGCGGTGATGCACCTGACCACGAAGCGGGTGATGGGCGGGCATTACTACTACACCGACGCGACCATGGAACCCGGCCATCTGGTCGGCCGGTCGTCGTTCGGCTGGGATCCCGTGGACAGAAAGTTCATCGTCCAGTACCACGACAACTGGGGATCCTCCGCGAATTACTCCTCGCCCGGCTGGCGGAACGGCCACCTGGTGTTCAAGGGGCCGCTCAGCCAGGTGGTCACGCCCAGCGCCACCGGAAAGACCGAAGGCGTGAACATGGACGTGGTGGACGATTACCAGGTGCTCGGTCCGGGACATTTCAAGGACTCCACCAGCTTCACCTTCTCCGACGGAACAACGTTGCGGGGCAGTTACGACTGCCGTCGCCGCTAGCGGTTCGATGTCGCGGGTTCTCGCCGAGGGAAGTGGGTGCGCCGGCAATGGCGAACAATGAAGAGAAGCTTCTCGACTATCTGAAGCGTGTGACGGCGGACCTGCGTCAGACACAGCGCCGTCTGAAGGATGTCGAGTCGGCCGGACACGAACCGGTCGCCATCGTGGGCATGTCGTGCCGTTTCCCGGGCGGGGTGCGCTCCCCGGAGGAGCTGTGGCAGCTGGTCGCCACCGGGCGGGACGCCATCACGGAACTGCCCACGGACCGCGACTGGGATCTGGACGCCCTCTTCCACCCCGACCCGGAGCACCCGGGCACCAGCTACTGCCGCGAGGGCGGCTTCCTGGACGACCCCGCGGGATTCGACGCCGCGTTCTTCGGCATCAGTCCGCGCGAGGCCCTGGGCATGGCACCGCAGCAGCGGCTCGCCCTGGAGGCGTCGTGGGAGGCCATCGAGCACGCGGGCATCGATCCGGAATCGCTGCGGTCCAGCCTCACCGGCACCTTCATCGGCTGCGACCACCTCGACTACTGCACGGACGCTTCCCAGGTGCCCGAAGGCTCGGCCGGGTACTTCACCATCGGCAACTCCGCGAGCGTGGTGTCCGGGCGGGTCGCGTACACCCTGGGCCTGGAGGGGGCCGCGGTGACGGTGGACACCGCGTGCTCGTCGTCGCTGGTCGCCCTGCATCTCGCCTGCCAGGCGATCCGGCAGGGCGAATGCGATATGGCGCTGGCGGGCGGGGTCGCCGTGATGTCCTCGACGGCCGGTCTCATCGGCTTCAGCGAGCTGCGGGGGCTCGCCCCGGACGGCAGGTCCAAGGCGTTCTCCGCGCACAGCGACGGCATGACCATGGCCGAGGGCGTCGGCGTCCTGCTGCTGGAGCGGCTGTCCGACGCGCGGCGCAACGGCCACCATGTGCTGGCGCTCGTACGGGGCTCGGCGGTCAACCAGGACGGTGCGTCGAATGGTCTGACGGCGCCGAACGGACCGTCCCAGCAGCGGGTCATCCGGCAGGCGCTCGCCAACGCCCGCCTGACGCCGTCCGAGGTGGACGCGGTCGAGGCGCACGGGACGGGGACCACGCTCGGCGATCCGATCGAGGCCCAGGCGCTGCTGGCCACCTACGGACAGGACCGGCCGGAGGGCCGACCGCTGTGGCTCGGCTCCATCAAGTCCAACATCGGCCACGCGCAGATGGCGGCAGGTGCCGCGGGTGTGATCAAGATGGTGATGGCGATGCGGCACGGGCTGCTGCCCGCCTCGCTGCACATCGATGAGCCGACCCCGCATGTGGACTGGACGGCCGGTGAGGTGCGGCTGCTGACCGAGGCGGCGGAGTGGTCTCGGGGCGAGCATCCACGCCGGGCAGGTGTGTCGTCGTTCGGCATCTCGGGTACGAACGCCCATCTGATCCTGGAGCAGGCCCCGGACGCGGCGGAGTCCGCACCGCCGGTCGCCGAGGCGGGCGGTGTGGTGCCGTGGGTGGTATCGGCACGGAGTACGGAGGCGTTGCGCGGGCAGGCAGGCGCCCTGCTCGACCGGGTGACCGCCGAGGATGACGTATCGCCGGTGGAGGTGGGCTGGTCGCTGCTGAAGACGCGCTCGCTCTTCGACCACCGAGCCGTCGTCGTCGGGGAAGGCCACGAGGAACTGGCGGCGGGCTTGGAGGCCCTGGCGAACGGTGCGCCACACCCGACCGTCGTCCATCCCGGGGGCGCTGCGGGCGTTTCGGGGCAGACGGTGTTCCTGTTCAGCGGGCAGGGCAGCCAACGGACCGGCATGGGCGCGGGGTTGTACGACCGATTCCCCGTCTTTGCCGAAGCCTTCGACGAGGTCTGCGCCCTCCTGGACCCGCACCTGGAACACCCACTCCGCGATGTCGTGTTCAACCAGCAGCACGCACAGCTACTGGACCACACCACCTACGCCCAGGCGGGGCTGTTCGCGCTGCACATCGCCCTGGCCCGGCTGCTGGACTCGCTGGGGCTGCGCCCCAACGTGGTGATCGGCCACTCCATCGGCGAAATCGCCGCCGCCCATGTGGCCGGTGTCTTCGACCTCCCGGACGCCTGCCGACTCGTCGCCGCCCGCGCCACCCTCATGGGCGGACTCCCCGAAGGCGGCGGCATGGCCACCATCGCCGCCACCCCCGACGAACTCGCCGAACACGGCGGCCACGTCAGCATCGCCGCCCTCAACACCCCCGGCAACACCGTCATCTCCGGACCCAGCGAACTGGTCGCCCAGATCAGCGCCGCCTGGGCCGCCAAGGGCCGCAAGACCAAGACCCTGACCGTCAGCCACGCCTTCCACTCCCCCCTGATGGACCCCATCCTGGACCCATTCACCCAGGCCATCACGGACCTGACCTATCACCGGCCCACCCTCCCGCTGCTCAGCAACCTCACCGGAGAGCTGGCCGACGAGCGCATCGCCACCCCCGGCTACTGGGCCCAACACATCCGCCAGCCCGTCCACTTCCACCCCGCCATCACCCACATCGCCCCCGAAGCAGGCGTCTTCCTGGAACTGGGACCGGACCCGGTCCTCGCCACCGCCACACAACACACCCTCGCCCACACGACTACGGACACCAACCCCCTGGTCGCCGCCACGCTCACCCGCAAACAACCCGAAACCCAAGCGTTCGCCAACGCCCTCGCACGCCTCCACACCTCCGGGATCGACGTGGACTGGACCAGCTGGTTCCCCGCCGACCCCACGCCACGAACGGTGGCCCTGCCGACGTACGCCTTCCAGCACCAGCGGTTCTGGCTCGCCCGCCCTGAAGCCCGTATCAGCGGCGCCGCTGCGGGGACGGACCCGGCCGAGGCGCAGCTGTGGCATGCCATCGAAGAGCTGGATGTCGATGCCCTCACGAGCACACTGCAGTTGGAGAAGGACAGCCCCGGTATCGACGCGCTGCTGCCCGCGCTCCCCGTCCTGTCGGCCTGGCGGCGTCAGCACCGCGAGCAGGCCGTCATCAACTCCTGGCGCTACCGGACCACCTGGCAGCAGCTGCCCGACACCGCCACGGCGGCCCTGAGTGGTACGTGGCTGGTGGTCGTCCCCGTCGGCCAGGAGGACCACGCCACGGTCCAGACCGTCGTCCAGGCGCTTCAGGCGCATGGCGCCACCGCGTCCGTCCAGGTGCTCCATGCAGAGCACCGCGACACCCTCACCGAGCGGCTGACCCGGCTGGTCGAGGATGCCCCGGTCTCGGGTGTGCTCAGTCTGCTCGCCCTCGACACCACGGCGCACCCCGAACACTCCGCCGTCCCTGCCGGGCTCCTCGGCACCGTCACCCTGATCCAAGCCCTCGGCGACGCCGGTGTCACCGCTCCCCTGTGGTGCCTCACACAAGGTGCGGTCGCCACCAGCCGTACGGATCGGCTCCCCCACCCGGGCCAGGCCCAGGTCTGGGGGCTGGGCCGGGTCGCCGCCCTCGAACACCCGCAACGGTGGGGTGGGCTCATCGATATGCCCGCCACCGTGACCCACCACACCGCCGCCCGGCTGGCCGCCCTGCTGGTCCCCGGGCAGCCCGAGGACCAGGCCGCGATCCGTACCGCTGGCACGTACGCCCGCCGCCTCGGCCACGCCATTCCCGCATCGTCCGCGAACCCCGTTCCCTGGCGGCCGACCGGTACGACGCTCATCACCGGCGGCACCGGCGGGCTCGGCGCCCACATCGCGCGCTGGCTCGCCCGCGACGGCGCGCCGCGTCTCCACCTCATCAGCCGGTCCGGTCCCGACGCGCCCGGAGCTGCCCAGCTCAGCGAAGACCTCATCGCCTTGGGTGCCTCGGTCACCATCACCGCGTGCGACGTCTCAAACCGCGCCGCGCTGCAGCACCTCATCGACTACATCCCCGCCGAACACCCCCTGACCACCGTCATCCACACCGCCGGAACCATGGACCTCGGCCCGATCGCCGAGCTGGCTCCCGGGCGGCTGCAGTACGTACTGCACTCCAAGGCGCTGGCCGCCACTCATCTGCATGAGATCACCCGGGACCTCGACCTCGACGCCTTCGTGCTCTTCTCGTCCAACGCCGCGACCTGGGGCAGCGGGCAGCAGGCCGCGTACGCGGCGGCGAACGCGTACCTCGACGCCCTCGCCGAACACCGTCGTTCCCAAGGGCTCCCCGCCACCAGCATCGCCTGGGGACCGTGGAGCGAGGCGGGCATGGCCGCCGATGAGAACACGCTCTCCCATCTCAGGCGGCGCGGTCTCTCCCCGCTGACCACCGATCTCGCCATCAAATCCCTGCACCACGCCCTGACGCACGGCGATGCCACGGTCACGGTGGCCGATGTCGACTGGGAGAGGTTCGGCAGCGCCTTCACGACGCAGCGCCCGAGCCCGTTCCTCAGCCCCGTGATGGCACCCGCGATGGAGGACACGGCCCCCGCAGCACCCGCCGCCGCGGCCACTCCGCTGCGGCAGCAGCTCGCCGCCGCCACGGCGGACCAGCGGCAGCCACTCCTGGTGCGCCACATTCAGACCCTTGCCGCCGCCATCCTCGGCCATCCCGACCTCGACGCGGTTCCGGCCACGCAGCCGTTCCAGGAACTCGGCTTCGACTCGCTCACCGCCGTCGAACTGCGCAATCAGCTCGCCGCGACCACCGGTCTGGAACTCGCCCCCGCCCTCGTCTTCGACCATCCCACGCCGAGCGCGCTCGCCACCTATCTGCGCGCCGAACTCACCGGTCAGCAGGCCGCTGTCAGCACCCATGTGTCCTCCGTGGCCGCCGATAATGAGCCCATCGCGATCATCGGCATGGCCTGCCGCTACCCCGGCGGAGTGCGCTCCCCGGAGGAGCTGTGGAAGCTGGTCGCCGAGGGCCGGGACGCCGTCGCGGCGATGCCCACCGACCGGCACTGGGACCTGGACATGCTCTTCGATCCCGATCCGGAGCGCCTGGGCACCAGCTATGCGCGCGAGGGCGGTTTCCTGTACGACGCGGCCGCGTTCGACGCGGCGTTCTTCGGTATCAGCCCGCGCGAAGCGCTCGCCATGGACCCCCAGCAGCGGCTGCTCCTCGAAACCGCGTGGGAGACCTTCGAAAACGCCGGACTCGACCGCGACACGCTCAGCGGCAGCAACACCGGCGTCTTCGCGGGCGGTACCTACCAGGGCTATGGCGCGGGCGGAAGTTCTTCGGCCCGGGAGGTCGAGGGCTATCTGCTGGCGGGCGGCACTCCGAGCGTGATGTCCGGGCGGGTGGCGTACACCTTCGGGCTGGAGGGACCGGCGGTGACGGTGGACACGGCGTGCTCGTCGTCGCTGGTCGCGATGCATCTGGCGGCGCAGGCGCTACGGCAGGGCGAATGCACCCTCGCCCTGGCAGGCGGGGTCACCGTGATGGCCACGCCGACCACCTTCATCGAGTTCTCCCGCCAGCGCGGTCTGGCGGTCGACGGGCGCTGCAAGCCGTTCGCCTCGGCGGCCGACGGCACGGGCTGGGGTGAAGGAGCCGGGCTACTGCTGCTGGAGCGGCTGTCGGACGCGCGTCGCAACGGCCACCAGGTGCTGGCGCTCGTACGGGGCTCAGCGGTCAACCAGGACGGCACCAGCAACGGTCTGACGGCGCCGAACGGGCCCTCCCAGCAGCGGGTCATCGGCCAGGCGCTCGCCAACGCCCGTCTCTCGCCCGCCGAGGTCGATGTGGTGGAGGGGCATGGGACGGGGACCACGCTCGGCGACCCGATCGAGGCCCAGGCCCTGCTGGCCACCTACGGACAGGAGCGCCCGCACGATCGACCGCTGTGGCTCGGCTCCATCAAATCCAACATCGGCCACACCCAGGCCGCCGCAGGCGTGGCCGGGGTCATCAAGATGGTGATGGCGATGCGGCAGGAGCTGCTGCCTGCCTCGCTGCACATCGATGAGCCGAGTGCGAACGTGGACTGGACGGCTGGTGAGGTACGGCTGCTGGCCGAGCCCGTCCCGTGGTCCCGGGGTGAGCATCCACGCCGAGCAGGAGTGTCGTCGTTCGGCATCAGCGGCACCAACGCCCACGTGATCGTGGAGCAGGCCCCGGAAGACGCGGCGGAGTCCGCACCGCCGGTCGCCGAGGCGGGCGGGGTCGTGCCATGGATGGTGTCGGCACGGAGTACGGAGGCGCTGCGCGGGCAGGCGGGCGCCCTGCTCGACCGGGTGACCGCCGACGATGACGTCTCGCCGGTGGAGGTCGGCTGGTCGCTGTTGAAGACCCGCTCGCTCTTCGACCACCGAGCCGTGATCATCGGCGAGAACCGCGAGGAACTGGCGGCGGGCTTGCAGGCCCTGGCGACCGGTGCACCACATCCCGGGGTGACACACTCCGAGGACACCCTCACCGTGCCGGGTCAGACGGTGTTCCTGTTCAGCGGACAGGGCAGCCAGCGACCCGGAATGGGCGCGGGGTTGTACGACCGGTTCCCGGTCTTCGCCGAAGCCTTTGACGAGGTCTGCGCTCTGCTGGACCCGCACCTGGAACACCCGCTTCGCGACATCGTGTTCAACCAGCAGCACGCACAGCTGCTGGACCACACCACCTACGCCCAAGCCGGACTCTTCGCCCTCCACATCGCTCTTGCCCGGCTCCTGGCCTCCACCGGCATCCACCCCGATGCCGTCATCGGCCACTCCATCGGCGAAATCGCCGCCGCCCATGTGGCCGGTGTCTTCGACCTGCCGGACGCCTGCCGACTCGTCGCCGCCCGCGCCACCCTCATGGGCGGACTCCCAGAAGGCGGCGGCATGGCCACCATCGCCGCCACCCCCGACGAACTCGCCGACGATCTCACCGCCACCGACGGCCAGGTCAGCATCGCCGCCCTCAACACCCCCACCAACACCGTCATCTCGGGCCCCATCGCGCTCGTCCAGCAGATCAGCACGGCCTGGGCCGAACGCGGCCGTAAGACGCGGATGCTCACCGTCAGCCACGCCTTCCACTCACCGCTGATGGACCCCATCCTCGAACCCTTCACCCAGGCCATCAGCAACCTCACCTACCACCCGCCCGCCATCCCCCTCCTCAGCAACCTCACCGGGCTACCCGCCGACCAGGACATCACCACCCCCGCGTACTGGGCCCAGCACATCCGCCAGCCCGTCCACTTCCACCAAGCCATCACCCACACCGCGCCTCATACCGGTACGTACCTCGAACTCGGCCCGGACCCCGCCCTGACCACCGCCACCCAACACACCCTCCACCACCACAGCCACCCCACCCCCCTTCTCACTTCCACCCTCACCCACAAACAACCCGAAACCCAAGCCCTCGCCAACGCCCTCGCACGACTCCACACCGCCGGGATCGACGTCGACTGGACACCGTGGTTCCCCGCCGTTCCGACGCCACGCACCGTCGCACTCCCCACCTACGCCTTCCAGCGCCAGCACTTCTGGCTCGCCTCCTCCGAGACGGCTACGCCCGTCACCGAGACCGCGCAAGCGGATCGGGCGTTCTGGGACGCCGTTGAGCGCGAGGATCTGGAATCCCTTGCCGCGACCATCGACTCCCCGGCCGACCAGCAGCCCATGCTGAGCGCCGTGTTGCCGACCCTCTCGGCGTGGCGGCGGCAGCATCGCGAGCAAGCGGTCATCGACTCTTGGCGCTACCGGACGACGTGGAAGCAACTCTCCGCGCCCGCCGTACCCGCCACGCTTTCCGGCACTTGGCTGCTCCTCATCCCGTCCGACCAGGCCGATCACCCCGCCGTGGCGACCGTCGTACAGGCCCTCACCGCGCACGGCGCCACTCCCCTCCCCCACACGCTCGACACCCGGCAGGCCCATCGCGCTGAGCTGGCGGAAGAACTCACCCGGCTCACCGCCGACGGCGAGCCGACGGGAATCGTGAGCCTGCTCGCGCTCGCCCAGGAGCCGCATCCGGCCCACGCTGCCGTGCCCTCCGGACTCGTGACCACCACCGCCCTGGTCCAGGCTCTCGGGGACGCCGAGGTCGCCGCACCGCTGTGGTGTCTCACCCAGGGTGCCGTCGCCATCCACCCCGCCGATCCGCTGCCCAGTCCGCGCCAGGCGCAGACCTGGGGGCTCGGCCGCTCGGCCGCGCTGGAACACGCCCGTCGCTGGGGTGGGCTGATCGACCTCCCGACCGTCATCGATCACCACACCTCCGACCGTCTCGCGGCGCTGCTCGCGCCCGGGCAGCCCGAGGACCAGGCCGCGATCCGCGCCACCGGCACGTACGCCCGCCGCCTCGGCCACGCCACTCCCGCATCGTCCGCGAACCGCCTTCCGTGGCAGCCGACCGGCACGACACTCATCACCGGCGGTACCGGCGGGCTCGGCGCCCACCTCGCACGCTGGCTCGCCCGCAACGGCGCACCCCATCTCCACCTCACCAGCCGCACCGGCCCCGACGCACCCGGCGCCGCCCAACTCAGCGAAGAACTCATCGTCTTGGGCGCCTCGGTCACCATCACCGCCTGCGACGTCTCCGACCGCACCGCCCTCCGCCACCTCCTCCACACCGTCCCCGCCGAACACCCCCTCACCACCGTCATCCACGCCGCTGGAGCCTCCGACACCGAGCTGATCGCCGATCTCCAGCCGGAACGCCTCCAGCATGTGCTGGAGCCGAAGGCCCTGGCAGCCGAGCATCTGCATGACCTCACGAAGGGGCTCGGCCTCAGCGCTTTCGTCCTCTTCTCCTCCGGTGCGGCCTCCTGGGGCGGCAGTCGACAGGCCGCCTACGCCGCCGCCAACACCTACCTCGACGCCCTCGCCGAACACCGCCGTCTCCAAGGGCTCCCCGCCACCAGCATCGCCTGGGGACCGTGGAGCGACGCGGGCATGGCCGCCGACGAAACGGCGCTCTCGTTCTACGGGCGGCGGGGGTTGGCACCGCTCAGCCCCGACCTCGCGGTCGCAGCCCTCCACCACGCGCTCAGCCACCACGACACAACCGTCACCATCGCGGACATCGACTGGGAGAAGTTCCCCGCCACGTTCACGGCGCAACGGCCGAGTCCGCTGCTCTCCGACCTGATCGAGCCCACCGCTCACCCGGCGGACCGTCGCCGCACCCCGTCGCGTGCCACACCGCTGCGCCAGCAGCTCGACTCCAGCACCCCCGACCAGCAGCATCAGCTTCTGCTCCACCAGATCCGGTCCCTGGCGGCCGCGATCCTGGGCCACACCGGGCCCGACGCCATTCCGCCCAGCCAGCCGTTCCAGGAGCTGGGGTTCGACTCCCTCACCGCCGTCGAACTCCGCAACCAGCTCGCCACCCTCACGGGCCTCGATCTCCCGCCCTCTCTCATCTTCGACCACCCCACACCGGACACCCTCGCGACCCAGCTGTGTGCCGACATCACCGGGCAGCGGACGGCCGTCGCGGCCCACGCACCCACCGCGGCCGCGCTCGACGAGCCCATCGCGATCGTCGGAATGGCCTGTCGCTATCCCGGTGGCACGCGCAACCCGAAAGATCTGTGGGAGCTGGTCGTCGCACACCGCGACGCCATCACGGAGATGCCCACCGACCGGCACTGGGATCTCCACACGCTCTTTCACCCCGACCCCGACCACTCGGGTACGAGTTACGTCCGCGAGGGTGGCTTTCTCCATGAGGCGCCCGCGTTCGACGCGGCGTTCTTCGGCATCAGCCCACGCGAGGCCGTCGCGATGGACCCCCAGCAGCGACTGCTCCTCGAAACCGCGTGGGAGACCTTCGAAAACGCGGGGCTCGACCGCGACGCGCTGAGTGGCAGCAATACCGGTGTCTTCGCCGGAGTGACCTCCCAGGACTATCTGTCGCTCACCGGCGATACGGCAAGCGATGTCGAGGGCTACGTCGCCACGGGCAACATCGCCAGTGTGGTGTCCGGCCGGGTGGCGTACTCGTTCGGCCTGGAAGGACCCGCGGTCACCGTCGACACGGCCTGTTCGTCGTCGCTCGTGGCCATGCATCTGGCCGCCCAGGCGCTGCGGCAGGGCGAATGCACCCTCGCCCTGGCGGGCGGGGTGACGGTGATGGCCACCCCGGGCGCGTTCATCGAATTCTCGCGCCAGCGCGGTCTGGCCCCTGATGCCCGGTGCAAGCCGTTCGCCGCGGCCGCCGATGGCATGGTGTGGGGTGAGGGCGTGGGCCTCGTCCTGCTGGAGCGGCTGTCCGACGCGCGGCGCAACGGCCACCGGGTGCTGGCGCTCGTACGGGGCTCAGCGGTCAACCAGGACGGCACCAGCAACGGTCTGACGGCGCCGAACGGGCCGTCCCAGCAGCGGGTCATCCGGCAGGCGCTCGCCAACGCCCGCCTCACGCCGTCCGAAGTGGACGCGGTCGAGGCGCATGGGACGGGGACCACGCTCGGCGATCCGATCGAGGCCCAGGCGCTGCTGGCCACCTACGGACAGGACCGGCCGGACGACCGACCGCTGTGGCTCGGCTCCATCAAGTCCAACATCGGCCACACCCAGGCCGCCGCAGGCGTGGCGGGCGTCATCAAGATGGTGATGGCCATGCGCCACGGGCTGCTGCCCGCCTCGCTGCACATCGACGAGCCGACGCCCAATGTGCACTGGTCCGAGGGTGACGTACAGCTGCTCACCGAGCCTGTTCCGTGGCCGGAGGGCGAACAGCCGCGCCGGGCAGGTGTGTCGTCCTTCGGTATCAGCGGCACCAACGCCCATCTGATCCTGGAGCAGGCTGACCATCCGGTGGCGCCGGTTTCCACGGTTGGCGGTGTCGTGCCGTGGGTTGTATCCGCGCACAGTGCGGAGGCCCTTCGAGGGCAGGCGGGTGTCTTGGCCGAGCACGTCTGTGCTGAGGATGACGTATCGCCGGTGGAGGTGGGCTGGTCGCTGCTGAAGACGCGCTCGCTCTTCGACCACCGAGCGATCATCGTCGGGGACAGCCACGAGGAACTGGCGGCGGGCTTGCAGGCCCTGGCGAACGGTGCCCCACACCAGGCCGTCGTACATCCCGGAGGCGCTGCGAGCACTGCGGGGCAGACGGTGTTCCTGTTCAGCGGACAGGGCAGCCAACGGACCGGCATGGGCGCGGGGTTGTACGACCGATTCCCCGTCTTCGCCGAAGCCTTCGACGAGGTCTGCGCCCTCCTGGACCCGCACCTGGAACACCCACTCCGCGATGTCGTGTTCAACCAGCAGCACGCACAGCTACTGGACCACACCACCTACGCCCAGGCGGGGCTGTTCGCGCTGCACATCGCCCTGGCCCGGCTGCTGGACTCGCAGGGGCTGCGCCCCAACGTGGTGATCGGCCACTCCATCGGCGAAATCGCCGCCGCCCATGTGGCCGGTGTCTTCGACCTCCCGGACGCCTGCCGACTCGTCGCAGCACGCGCCACCCTCATGGGCGGACTCCCAGAAGGCGGCGGCATGGCCACCATCGCCGCCACCCCCAACGAACTAACCGACGAACTCGCCGAACACGGCGGCCACGTCAGCATCGCCGCCCTCAACACCCCCGGCAACACCGTCATCTCCGGCCCCAGCGAACTGGTCGCCCAGATCAGCGCAGCCTGGGCCGCCAAGGGCCGCAAGACCAAGACCCTGACCGTCAGCCACGCCTTCCACTCCCCCCTGATGGACCCCATCCTGGACCCATTCACCCAGGCCATCACGGACCTGACCTACCACCGGCCCACCCTCCCGCTGCTCAGCAACCTCACCGGAGAGCTGGCCGACGAGCGCATCGCCACCCCCGGCTACTGGGCCCAACACATCCGCCAGCCCGTCCACTTCCACCCCGCCATCACCCACATCGCCCCCGAGACAGGCGTCTTCCTGGAACTGGGACCGGACCCGGTCCTCGCCACCGCCACACAACACACCCTCGCCCACACGACTACGGACACCAACCCCCTGGTCGCCGCCACGCTCACCCGCAAACAACCCGAAACCCAAGCGTTCGCCAACGCCCTCGCACGCCTCCACACCTCCGGGATCGACGTCGACTGGGCGCCCTGGTTCCCCGCCGCCCCAGCCCCACGGCTCGTCGAATTGCCGACGTACGCCTTCCAGCGCCAGCGCTTCTGGCTCGCCCCACCCCCTCACCGTGCCGATGGTCGCGGTGAGCATCACGACCCGGTCGAGGCACAGCTGTGGGGCGCCATCGAGGCGCAGGACGTGGACGCCCTCACCAACACACTCCAGCTGGCGGAGAACGACCCCGGTATCGATTCGCTCCTGCCTGCCCTCCCTCTTCTCTCGGCCTGGCGTCGACGGCACCGGGAGCACTCCACCATCGACTCGTGGCGCTACCGGATCGCCTGGGAGCAGCTGCCCGACACCGTCGCCACTCCCGTCCTCACCGGGACCTGGCTGCTGCTGGTGCCGCCCGGTCTGGAAGACCATCCGGTCGTCCAGACCGCCGCCCAGGCACTCGATGACCACGGCGCGGTGCGTGAGACGCTTGCCATCGACACCGTTGGCGCTCATCGCGAGGCGCTCGTCCAGCAGCTCGCGGGTACCGCAGACGTACGTACCGCACCCGTCGGTGTGTTGAGCCTCCTCGCCCTCGATGAGGCCGCGCACCCGGACCACCCGGCCGTTCCGGCCGGGCTGGCCGCCACCGCGGCCCTCGTCCAGGCCCTCGATGAACTCCGGTGGTCCGCAGCCCTGTGGTGCTTCACCCAGGGCGCCGTGGCGGCCGCGCTCTCCGATGCGCTTCCCCATCCGCTCCAGGCACAGACCTGGGGTTTCGGCCGGGTCGCCGCGCTGGAGTACCCCCAGCTCTGGGGCGGTTTGATCGATCTGCCCGACACCGTCGATGCCCGCACTCCCGGCCGCATCGCCGGGCTGCTCACGCCCGGGCAGCCCGAGGACCAGGTGGCGATCCGTACGACCGTCCTGGGGCGCCGTCTTGAGCATGCGTCCGCCACCGACGCCCTGGCGGTCCCCTGGCAGCCGTCCGGCACGACGCTCATCACCGGCGGTACCGGCGGGCTCGGCGCCCACCTCGCACGCTGGCTCGCCCGCAACGGCGCACCACATCTCCACCTCACCAGCCGCACCGGCCCCGACGCACCCGGCGCCGCCCAACTCAGCGAAGAACTCATCGCTCTGGGGACCTCGGTCACCATCACCGCCTGCGACGTCTCCGACCGCGCCGCCCTTCGCCACCTCCTCCACACCATCCCCGCCGAACGCCCCCTCACCACCGTCATCCACGCCGCGGGCATCGCGGAAAACACATCGCTCGCGGAGAGCGACCTCCCCCACATCAACGCGGTCCTCCAGCCCAAAGCGCTCGCCGCCACCCACCTCCATGAGCTGACTAAAGACCACGACCTCAGCGCCTTTGTTCTCTTCTCCTCCGGTGCGGCCTCCTGGGGCGGCAGTCGGCAGGCCGCCTACGCCGCCGCCAACACCTACCTCGACGCCCTCGCCGAACACCGCCGTCTCCAAGGGCTCCCCGCCACCAGCGTCGCCTGGGCGCCCTGGAGCGACGCGGGTATGGCCTCCGACGAGGCCGTTGTCGACTACTACAACCGGCGCGGGATGAGTCCGCTCGCCCCGGAACTCGCCGTCGCGTCGCTTCAGCACGCCCTCGACCACGACGACACCACCGTCACCGTCGCGGATATCGACTGGCAGAAGTTCCCGACCAGTTTTACGGCGCATCGGCCGAGTCCCCTCCTCAGCCGCCTCATGCCCGCCCCTTCGTCCGGCGCCGGCACCGCCCCGGATTCGATGTCCGGCTTCGGCTCGCTCCAGCAACAACTGAACGGCAGCACGCCCGCCCAGCAGCAGCAACTCCTCCTCCATCACCTACTGACCCACGCGGCCGCGATCCTCGGCCACCCCAGTACGGACGCGATTCCCCCCACCCAGCCGTTCCAGGAGCTGGGGTTCGATTCCCTCACCGCCGTCGAATTCGGGAACCGGCTCACCGCCGCCACGGGTATCGATCTGCCCCCCACGCTCATCTTCGACCACCCCACACCGAATCAGCTGGCGGACTTCCTGCGCGAGTGCCTCGTCGATGCGGATGTGACCTCCGAGGGGCGGCTGCTGTCGGACCTCGACAGGTGGGATTCGGTGTCGGAGCCGTCGGCGGTGGACGAGGCGGCGCGGCGCCGGATCACCGGCCGACTGCAGCTGCTGCTGGCCAAGTGGAGCGACACGGAACGCGAAGCGGACCGTTCCACGGCCCATAGCGAGCTTGAGACAGCAACAGCGGAAGACATTTTCGACCTCATTTCCGATGAGTTCGGAAAGGCATGAGCCCGATGAACTCCACCCTCCGCGCCGCGCCAAGGAGCTTGCGCTAGATGTCCAACGAAGAGAAGCTTCTCGATCACCTCAAGTGGGTCACGGCCGAATTGCGCCAGACCCGCCAGCGTCTGCGCGAGGTCGATTCCGCCGAGCCGGAGCCGATCGCCATCGTGGGAATGGCGTGCCGATTCCCGGGCGGGGTGCGGTCACCGGAGGACCTTTGGCAGCTGGTGGAGCAGGGCGATGACGCCATTTCCGGGTTTCCGACCGACCGGGGCTGGGGGCTCGGCGAACTCTTCGATCCGGATCCCGAGCACTACGGCACGTCCTATGTGGACCAGGGCGGATTCTGTTACGACGCGACCGAGTTCGACGCGGCGTTCTTCGACATCAGCCCGCGTGAGGCCGTCGCGATGGACCCCCAGCAGCGGCTGCTCCTCGAAACGGCGTGGGAGGCGTTCGAACGGGCAGGGTTCCGTCGCGACACCTTGAGCGGCAGCAACACCGGTGTGTTCGCCGGGATCGGTTCCCACGACTATCTGTCGGTCATCGGGAACATCACCAGCGAGGTCGAGGGCTACGTCGGGGCGGGCAACCTCGGCAGTGTGGTGTCGGGCCGGGTGGCCTACTCCCTGGGTCTGGAAGGGCCCGCGGTCACGGTGGACACGGCGTGTTCGTCGTCGCTGGTGGCCATCCATCTGGCCTGTCAGTCGCTGCGCCAGGGCGAATGCGATGCGGCGCTGGCGGGTGGCGTGGCGGTGATGGCCACTCCGGGGGCATTCATCGAGTTCTCCCGCCAGCGTGGCATGGCCCCCGACGGCCGCTGCAAGCCCTTCGCCGCCGCGGCCGATGGCACCGGCTGGGGCGAGGGTGCCGGGCTCGTCGTACTGGAGCGCCTGGGTGAGGCGCGGCGTCGCAACCACCGGGTGCTGGCGGTGATCCGTGGTTCGGCGGTCAACCAGGATGGCGCGAGCAATGGGCTGACCGCGCCGAACGGGCCGTCGCAGCAGCGAGTGATCCGGCAGGCGCTCGCCAACGCCCATCTGTCCACCGCCGAGGTGGACGCGGTGGAAGGCCACGGCACCGGTACGACGCTCGGCGACCCGATCGAGGCCCAGGCGCTGCTGGCCACGTACGGGCGAGGGAGGGCGGAGGACCGGCCGCTGTGGCTGGGTTCCATCAAGTCGAACCTGGGCCACACCCAGGCCGCCGCAGGTACGGCCAGTGTCATCAAGATGGTGATGGCGATGCGCCATGAACTGCTGCCCGCCTCGCTGCACATCGATGAGCCGACCCCCCATGCGGACTGGGCCTCGGGGGGCGTACGGCTGCTGACCGAACCGGTCCGGTGGCCACGGGGGGAACGGCCGCGCAGGGCCGGGGTGTCCGCGTTCGGCATCTCGGGGACGAACGCCCATCTGATCCTTGAGCAGGCCCCCGAGGAGGCGGAACACACCGCCGCGCGACCGCATCCCGACGATATCGGTGTGGTGCCGTGGGTGGTGTCGGCGCGCAACGATCAGGCGTTACGGGGTCAGGCGCGGGCGCTGGCCGAGCGGGTGGCCGCCGACGAGGACGTAACGGCTGCCGAGGTGGGCTGGTCGCTGATCCGCACCCGGTCGGTGTTCGACCACCGCGCGGTGGTCGTGGGCGAGAACCGCGACCAGCTGATGGCCGGGCTCACGGCCCTGACAGCCGGTGACACTCATCCCGGAGTGGTCGAGCCCGGCAGCGCGGCGGCCACCGCCGTGTCGGGGGCGGGCCCGGTGCTGGTGTTCCCGGGGCAGGGTTCGCAGTGGGCCGGAATGGGCGCCGCACTGCTGGACGACTCCCCAATGTTCGCCGCCCGCGTGGCCGAGTGCGAACAGGCCCTCGCCCCCTACGTGGACTGGTCACTCACCGACGTGCTGCGCGGCGCTCCTGACACCGCCGACCTCGGCCGCGTCGATGTCGTACAGCCTGTCCTGTGGGCCGTCATGGTCTCCCTCGCGGCCGTCTGGGACGACCACGGCGTGGTCCCGGCCGCCGTGGTCGGCCACAGCCAGGGCGAAATCGCCGCCGCCGTGGTGGCCGGTGCCCTGTCACTGGACGAAGGCGCCCGGATCGTAGCCCTGCGCAGCCGCGCACTGCGCAAACTCGCGGGCGGCGGCGCGATGGCCTCCCTCGCCATGAGCCAAGACCACGCCGAACACTTCCTCACCGGCCTGGGCGAGCGCGCCGAAGGCGTCGGCGTGGCAGCAGTCAATGGGCCGGGATCCGTGGTCGTGTCCGGGCCCCCCGAGCAGGTCACCCACACCGTGGCGGCATGCCAGGAGGCAGGCAGCCGGGCCCGGCTGATCGACGTGGACTACGCCTCACACGGCCCCCAAGTGGACGAGATCACCGACGAGCTGACCGACCTCCTGGCCGGGATCGAACCGGCCCAGGCGGAGGTGGCGTTCTACTCCACCGTCACCGGCGGCCGGATCGACACGAGCCGTCTGGACACCGCGTACTGGGTGACGAATCTGCGCGAGCGGGTGCGGTTCGCCGATGCCGTACGGGCCCTGCTGGACGACGGCCACCGCGTGTTCATCGAGGCCAGCACCCACCCCGTCCTCACCGTCGGCTTGCAGGAGACCTTCGAGGAGGCCGGAGTCCAGGCCGTCACCGTGCCCACCCTGCGCCGCGACCACGGCGGCCGTGCCCAGCTGGTCCGCGCCATCGCCCAGGCCTTCACGGCGGGGGTCGAGGTGGACTGGTCCCGGCGGTTCCCCGGCGATCCGGCCCCGCGCGTCGTCGACCTGCCGACGTACGCCTTCCAGCGCGACCGGTACTGGCTCGACCGCCGGGGCGGGCCCAGTGGCGATCCGGCCGAACTCGGGCTGGTGCCCGCCGGGCATCCGCTGCTCGGCGCAGCCGTGGAAGTGGCCGAGGGCGGCACCCAGCTGCTGACCGGGCGGCTGTCCCCGCAGACCCACCCCTGGCTGAACGACCACCGGGTGCTGGACACCGTGCTGCTGCCCGGCACCGCCTTCGCCGAACTCGCCGTGCACGCCGCCGCCCGGACCGGCTGCGACCACGTGTCCGAGCTGACCCTGGCCGCGCCGCTCGTCGTCCCGGACGGCGAGGCGGTCGACGTCCAAGTGGCCATCGGCATCCCCGGCGACAGTGGCGAGCGCCCTCTCACCATCCATTCCCGTCCCGCCGCCGAGAGCGGCGACACGGCAGCGTGGACACGGCACGCGACCGGTGTGCTCGCCCCCTCGCCCGCGACCGCACCCGTCGTGCCGCTCGACGGTGCGTGGCCGCCACCGGGGGCCACACCGCTGCCCGTGGAGGACTTCTACACCGGGCTCGCCGACCACGGCTATGCCTACGGCCCGTCGTTCCAGGGGCTCACAGCCGCGTGGCGGCTGGACGAACACCTGTACGCCGAGGTGGCGCTGCCCGAGGGCGACCGTGCCTCCGCCACCGGGTACGGCATCCACCCGGCCCTGCTCGACGCCGCCCTCCACGCCCGCGCCCTGGACGTCGCCCCCGATTCCGAGGAGGCGCGGCAGGTCCTCCTCCCCTTCGCCTGGAGCGGTCTGCGGCTGTGCGCCACCGGTGCCGACGCCCTGCGCGTACGCATCACCCCGACCGCGGCGGACCGGCTCGCGCTGCGGGTCTGCGACCCGGTCGGCACACCGGTGGTGACCGTGGACGACCTGATCCTGCGGCCCGCACCGGAGGACGGGCAGCTCGGCCGCGCCCGGGCCGCGAGCCGCAACGCGCTGTTCCAGCTCGGCTGGGCACCGGCGCCCCTGCCCGAGGGCGGGCCGGTGCTTCGTACGGCCGTCCTCGGATCCGGCGCGGAGCCGCTGGCCGCCGCCCTGCCCGATGCCGCCCGTCATCCCGGACTCGACGCCATCCGGGCGGCCACGGCGGAGGGGACACCGGCCCCCGACGTCGTGTTCGCCACCGTCGCCACTCCCCCGGCCGCCGACCCGGACGCCGACCCGGTCGAGCACACGCATCGCATCGCCACAGACGTGCTCGCGCTGCTCCAAGGCTTCCTCGCCGCACCCGAGTTCACCGGCTCCCGGCTGGCCGTCGTCACCCGGCGCGCGGTGGCCACCCACGGCCAGGACGACATCCACGACCTGCCCGCTTCCGCCGCCTGGGGTCTGGTGCGCAGCGCCCAGTCGGAGAACCCCGGCCGTCTGCTGCTGCTCGACCTGGACGAGCACGACCTGTCGCCGCAGACAGTGGCGGGCGCGGTCGCCTCGGGCGAGCCGCAGATCGCGCTGCGCGGTGGCCAGGCGTACGTGGCCCGGCTCGTCCATGACGACGCCGCCAAGCGGCTCACCCCGCCTGACGGCCCGGCGGCGTGGCGGCTGGGGCTCACCGGGCACGGCAGCCTGGACCATCTCGCCCTGGTCGACTGCCCGGACAACACGCGCCCGCTGGGCCCCGGCGAGGTGCGGGTGGCGCTGCACGCGGGCGGGGTGAACTTCCATGACGTCGTGGTGGCGCTGGGCATGGTGGAGGACCCCCGGCCGCTCGGTGGCGACGGCGCGGGCGTGGTGGTCGAAGTGGGCCCGGACACCGGCCGGTTCGCCGTGGGCAACCGGGTCATGGGCCTGTTCAACGGCACCGGACCGCTGGTCATCACCGACAGTCGGCTCATCACCCGGATGCCGGACGGCTGGTCGTACGCGCAGGCGGCGACCATCCCGTCGGCCTTTCTCACCGCGTACTACGGGCTGGCCGATCTCGCGGGGCTGCGCTCGGGCGAGAAGCTGCTGCTGCACGCGGCCACCGGCGGGGTCGGTCTGGCGGCCGTGCAGCTGGCCCGGCACTGGGGGGCCGAGGTGTACGCCACCGCGAGCCCCGGCAAGTGGCACGCGCTGCGGGCCCGTGGCTTCGACGACCGCCACATCGCCTCCTCCCGCGCGCTCGACTTCGAGGACTGTGTCCGCGAGGCCGCCGGGGCCGTCGATGTGGTGCTCAATGCGCTGGCGGGTGACTTCGTGGACGCGTCGCTGCGGCTGCTGGCGCCCGGCGGTCGCTTCATCGACATGGCCAGGACCGACCTCCGTGATCCCGACCAGGTCGGCGCCGAGTACGCCGGGGTCCGCTACCGTGCGTTCGACCTCGTCAGCGGTGCCGGTCCGGACCGTATCCAGCAGATGCTGGCCGATCTGTCGGTGCTGTTCGAGGACGGCACACTGCACCCTCTGCCGACCACGGTGTGGGACATCCGCCGGGCTCCCGAGGCGTTCCGCCACTTCAGCCAGGCACGCCACATCGGCAAGATCGTCCTGTCGATTCCCCAGGCCCTCGACCCGGAGGGCACCGTCCTGATCACTGGTGGCACCGGCACCCTGGGGGCCGCCACCGCCCGCCATCTGGTGGCCCGCCACGGCGTACGGAGGCTGCTGCTGGTCAGCCGCCGGGGGCTGGACGCACCGGGCGCGCCCGAACTGGCGGCCGAACTGGCCGACCTGGGCGCGCAGGTCACCGTCGCCGGGTGTGACACCGCGGACCGGGCGGCCCTCGCCAAGCTGCTGGCATCCCTTCCCGAGCGTCATCGGCTCACGGCGGTGGTCCATGCCGCCGGGTTGCTGCGCGATGCCACGGTCGAGGCACTGACCCCCGCTCAGGTGGACGATGTCCTGCGGGCGAAGGCGGACGCGGCGTGGAATCTGCACGAGCTGACCCGTGAGATGGCTCCGGCGGTGTTCGTGCTGTTCTCCGCCGCCGCCGGGTTGCTCGGCGCGGCAGGGCAGGGCAACTACGCGGCCGCCAACGCCTTCCTGGACGCCCTGGCCCAGCACCGCCACGCCCAGGGCCTGCCCGCCACCTCCCTGGCCTGGGGCTACTGGGAGCAGGCGACCGGGATGACCGGGGACATGACCGACGCCGACCGGGCCCGGCTGGCGCGGGCGGGCATGGTGGGGCTGGAGACCGAGCAGGGCCTCGCGCTGCTCGACATCGCGCTCGCCAGCGGGCTGCCCACGCTGGCGCCCATCCGCCTGGACCTGGCCGCCATGCGCCGTCAGGCCCGGGACACCGAACCCCCGGCCCTCTTCCGCACCCTTGTGCGCGGCGGCGCTCCGCAGGCGGCCGCCACAGCGGCCGGGGTGTCCGCCACGGACCCGGCGCAGTCGCTCGCGGCGCTCTCGGCGGAGGATCGGCAGCAGGCGCTCCTCAAACTGGTGCGCGGGCATACCGCGACCGTGCTGGGCCACGACGCGGCGGAGGCCATCCATCCCGCGCAGAACTTCCGGGAACTCGGCTTCGACTCCCTCACCGCCGTCGAGCTGCGGAACCGCCTGAGCGCCGCCACCGGGCTGAGGCTGCCCGCCACTCTGGTCTTCGACCACCCCACGCCCACCTCGGTCGTCCGGCTCCTGGACGAGCTGCTGATCCCGGCCGGGACGGCCCGGGGCGGCTCCCTCCTCGCGGATCTGGACGCCATCGGCGCGGCCCTGGGCGCGGTGGCGGACGACCGGGAGCAGCGGGCGCGGATCGCGGAGCGGCTGCGGGAGTTGCTGCGCAGGGTGGACGGCGATGCCGAGGAGGAGACCGACGAGGGCGATCTGGAGTCGGCCACCGACGAGGAGTTGTTCCAGGTGCTCGACAGCGAGCTGAACGCCCCCGTGGACGACGGTCTCCACTGACCTCCCTCTCCCACCCTCCGATGAATCCAGACGGCCGTGACGATCGGGTTGATGTGACATGACGGACGACGAGAAGCTCCGCAGCTATCTGAAGCGGGCGACGGCCGATCTCCGCCTGGCCAAAAGGCAGTTGCGCGAGGCCGACGAGCGGGCCCGGGAGCCCATCGCCATCATCGGGATGGCCTGCCACTTCCCCGGCGACGTGGCGTCCCCGGAGGATCTGTGGCGGGTGGTGAGCGAGGGTACGGACGTCATCTCCTCCTTTCCCGAGGACCGCGGCTGGGATCTGGACGGCCTCTACGACCCGGACCCCGAGCGCGCCGGGACGAGCAGCGCCCGCGAGGGCGGTTTCCTCCGCGATGTGGCCGATTTCGACGCCGACTTCTTCGGGATCAGCCCGCGCGAGGCCGCGGCGATGGACCCACAGCAGCGGTTGCTGCTGGAGACGGCGTGGGAGGCGTTCGAGCGCGCCGGTCTGGGGCGCGACGCGCTGAGCGGGAGCGACACCGGGGTGTTCGCGGGGGTGGACTCGTACCACTATCTGTCGCTCATCGGCCAGACGACCAGCGACGCGGCGGGCTATGTCGCCACCGGGAACCTCGGCAGTGTGGTGTCGGGGCGGGTGTCGTACTCCTTCGGTCTGGAGGGACCGGCGGTGACGGTGGACACCGCGTGTTCGTCGTCACTGGTGGCGACGCATATGGCGGCGCAGGCGCTGCGGCAGGGCGAATGCACCCTCGCGCTGGCGGGCGGGGTGACGGTGATGGCGACGCCGGGCGGCTTCACCGAGTTCTCCCGTCAGCGTGCGCTGTCGCCGGACGGGCGGTGCAAGGCGTTCGCGGCGGCTGCGGACGGCACCGGCTTCTCCGAGGGTGTCGGACTGGTGCTGCTGGAGCGGCTGTCGGACGCGCGGCGCAACGGCCACCGGGTGCTGGCGCTCGTACGGGGCTCGGCGGTCAACCAGGACGGCGCGAGCAATGGGCTGACCGCGCCGAACGGGCCGTCGCAGCAGCGGGTGATCCGGCAGGCGCTCGCCAACGCCCGGCTGGCGCCCCGCGAGGTGGACGCGGTGGAGGCACATGGCACCGGTACGACGCTCGGCGACCCGATCGAGGCCCAGGCGCTGCTGGCCACGTACGGACAGGACCGGGCGGACGGGCGGCCGCTGTGGCTCGGCTCGGTCAAGTCGAACCTCGGGCACACGCAGGCCGCCGCCGGGGTGGCCAGTGTCATCAAGATGGTGATGGCGATGCGACATGAGCTGCTGCCCGCGTCGCTGCACATCGACGCGCCGACCCCGCATGTGGACTGGACCGCCGGTGAGGTGCGGCTGCTGACCGAGCAGGTCACCTGGGTGGCGGACGACCGCCCACGCCGCGCGGGGGTGTCCTCCTTCGGGATCAGCGGCACCAACGCCCATCTGATCCTGGAAGAAGCGCCGCAGGAGGCGGACCAGGCGGTCGGGCAGCCGGACACCGGTGACGTCGGCGTGGTGCCGTGGGTGGAGTCGGGGCACAACGACGCGGCGTTACGGGGCCAGGCGCGGGCGCTGGCCGAGCACGTGGCCGCCGACGCGGACGTAACGGCTGCCGAGGTGGGCTGGTCGCTGATCCGCACCCGGTCGGTGTTCGACCACCGCGCGGTGGTCGTGGGCGAGAACCGCGACCAGCTGATGGCCGGGCTCACGGCCCTGGCAGCCGGTGACACCCATCCCGGAGTGGTCGAGCCCGGCAGCGCGGCGGCCACCGCCGTGTCGGGGGCGGGCCCGGTGCTGGTGTTCCCGGGGCAGGGTTCGCAGTGGGCCGGAATGGGCGCCGCACTGCTGGACGACTCCCCAGTGTTCGCCGCCCGCGTGGCCGAGTGCGAACAGGCCCTCGCCCCCTACGTGGACTGGTCCCTCACCGACGTGCTGCGCGGCGCTCCTGACACCGCCGACCTCGGCCGCGTCGACGTCGTACAGCCTGTCCTGTGGGCCGTCATGGTGTCGCTGGCCGCCGTGTGGAGCGACTATGGCGTGGTCCCGGCGGCCGTGGTCGGCCATAGCCAGGGCGAAATCGCCGCCGCCGTGGTGGCCGGTGCCCTGTCACTGGACGAAGGCGCCAGGATCGTGGCCCAGCGCAGCCGCGCACTGCGCAAACTCGCGGGCGGCGGCGCGATGGCCTCCCTCGCCATGAGCCAAGACCACGCCGAACACTTCCTCACCGGCCTGGGCGAGCGCGCCGAAGGCGTCGGCGTGGCCGCCGTCAACGGACCCGGATCCGTCGTCGTCTCCGGACCCCCCGAGCAGGTCGCCCACGCCGTGGCGACATGCCAGGAGGCAGGCAACCGGGCCCGGCTGATCGACGTGGACTACGCCTCACACGGCCCCCAGGTGGACGAGATCACCGATGAGCTGAACGACGTCCTGGCGGGCATCAAGCCGGTGCGGTCCAGGGTGGCGTTCTACTCGGCGGTCACCGGTGGCCGCATCGAGACGAGCGCTTTGGACACCGCGTACTGGGTGACGAACCTGCGCGAGCGGGTCCGGTTCGCCGATGCCGTACGGGCCTTGCTGGACGACGGCCACCGCGTGTTCATCGAGGCCAGCACCCACCCCGTCCTCACCGTCGGCCTGCAGGAGTCCTTCGAGGAAGCGGGCGTCGGGGCCATCACGGTGCCCACCCTGCGCCGCGACCACGGCGGCCGTGCCCAGCTGGTCCGCGCCATCGCCCAGGCCTTCACGGCGGGGGTCGAGGTGGACTGGTCCCGCTGGTTCCCGGCCGACCCGGCGCCACGCGTCGTGGAGCTGCCGACGTACGCCTTCCAGCGCGAGCGCTACTGGATCGACGGCGAGTCCGGGCCCGGTGGCGATCCGGCCGGTCTCGGGCTGGTGGCCGCGGGCCATCCGCTGCTGGGCGCGGCCGTGGAGGTGGCCGATGGCACCACGCGTCTGCTGACCGGGCGGCTGTCGGCGCGGAGCCACCCGTGGGTCGGTGAGCATGTGGTGGCGGGTGCGGTACTGGCGCCGGGTGCGGTGCTGGTGGAGTGGGCGCTGCGGGCGGCCGACGAGGTGGGCTGCGGCGGTGTGGAGGAACTGGCGCTGCAGCGGCCGCTGGTGCTGCCCGCGTCCGGCGGGTTGCGCGTCCAGGTGGTGGTGGGCGCCGCGGCGGAGGACGGGCGGCGTGAGGTGGCCGCGTACACCTGCCCCGAGGACGCGGGTGGTCTCGCGGAGTGGGTGTGCCACGCGACGGGTGTGCTGGCCCCGCCCGCCGCCACCCCTGACCAAGCGGCAGGGCTGGGTGGCGTATGGCCTCCGGCGGGCGCGGAACCGCTGGACATCGACGGGTTCTACGAGCAGGTGAGGGCGGCCGGTTACGGGTACGGACCGGCATTCCAGGGGCTGACCGCCGCGTGGCGGCATGGCTCGGACGTCCTCGCCGAGGTGGTCCTGCCCGAGGCCGCAGGGGACCGTAGCGGGTTCGGGATCCACCCGGCGCTGCTGGACGCGGCGCTGCAACCGTCGCTGCTCATGGAGCGGCCGGAGGGGCAGGAGGACGACGACCGGGTGCGGTTGCCGTTCGCGTGGAAGGGCGTGTCCCTGTGGGCCTCCGGGGCGACCAGTGTGCGGGTCCGGCTGGCTCATGACGAAGCGCGGCAGGCGCTGCGGTTGACGGTGGCCGACGCGGTGGGTGCACCGGTGCTGACGGTGGACTCGCTGGTCACCCGCCCGGCCGGGGCCGACGGGTTGCGGGAGACCTCGGCCGGACGTGGGGTGGACGGGCTGTTCACGCTGGGCTGGACGCCGCTGCCCGTGCCTGCCACCGCACCCTCGGCGGAGTCGGTGGTGGGTGATGGCGGATGGGTGGTGCTGGGCGACGATCCGCTCGGCCTGGCGGCCTCGGTGGCGGCGGGCGGCCCGGGTCCGGATGTCGTGCGCTACCCGGATCTGGAGGCGCTGCTCGCGGCGATCGACGCGGGTGCGCCCGCTCCCTCGATCGTTCTGACGCCCTGCCACGCGTCCGGACCGGATGTCATCGACGCCCGCGAGGGCTTGCGGGCGGCGGATGAGCTGCTGGGGACGGTGCAGGGGTGGCTGGGGCGGGCCGCGCTGGGCGATGCCCGGCTGGTGGTCGTCACACGCGGCGCGGTGGCGATGCCCGATGCCGCTGAGAACACGGTGGATCCGGTCGGGGCCGGGGCGTGGGGGCTGATCCGCAGCGCCCAGTCGGAGAACCCCGAACGGTTCGTCCTGCTCGACCTCGACCTCGACCTCGACCTCGACCTCGATCCCGGTACCGGTACCGACAGCGGCATCGCCGCAGAGGCGGTCGTCCGGGCGGTGGATCTGCACGAACCGCAGGTGGCGGTGCGGTCGGGGCGCGTCCTGGTGCCCCGGCTGGGGCGCGCCGGTGTCGGCGGCACGTTCCCTGCGGACGCCCTGGAGGGCGGCGATGTCCTCGACCCGGACGGCACCGTGCTGATCACCGGCGGTACGGGCACGCTGGGCGGCCTGGTCGCCGAACACCTGGTGCGCGCCTGGGGTGTCAAGCATCTGCTGCTCGTCAGCCGACGCGGCCCGCACGCTCCCGGTGCACCTGAACTGGCCGAGCGACTAGGTGAGTTGGGCGCCCAAGTCCAGACCGTAGCCGCCGATGTCACCGACCCGGCGGAGGTGGCGGGCCTGGTCGCCGGGGTCGATCCGGCGCACCCGCTGACCGGTGTCGTCCACGCCGCCGGTGTGCTGGACGACGCCGTCCTCACCTCGCAGACTCCGGAGCGGCTGGCCCGGGTGTGGGAGCCGAAGGCCACGGCCGCGGCGCAGCTGCACACGGCGACGGCGGATCTGCCGCTGGCCCTGTTCGTGATGTTCTCCTCGACGGCGGCCGTCCTGGGTTCGTCGGGGCAGTCCAACTACGCCGCGTCGAACGCGTTCTGCGATGCCCTGGCCGCCCACCGCCGCGCCCTCGGTCTGCCGGGAGTGTCGGTGGCCTGGGGCCTGTGGGCCGACGCCAGTGGCATGACCGGACACCTGGACGAGGCGGACCGGGCCCGGATGGCCCGCTCGGGTATCGGGGCGCTGTCCGGTGAACGGGCGCTGGGGCTGCTGGACGCCGCCGTACGGCACGGGGCGCCGCATCTCGTCGCCATCGATCTGGACGTACGGGCGCTGACCGGGCAGCCCGCGCTCACCCTGCCCTCCCCGCTGCGGGCGCTCACCGGTGGCGGTCCGGTCCGGCGCACCGCCGCCACCGGCCGGGCGCACGCCGACTGGGCCGGACACCTCGCGGCGCTGCCCCGGGACGAGCAGCACCGGGTACTGCTCGACCTGGTGCTCACGCACGCGGCGGCGGCGCTCGGCCACTCCGACACCGGCCGGATCCCGGCCGGACGGGGCTTCCTGGACCTGGGGTTCGACTCGCTGACCGCGATCGAGCTGCGCAACAGGCTGACGGCCGTCACCGGACTGCGGCTGGCCACCACTCTCATCTTCGACCAGCCCAACCCGGCCGCCCTCGCCGCGCATCTGCACACCGAGCTGGCGCCCGGGGACGTGGACCCGCTCGCCCCGGTGCTGGGCGAGCTGGAGCGGCTGGAGGGCACGCTGCTCAGCGTCGGCCGGGACGAGGCCGCTTGGGACGCGCTCCGCGGGCGCCTGCGGAGCACGCTGTCGAAGCTGGACGCCCTGCACAGCGCCCCACACGACGCCCCACACGGCGGCCCGGCCCCGGCGGAGGGCGGCGCGGCCCAGGACGGCGTGGCGGAGAACGGCGCGGCGATGACCGGCCGCATCCAGGACGCCAGCACCGACGAGATCTTCCGGTTCATCGACCGGGACCTTGGCCGCGGGGACAGCGACGGAGAGCACATGGGAGCACACGTTGATTGACGAACGAAGCAGGAAGAAGCTCATCCTCGAGCACAGCCGTCGGCTGAACGCCGCGGACGTGGACGGCCTTCTGGAGCTGTACGCGGACGACGTCACCTTCGAGGACCCGGTCGGCTCGGGCCAGCAGAGCGGACGGGACGCGCTGCGGGCGCACTTCGAGGAGCTGGCCGCGGCGGGTATCGCCGAGGTCCCCGGGGAGCCCGTCGCGGGGCAGGACGGTACGCGGGTGCTGGTGCCCGTCACCGCCACCATGGGCTACCTCCCGAAGGGTCCCGGGTTCGCCGACCGGGGATGGCTGACGGCGCCCGACGCCCCCGAAAACGCGCGTATCACCTGGGATTACGTGCTGATGGTGCGCGCGGGGGCCGGAGGCCTCATCCAGGAGCTGCAGAAGTTCTGGGGGAGGTCCGACATTGGCATCCCGGAATGACAACCACCACGGCACAGGAGGCGTTCATGGCCGATGAGGCGACCCTCAAGAAGATGGCGGTGGAGTACGCCCGGCGCATGAACGCCGGTGATGTGGAGGACGTACTCGCCCTGTTCTCGGATGACATCGTCTTCGAGGACCCGGTCGGCGCTCCGCCGCTGATCGGGAAGGAAGCGCTGCGCGAACACATCGCGTGGTCCATCGAATGCCGGGTGCACGAGACGCCGGGCCGCCCGGTCACCTCGATGGACGGCCGGTGGGCGGCGGTGCCGACCACGGTCACGGTCTACGCGCCCACGAAACTGACCTTCAGCATCATCGGCGTCATTGAACTCGGTGATGACGGTCTGGTCCATCACGCCCAGGCGTTCTGGGGCATCACGGACACCAAAGTGGGTGATGGCCCCGAACTCACCGGCGTCGCGCACTTCATGGCCGTCACCCAGAACCTCGCTCGGATGGTCCAGGCCAAGGGCAGCCCCAGTCCGATGTAAGTGGTGAAGGGACGAAAGCAGAACCATGACCGAACCGAAGCGCGGAATTGTCCTGGGCGGCGGCTGGGCGGGGATGTTGGCCGCGCATGTGCTCGCCCGCCATCTGGAGAGCGTCACCGTCGTGGAGCGCGATGTGCTGCCCGACGGCCCCCGCCACCGCAAGGGCTCGCCCCAGGCGCGCCACGTCCATGTGCTGTGGTCGAGTGGCGCCCGTATCGTCGACGAACTGCTGCCGGGCACCATCGACCGGCTGCTGGGCGCGGGTGCCCGCCGGATCGGGTTCCACGAGGACCTGGTGACGCTGACCTCGCACGGCTGGCAGCATCGCTTTCCCCCGCGGCAGTACGCCATCATGTGCACCCGGCCGTTCCTGGACTGGATCGTGCGCGACCAGATCCTGGCGGCCGGGCGGATCTCCGTACGGTCGCGCGCCGAGATCCTCGACCTGGCCGGAGACGGCAGGCGGGTCGCCGGGGTGCGGGTGCGGGACATGGACACCGGGGCCCTCGAAACCCTGGAAGCGGACCTGGTGGTCGACGCCTCGGGGCGCGGCTCCCGGCTGCGGCACTGGCTGTCGTCGCTGGAACTGCCCCCGGTCGAGGAGGACATCGTCGACGCGGGCATCGCGTACGCCACCCGGGTGTTCCGGGCGCCGCCGGGGGCCACCGCCGGATTCCCCGCCGTCAACGTGGCCGCCGACCACCGGGTGCGCGAGCCCGGCCGCTTCGGGGTGGTCTATCCGCAGGAGGACGGCACCTGGATGGTGACCCTGTCCTGCACCCGTGGCGCCGGGCTGCCCACGCACGACGACGACTTCCTGCCGTACGCGCAGACGCTGCGCCATCCGCTCGTCGCCGACCTCATCACCCTGGCCGAGCCGCTGACGTCGGTGGCGGTGTCCCGCGTCGGCGCCAACCGCCGGCTGTATCCGGAACGGCTGGACACCTGGCCGGAGGGGCTGCTCGTCCTCGGGGACGCGCTGGCCGCGTTCAACCCGATCTACGGCCACGGGATGAGCGCCGCCGCGCGCAGTGCCGCCGCGCTCGACGCGGAGCTGGGGCGTTCCGGATACGACCCGGCGCGGACCCGGCGGGTGCAGCAGGCGGTCAGCGCCGTGGTGGACGACCCGTGGATCATGGCCGCGTCCAAGGACGTCGAATACGTCAACTGCCGTACGGATGTGACGGATCCGCGGCTGACCGGTGGGGTGGTGGCGCGGCAGCGCTTCTCCGACCTCATCTCCGACCGGGCGATCCGCGCCTCCGCGGTATGCGACGTGGTGACCGATGTGATCAGCCTGACCGCGCCGCAGTCCGAGCTGGCGTCCAGCCGCTTCCTGTCGCTGATGCAGCAGGACCGGCCGCTGCCGGAACTCACCGCGCCGCCGCTGCGTCCCGAAGAACTCGCCCTGGTGGATCTGAATCCGCGCAGCACGGTGGCCGGGCGACTGTCATGACGAACGAGGAAAAGCTCGTCGACTACCTCAAGTGGACCACCGCCGAGCTGCACGAGACCCGGCGGCAGCTGCGGGAGCTGCGGTCGGAGCGGGAGGACCCGGTCGCGCTCGTCGGCATGGCCTGCCGCTTCCCCGGTGGCGTCCGCACACCGGAGCAGCTGTGGGACCTGGTGGACGGCGAACGGGACGCCGTTTCCGGCCTGCCCACCGACCGCGGGTGGGATCTGGAGCGGCTCCACCACTCCGGTCCGGGCCGCCATGGCGCCTCGTATGTCCGCGCGGGTGGCTTCATCTATGACGCGGCCGCGTTCGACGCGGAGTTCTTCGACATCGGCCCCCGTGAGGCCGCGGCCATCGAACCGCAGCAGCGGATGCTGCTGGAGCTGGCCTGGGAGGCCACGGAGAGCGCGGGCATCGATCCGCAGACCCTGCGCGGCAGTTCCACGGGCGTGTACACGGGAGTGATGTACCACGACTACGCGGCGCGGCTGAGCGAGATCCCGGAGGATCTGCTGAGTCATGTGGGCAACGGCAGCGCCGGAAGCGTGGCGTCGGGCCGGATCGCGTTCACCCTGGGGCTGCGGGGCGCGGCCGTCACGCTGGACACGGCGTGTTCGTCGTCGCTGCTGGCGATGCATCTGGCCGCGCACTCGCTGCGCCAGCGGGAATGTGACCTGGCGCTGGCCGGTGGCGCCGCCCTCATGTACACCCCGAGCGTGTTCCAGGTGCCCTCCGGGCAGAGTCAGTTGGCCACCGACGCGCGGTGCAAGTCCTTCGCGGACGCGGCCGACGGCATGGTGTACGGGGAGGGCGCCGGTCTGGTGCTGCTGGAGCGGCTGTCCGACGCGCGGCGCCACGGCCACCAGGTGCTGGCGGTGCTGCGCGGTTCGGCGATCAACCAGGACGGTGCCAGTACGGGGATGGCCGCGCCGAACGGCCCGGCCCAGCAGCAGCTGATCCGGGACGCGCTGGCGAACGCCGGGCTGTCGGCGGCCGATGTGGACGCGGTGGAGGCGCATGGCACCGGTACCGCGTTCGGCGACTCCATCGAGGTGCAGGCGCTGCTGGCCACCTACGGTCAGGAGCGTCCCGCCGACCGTCCCCTGCTGCTGGGGTCGGTGAAGTCGAACATCGGGCACACCCAGTCCGCCGCCGGGCTGGCCGGTGTCGTCAAGATGGTGATGGCCATGCGGCGCGGGGTGCTGCCGCGCTCCCTGCACATCGACCGGCCCACCCGGCTGGTGGACTGGCGCAGGGGCGCGGTGCGGCTGCTGACCGAGCGGACGCCGTGGCCGGTGCGCGACGAGGGTCCACGGCGCGCCGGGGTGTCCTCCTTCAGCGCGAGCGGCACCAACGCCCATCTGATCCTGGAGCAGCCGCCCCCGGTCGTTTCCGCCGGTGGTGATGTTCCGCCCGCCGGAGCGGTGCCGTGGGTGCTGTCCGCACGCGGTACGGCGGCGTTACGGGGCCAGGCGCGGGCTCTGGCCGCCCAGGTGGCCGCGTGCCCGGGTGTTTCACCCCGCGATGTGGGGTGGTCGCTGGCCACGACACGGTCGGTGTTCGACCACCGGGCCGTCGTGGTCTGCGAGGAGCCGGACGGGCTACGGGCCGGTCTGGAGGCGCTGGCGGCCGGTGAGCCGCATCCGGCCGTGGTCGGGCCGGGTGTGGTGCGTAGTGGCGGGGTTGCGGCCTCATCGATCAGGACCGTGTTCGTCTTCGACGGCGAGGGCGGCCGGTGTCCGGCGGCGGGCCGCGAACTGTACGACCGGTTCCCGGTGTTCGCCGCCGCCTTCGACGAGGTGTGCGCGCTGCTGGGGATGGCGGGGGAACGTCCGCCACCGGACTCGGAGGCCGGGCTGTTCGCGCTGTACATCGCGCTGGCCCGGCTGCTGGACGCGGCCGGGGTACGGCCCGACGCGGTGGCCGGGGTGTCCGTCGGTGAGATCGCCGCCGCGCAGGTGGCCGGTGTCCTCGACCTCTCGGACGCCTGCCGCCTCGTCGCGGCCGGGCCCGGCGCGCTCCCCCGGGCCATCGGGGCGGTGTCCCCCCGCCGCCCAGCGGTCCCGCTCCTCGACGGCCGCACCGGCCTGCCCGTCGATGAGCGGATCAGCACGCCCGGCTACTGGTACGACCGCGAGCGCGACCGCGACCCGGCCGGGCCACGTCCCGAGGCCCTGAACCCGGGCGACGCCGGTGTGGTCTGGGAGCTGGGGCCCGGGCGTGACCTGCCGGAGGGGGTGGCGCCGCTGGTGCTGTCGCCCTTCGCAGGCGACGACGAGGTGCGCGAGCTGACGTACGCTCTGGCGCGGCTGCACACCACCGGCGCCACGGTCGGCTGGGCCGCCCTCCTCGGCGGCGGCAGCACACCACCGCGTACCGTCCCGCTGCCCACGTACGCCTTCCAGCGGGAGCGGTTCTGGCTGGAGAACGAACCCGGGGCCGGTGCCGCACCCGTGACCGAGACCTGGGTGGACACCGAGTTCTGGGACGCGGTGGAGCACACGGACGTGGCGGCCCTCACCCGTACCCTCGACGTTCCGGCGGAGCGGCACGGCCTGCTGGCGGAGATCCTGCCCGCGCTGGCCGCCTGGCGGCGGCAGCGGCAGTGGCGGCACCGGATCGCCTGGCAGGCCATGGCCGAAGTGGTGGCGCCGGGGCTGTCCGGCACCTGGCTGGTCGCGTCGGGGGGCGGTCCGTACGCCGAGGCCGTCACCGACACACTGCGCGAGCACGGCGCCGAGGTCGTCGTACTCGGTCCGGAGGGCCCGTCGGCCCGCGATGTCCTCACCGCACGGATATCCGATGCCGCCGCCGGGCGGTTCGTCGCGGGTGTGCTCTCGCTGTCGGCGTTGGACGAGACGCGGCCTCCGGCCGACGACGGCCGAAGCCCGGCGCTCGCCTCCACCATCTCGCTGGTCGAGGCGGTGGAGCGGGCCGGGATCGAGGCCCCGGTGTGGGTGGCCACGCGCGGGGCGGTCGGTGTCGATCGCGGGGACCCGGTGACCCGCCCGGAGCAGGCCCAGCTCTGGGGTCTGGGCCGCGCCCTCGCGGTGGAACACCCACGGTGCTGGGGCGGGTCGGTCGATCTGCCGGACCGGTTCGACGCGCGGGCGGGACGGCGGCTGGCGGGTGTGCTGGCGGGCCTCCACGGCGAGGGCGAAGTGGCCGTACGCGCCGACTGCTGCTTTACGCCACGACTGGTACGCGACGCACCCGGGCCAGCCACTTCGGGGGCCTGGACGGCGCGCGGCACGGTGCTGATCACGGGTGCGGCCACCGCCCTGGGCGCGCACACCGCCCGGTGGGTGGCCGGGGCGGGCGCGGACCGACTGCTCCTCCTCGACACCACGCCCCCGGGCGACGACCTGCTCGCCGAACTGGCCGCTTCGGGCACGCAGGTGTCCGTCGCCACCGTCGACCCGGCCGATCAGGACGCGCTCGCCACCGCCGTGGCCGGTCTTCCGTCCGACGCACCGCTGACCTCGGTGCTGCATCTCGCGGTGCCACCGCCCCAGGAGGCCGGGCCGCTGGACGTGGCACGGATCGAGGACACGTGGCCGACGGTGGTGGCGGGGGCGCGGAACCTGTGCGCACTCAGCTTGAAGAGCGACCTGTCGGCTTTCGTGCTCAGTTCCTCGGCCGTGGGCGTGCTGCCCGGCCCGGGGCTGGGCAACCAGGCCCCGGTCCACGCCTATCTGCAGGCGCTCGCGCAGGAGTGCCGCGCGCGGGGCGTCCCGGCGACCTCGGTGTGCTGGGGCTCCGTCGAGCGGCCACGGCACACCGGAACGTCCGCACTGTCCCCACGATCGGCGGCCGCCCTGCTGCGGCAGGCGGTCGTGGAGGACGCGGTGTCCGTCGTCATCGCGGACATCGAGCAAGCACCCATCAGGCGGGAGAAACGATGAACACCTTCACCGCGGTCAATGGCAGCGCCTCCGGCGATTCCTCCGACCCTCAACCGAACGGACCCGCGATGCCCACGGAACAGAGCGAGACCCATCTCGACGGCACGGCCCTGCACCAGGCGCTGGCCATCGCCACGGCCGAAGAGCGCGAGGCCATCCTGCGGGAGACCGTACGGACACAGCTCGCCGACATCCTCTCCCCCACCCCCATCGAGGACGACAGCAATTTCCTCGAAAACGGACTAACCTCGCTGACCGCACTCGAACTCACCCGCAATCTGATGACGCTGACCGACGTGGAAATCCCCCTCGTCGCCATTCTCGAATATCCCACCCCCGCCCGGCTCGGCCACTATCTCGCCGAGGCGTACGCGGCGGTCAACAGCGGGGACGGCGCCACGGCATAGCGTGCGCCGCGATACGCCGACGCCGGGCGGGAGGGCCATCCTCTCCCGCCCGGCGTCTTGGCATCCGCGAAAGAATCCTTAAGTGCCGCTAATGCGCGGACACTTGCGCCACCGCAGTTCTCGAACCACCCACGGTGACCCCGCTAGAATTTCCGCATGGATCTTTCCGTGCCCGTAACCGACGATGTGAAATTACATTTCCGACACCGGCCTGGAACCGCATCCCCCGCATTCCTCCTGGTGCATGGCATGGCCTCGAACGCCCGTATGTGGGACGAGGTCGCCGACCAGCTGGCCGCCGCGGGCCACCCGGTGTACGCGGCCGATCTGCGCGGCCACGGCGAGTCCGACACCCCGGAGAAGGGGTACGACACGCCGACCGCCGTGGCGGACCTGGTGGCGGCCTGTGCCGCCCTCGGGCTGTCCGAGGTGCTGGTGGCCGGGCACTCGTACGGCGGCAACGTGTCGGTGCGGCTGACCGCCGAGCATCCCGAGCTGGTGGCGGGGCTGGCCCTGGTCGACGGCGGCTGGCTCGAACCCGCCAAGGCCTTCCCGTCGTGGGAGGCGTTCTGCGGCGCGCTGCGCCCGCCCGCGCTGGACGGCGCCACGGTGCGGAGCGTGAGTGACTACTTCCGGGCCATCCATCCCGACTGGTCGCCGGCGGCGATCGAAGCGGCCGTGGCCACCATGCGGGAGAACCCGGACGGTTCGCTGTCCCGGCGCATGTCCCTGGAACAGCACACGTCGATGCTGCGCAGCATCTGGGACGAGCCGCCGAGCCCCTGGTACGCCGCCATCTCGGTGCCCACCCTGCTGATGCCCGCCATCCCCAAGGGCGCGGACCGGCAGTGGGCGGACCGCATCCGCTCACGCATCGAAGCCACCACGGCCACGCTGCGCGGGGCGACCATGCGCGAATACCTGGACTCGGAGCACGATCTGCACGCCCAGCACCCCCGGCGGGTGGCGGAGGATCTGCTCGACCTGGCCCGTACCGTCCGGCAGGCCCCTGACCTTCGATGACCCGGCCTCGCGAAGCACCCCCCGTACGGTGTGCCGTACGGGGGGTTCTTCGCGAGGGCGGCGGCTCAGGTGCCCAGTTCGCGGTCGATGAGGGCGAACACTTCGTCGGCGGTGGCGGCGGCGAGGTCCTCCCCTGAAGCCCCTTCCTCCTCCTGCGCGGTGGCCGTGTACTTCCACAGCAGGCCCTGCAGACGGTTCACCAGGCCGGTGCGCCGCGGGTCTTCGGCCGCCATTCCGGCCAGCGCCACCTCCAGCGCGTCGAGATGTCCGAGCCCCGGGTGGGCGGCGGCGGACTCCTCCGGGGCCAGCTGGGTCAGCAGACAGCCCGCCAGGGTCTCCGGTGTCGGATAGTCGAAGACCACCGTCGTCGGCAGGCTCAGCCCGGTGGCGGCGCGCAGCCGGTTCCTGAGTTCCACCGCCGCGATCGAGTCGAAGCCGAGTTCCTTGAACGGCCGTCCCGGGTCGACCGCCTCCGCCGCCGGATAGTGCAGTACGGCGGCCACATGGCCGCGTACCAGGGCGAGCAGCCGTCCGGTCCGGTCGTCCTCGCTCAGCGCGGCCAGCTCCTCGCGCAGCGCCGCGGCGCCCTCCGGGCCGCTTTCGCTATCGCCGGACTCCTGGGTGGCCTCGATGGCGTGGCGGGCGGCCGGGACCGTGTCGAACAGCCTGCTCGGCCGGGCGAGGGTGAACAGGGGCGCGAAGCGTTCCCAGGTGACATCGGCGATCGTCATCTGCGGATCGTCGTGGTCGAGCACCTGCCGCAGGGCGTTCAGCGCCCAGCGGGGATCCAGGGGCGACAGCCCCTGACGCCTGGAGCGCTCACTGTGGCCGTCCGAGAGATCCCACAGCCCCCAGGCGATCGAGACCGTGGCCCGGCCCTCGGCTCGCCGATGCTGGGCGAGTGCGTCGAGGTGGGCGGTGGCGGCGGCGTACGAACCGTGGTCCTTGCTGCCCCATGCCGTCGCGACGGTGGAGCAGTAGATCACGGTGTCCTCGGGTCCGAGGCCGCACAACTCCTCCATGTCCGCGTCCGAAGAGGCCAGTTGGGCGCAGATCTCTTTGGTCAGGCGCTCCGGGGTCAGCTCCGTCAGCGGCGCCAGTGCGCCGGAGACCGCGGTGTGCACGACGGTCCCGATCCGGACGCCCTCCGACGACAGCTGGTCGACGACACGGACGAGGCCCGCCCGGTCGCCGGGCGCCCAGTCCGCGATCGTCAGCTCGGCACCGTACGCGTCCAGCTCGGCCTTCAGCTCGGCGGCCACGTCACCGTCCTGACGCCCCAGGAGCACCACGCGCTTCGCGCCGTTGTCCGCCGCCCACCGGGCCATATGGGCCGCCGGGCCGGTGGTGTCGCCGGTGATGAGCACGGAGCCCCGCGGCGCCCAGGTCCGCGGTGGCACATCGCCGCCGGACGGCGCGGGGGCCAGCCGTCGCCCGTACGCTCCCGAGGTGCGCAGCGCCACCTGGTCCTCGTCGGGCGCCCCGGTGAGCAGGGCGCGCAATCGGCCGGGTTCCACCGCCTCGGGGCTCGTGGGGAGGTCGATCAACCCGCCCCAGATGGTGGGGTGTTCGAGCGCGGCGACCCGGCCGAGCCCCCAGAGCTGGGCCTGGGATGGGGCGATCACCGGATCGGTGTCGCCCACGGATACCGCCCCACGGGTGGCGCACCACAGGGGCACGGTGACCTCCGCGTCCACCAGGGCCTGCAGCAGGGTGAGCGTGCCGGTCAGGCCGGTGGCCACGCCATCGGCCCGGTGGGGTACGGACTCGTCGAGTGCCAGCAGCGACAGGACACCGGCCGGTGGCGCCTCATCGGCGTACCGGGTGTGCAGCAGCTCTACGAGCCGCGCCCGGTCGGTGTCCTCGGCGACGGTCAGCTCGTCCACCTGCCCACCACCCGCGCGGAGCGCTTGGACGCAGGCGGTCACCCAGTCATGCGCACGGTCGGCCGGTCGGACGACGAGCCAGGTGCGCCCCGCGCCGTCCGGGACGTCGTCGGCGAGGTCGGTGAGGGGCTGCCACTGGACGCGGTAGCGCCAGGAGTCCACGGCCGACCGCTCACGCCGACCGCGCCGCCACTCGGAGAGCACCGGCAGCACCGTGTCCCACGACGACCGCGCGCCGGGGTCGTCGGGGAGCCGTAGCGCATCGGAGAGCGCCCGCAGATCCCCGCCGTCGACCGCGGCCCAGAAGCGGGCCTCGTCCTCGTCCGCCCTCGGCGCCGCGTCGGACGGCACCGAGTCAGGCAGCCAGTACCGCTCCCGCTGGAAGGCGTACGTAGGCAGGTCGACGGTGTGCGGGGCCACCGGGCCGATCGGGTGGAGGGTCGTCCAGTCGACATCGGCCCCGGCGGTGAACGCCTGGGCGAGGGACTGGACCAGCTGCGCCCCGCCCCCGTGGTCACGGCGCAGGGTGGGCACGGTGACGGCCTCGATGCCCGTGTGCTCGAACGTCTCCTGCATGCCGACGGTCAGCACGGGGTGGGTGCTGGTCTCGATGAACGCCCGGTGGCCATCGGCCAGCAGCGCTTCGATGGCGGCGGCGAACCGTACGGGCTCCCGCAGATTCGTCACCCAGTAGCCGCTGTCGAGGGCGGCGGTGTCGATCCGTCCGCCGGTGACCGTGGAGTAGAACGCCACCTTCGACGCGCTGGGCCGGATCCCGGCCAGAACCTCGGTCAGTTCACCGGCGATCTCGTCGACCTGCGGGCCGTGAGACGCGTAGTCCACGTCGATGAGCCGCGCCCGGTCGCCGTTCTCCTGGCAAACGGCCACGGCGGCGGCCACTTGCTCCTGGGGTCCTGAAATGACGGTGGAGGAAGGGCCGTTGACGGCCGCCACCCCGACCTCGGCACCCCGGTCGCCGAGCCCGGACAGCAGCTTGGCCACCTGTTCCTGGCCCAGACCGAGCGACGCCATCGCCCCGCCTCCCGCCAGTCGGCGCAACGCGCGGCTACGCAGCGCCACCACCTTCGCGCCGTCGTCCAGGGACAGCGCCCCGGCCACCACTGCCGCCGCGATCTCGCCCTGGCTGTGGCCGACCACAGCCGCAGGCTTCACGCCATGCCCGGCCCACACCGCCGCCAGGGACACCATCACCGCCCACAACACCGGCTGCACCACATCCACTCGGCCCAGATCGCTCCCCGAGCCGCGCAGCACATCCGTAAGCGACCAATCGACGTACGGCGACAAAGCCCGCTCACACTCCGCCACCCGCCCCGCGAACACCGGCGACGCGTCGAGCAGCCCGGCCCCCATGCCCGCCCACTGCGAACCCTGCCCCGGAAACACCAGCACCGGCCCGGACTCGCCCGCCACGGTGGCGACACCGGGGTGGACCACGCCCGGGTGCGCTTCTCCGGCGGCGAGCGCCGCGACGGCCGCCACCAGCGCATCCCGGTCCTCGCCGAGCACCACGGCCCGGTGGTCGAACCGCGACCGTGTGGTGACGAGCGACCAGCCCACATCGGCCACGGGCAGCCGTGGGTCCTCCGCCACCCGTGCCGCCAGCGCCGCCGCCTGCCCCCGCAGGGCCCGCTGGCTGCGGGCGGAGAGCACCCACGCGGTGACGCCGGTGATCGCGCCCGATGTGGCCTGCGCGGCAGGCTCGGAAAGCTCGGGCGCCTGCTCCAGGATCAGATGGGCGTTGGTGCCGCTGATGCCGAAGGAGGAGACTCCCGCGCGGCGCGGACGCTCGCCCCTCGGCCACGCCACCGGTTCGGCCAGCAGCCGTACCCCGCCGCCCTCCCAGTCCACGTGCGGTGTCGGCTCGTCGACGTGCAGCGTGACCGGCAGCGTTTCCTGCCGGAGCGCCATCACCATCTTGATCACACCGGCGACGCCCGCCGCCGCCTGGGCGTGGCCGATGTTCGACTTGAGGGAGCCCAGCCACAGGGGCCGGTCGGCCGGTCGGTCCCGGCCGTACGTGGCCAGCAGCGCGTGCGCCTCGATCGGGTCGCCGAGCGACGTACCCGTGCCGTGCGCCTCCACCGCGTCCACCTGGTCGGGGGCGAGCCGCGCGCTGGCCAGCGCCTGCCGGATCACGCGCTCCTGCGATACGTCGTTGGGCGCGGTCAGGCCGTTGCTGGCACCGTCCTGGTTGACGGCCGAACCCCGGATCACTGCCAGCACCCGGTGGCCGTGGCGGCGTGCGTCCGACAGCCGCTCCAGCAGTACCAGCCCGACGCCCTCGGAGAAACCGGTGCCATCGGCGGCCGCCGCGAAGGACTTGCATCGCCCGTCCGGGGCCAGCCCCCGCTGCCGGGAGAACTCGGCGAACGCGGTCGGGGTCGTCAGCGCGGTGACCCCGCCCGCGAGCGCCAGTTCGCATTCGCCCTGGCGCAGCGCCTGGCAAGCCAGGTGCATCGCCACCAGGGACGAGGAACACGCGGTGTCCACGGTCACCGCGGGCCCTTCCAGCCCGAAGGTGTACGCCACCCGGCCGGACACCACGCTGGTGAGGCTGCCGGTGGTGGCGTACCCCTCGAAGCCCTCGGGGATCCGTGGCATCCGGGACAGATAGTCCTGGCTGGACACCCCGGCGTACACACCGGTCGGGCTGCCCTTCAGCGACGCAGGGTCGATGCCCGCCCGTTCCAGCAGTTCCCACGACACTTCCAGCAGCAGCCGCTGCTGCGGATCCATCGCCAGCGCCTCGCGCGGGCTGATGCCGAAGAACTCGGCGTCGAAGCGGTCGGCCCCGCGCAGGAATCCACCGTGCCGCACATAGCTGGTACCGGGGTGGTCGGGATCCGGGTGGTAGAGGCCCTCCAGATCCCAGCCACGGTCGGTGGGGAACTCCTCGATCCCGTCTCCGCCCGAGGACACCAGCTCCCATAATTCCTCGGGCGAGCCCACCCCGCCGGGATAGCGGCAGGCCATGCTCACCAAGGCCACCGGCTCCTGGGACCGCTCCTCCAGGTCCCGTACCCGCTGACGGGCCTGCCCCAGATCCACCGTGACCCGCTTCAGGTATTGGCGGAGCTTTTCTTCCGTACCCGACATCAGTCCTCACTCACGCTACTCGTGGTCAAGAAGGCAGTTCCCGGTCGATGAACGCGAACAGTTCGTCGTCCGACGCGGCTTCCACGGCCTCGTCGTCCACGGTGTGGCCGACCGCGTTGGCGGCCTCCGGCGCACCGTCGCCGAGCCGCCACAGCAGGGCCTCCAGGCGCTTCGTCAGCCTGCCCCGGGCCTCGTCGTCGGGGGCGAACGTGGCCATCGCTCCCTCCAGCTTCTCCAGCTCGCCGAAGACGGGGCCGGACGTGTCCGCGGCCACGGGGCACAGCTGGGTGCGGAGGTCGTCGGCGATGGCCGCAGGCGTCGGATGCCGGAAGATGAACGTGGCGGGCAGCCGCAGCCCGGTGGCCGCGGCGAGCCGGTTGCGCAGCTCGACGGCGGTCAGCGAGTCGAAGCCCAGATCCTTGAACGGGGTGTCGCTGGACACCGCCCCGGCATCGGTGTGCCCCAGCACCGCGGCGGCCTGGGTGCGTACCAGGCTGAGCAGTTCGCGGTGTTGTTCAGCCGGCGGCAGCGCGGTGAGCCGACCGACCAGTCCTGCGGCGGGCGCGCCGGTGGCGGCCGTTCGCCGTGCTGTGGCTCCACGGGCGTCGCTGGTGAGGGCGCGCAGCAGGGCCGGGAGCGCGTCGGCGGGCTGTGCGGACAGGGCGCGGACATCGAGGTCGACGGCGGCCGGTTGAGGGTCGCCGTGCCAGCAGGCGGCGTCCAGCAGCCGCAGCGCCTGGTGGCTGGACATCGCGGCGATTCCGGACCGGGCCATCCGGGCCAGGTCCGCCTCGGCCAGATGCCCGGTCATCCCGCTGGCCTCGGCCCACAGCCCCCAGGCCACCGATACGCCGGGCAGACCGGCGGCCTGGCGGTGGGCGGCGAGGGCATCACAGAAGGCGTTGGCCGCCGCGTAGTTGGCCTGCCCGGGGCTGCCCATGACCCCGGCGGCCGAGGAGAACATCACGAACATGGCCAGGGGAAGGAGTGCGGTGGCGGTGTGCAGGTTGGCCGCGGCGGTGGCCTTGGCTCCCCACACCCGCGCCAGCCGCTCCGGCGATTGCGAGGTGACGACGGCGTCGTCCAGCACGCCTGCGGCATGGATGACACCGGTCAGCGGATGCGCGGGGTCGATGCCCGCGACGAGATCGTTGACCGCGTCGGGGTCGGCCACATCGGCTGCGGCGATGCGTACCTCGGCGCCCAACTCGCCCAGCTGGATGGCCAGTTCCTTGGCGCCGGTCGCGTCGGGGCCGCTGCGGCTGACGAGGAGGAGATGGCGGACGCCCCAGGTGCGGACGAGGTGTTCGGCCACCTGACCGCCCAGGGTTCCGGTGCCCCCGGTGATGAGTACCGTGCCCTCCTGATCCACCGGGGCCGGGATGTCGAGCACCAGCTTGCCGGTGTGCTTGGCCTGGCTCAGATACCGCAGCGCTTCCCGCGCCCGGCACAACGGCCATGCCCGGACCGGCGGCGGCGCCAGAGCCTCCGACGCGAACAACTCTGCGAGTTCGTTCAGCATCCGGCCGATACGGTCCGTCCCGGCACCCGTGATCAGGTCGTACGCCTCGTACCGCACCCCGGGATACTCCGCCGCGATCTGCTCCGGATCACGGATGTCGGTCTTCCCCATCTCCAGCAACATGCCGTCCTCGGCCAGCAGCCGCAGCGAGGCGTCCACGAAGGGCCCGGCCAGGCTGTTCAGTACGACATCCACGCCACGGCCACCAGTGGCCTCCCGCACCACCTGCTCGAAATCCAGATCGCGCGACGAGGCCCGGTGAGCGGCGTCGATGCCCATGTCCTCCAGCACCGCATGCTTGCCGGGACTCGCCGTGGCGTAGATCTCCGCACCCACGTGGCGGGCGATCTGCACCGCCGCCATCCCCACACCACCCGTCGCGGCATGGATCAGCACCGACTGCCCCGGCCGGAGTCCGGCGAGGTCCGTGAGCCCGTACCAGGCGGTGAGGAACGCCACCGGTACGGCGGCCGCCTGCTGGAAGGTCCACCCGGCCGGTACGGGGGCCACCAGCCGTGCGTCCGTGACCGTCAGCGGGCCGAAGGACTGGTCGAAGACGCCCATGACCTCGTCTCCCACCGCGACTTCGGTCACTCCGGGGCCGATGTCCACTACCACACCGGCACCTTCGCCACCCAGCCCGGTCTGTCCCGGGACCATGCCCAGGCTCACCACGACGTCCCGGAAGTTGATACCGGCCGCGCGGACGGCGATGCGCACCTGGCCCGTTCCCAGCGGCTCCAGCACCTCCGGGCAGGGCACCGGCACCACGTTGTCCAGGGTGGCCGTGCCGACGGTGTCCAACCGCCACGCGGCCGGTTGCTCCACCGGGCCCACAAGCCCCGCGCCACCCGCACCGGCCCGGACGAGGCGGGGCACCAGGACCCGCCGCGCGCGGATGGCGAGCTGTGGTTCGTCGCTCTCCACGGCATGCGTGACGGCAGCCCGAACGGTGTCGGTATCGGTGTCGTGGTGGGGGTCGAGGTCGAGCAGGAGGAACCGGCCGGGATTCTCCGACTGGGCACTGCGTACCAGGCCCCACACGGCGGCGGCAGCCACGTCCTCACCGTCTGTGACCGCGCCGTGGGTGACGACCACCAACCGGGCGTCGGCCAGCCGTGGTTCGGCCAGCCAGCCCTGGAGCAGAACCAGCGTCCGTTCCGTCATGGCCAGACCCTCGGCCGCCAGCTCGTCGCCGATGCCCATGGCCGGTACGTCGGCGAAGACCACCGGCGGGGTCGGTTCCCCGCGATCGAGCGCCTCGATCAACGCGGTGAGATCCGCGAGGTGGTTCGCCCATGGTCCGGCGAGGTACGGGGAATCGGCGCCCAGGACGGCCCAAGGGCTGTCGTCGCCCGCTGGTTCAGTAGTGCCCACGGTGAGGGGCAGGGAGGTCCAGTCGAGGGTGAACAGGCTGTCCGTACTACGGGTGTGCACCGACCGCAGCTGGTCCACGCTCGCCGGGCGCATCGCCACCGAATCCACGGTCAGCACCGGCACACCGACCGGATCGGCCACGGTCACGCGCAGCGCGCGTTCGCCGTCCACGCACTGCTCGTGGGGGGAGAGCCGGACCCGGACCGTGGTCGCCTCGGCCGCCCAGAGCCGCACGCCGTTCCACGCGAACGGCAGCCACACCTGGCCGGGGGCGGTCTCGGTGTCCGTGCCGGTGGCGAGCTGGTCGATGAGCAGGGCCGGGTGCAGGGCCGCGTCGAGGAGTGCCGGGTGGATGCCGAAACCACCGTGCTCGCCAGCGGCGTCCGGCAGCACCACCTCGGCCAGGACGTCCGCGCCGTCCCGCCACACCGCCCGCAGTCCCTGGAAGGACGGGCCGTACGCATATCCCGAGGCCGCGACACGTGCGTAAAATCCCTCGGTCTCCAGCGGCTCCGCGCCCGCCGGGGGCCATGCGCCGCCCAGAACCGCCGCGTCGTCGGCGCGGTCGACGGGCGCGCTCAGTACGCCCTCCGCGTGGCACACCCACGCGGCACCGGGGTCGGCATCGCCATCGGGCCGCGAGTACACCCGCACGTCGCGTCGTCCGTCGTCCCCGGGCGCGCCGACGACCACTTGAAGCCGCACCCCACCGGACGGGGGCAGCACCAGCGGGACCTGGAGCGCCAGTTCCTCCACGCCACCGGCGCCGACCTCGTCGGCCGCTCGCAGAGCCCACTCCGCCAGGGCCGCGCCGGGCACGAGTACCGCGTCCGCCACCACGTGGTCACCGAGCCACGTCTGCCTGTGCGCCGAGAGCCGCCCCGTCAGCACCTGGCCGCTGCCATCGGCAAGCTCCACGGCGGCGGCCAGCACGGGGTGCCGCGCGGACACCAGACCGATGTCGGCGGGGTCGCCTCCGCGACCGCTGTGGCCCGCCAGCCAATACCGCTCCCGCTGGAAAGCGTACGTGGGCAGCTCCACGACCCGGGGCGTGGGCGAGGCGGGGTACAGGGTCGTCCAGTCGACGTCGACTCCGGCGATGAACGCCTGGGAGAGCGCGCGGAGCAGCTGGGCCCGGTCTCCGTGATCGCGGCGCAGCGTGGGGACCGTGACGGCCTCCGCGCCGGTCCCCTCGAAGGTCTCCTGCATGCCGAAGGTCAGCACGGGGTGGGTGCTGGTTTCGATGAACACCCGATGCCCGTCGGCCAGCGCCGCTTCGAGCGCGTCGGCGAACCGTACGCGCTCCCGCAGATTCGTCACCCAGTACGCGGTGTCCAGATGCGCGGTAGCGGCGTGGCCGCCGGTCACCGTGGAGTAGAACGTGATGCCTGTTCCGGGGGTGTCGTTCGGGTGGATACCGTCCAGTTCGTGGAAAAGCTCGTCGCGGATCTCGTCGATCTGGGGGCCGTGTGAGGCGTAGTCCACGTCGATGAGCCGCGCGCGGTCGCCGTTCTCCTGGCATGCGGCCACCACGCCGGCCACCTGCTCCGGGGGACCCGAAATAACCGTGGAGGAGGGCCCGTTGACCGCCGCCACGCCCACCCCGGCGGCCTGATCACCGAGCCGGGCCAGCAGCTGTCCGGCCTGCTCCTCACCCACGCCCAGCGACGCCATCGCTCCGCCACCGGCCAGCTGGCGCAACGCCCGGCTGCGCAGGGCCACCACCTTCGCGCCGTCCTCCAACGACAGCGCCCCGGCCACGACCGCAGCCGCGATCTCGCCCTGACTGTGGCCGACCACAGCCGCAGGCTTCACACCATGCCCGGCCCACACCGCCGCCAGGGACACCATCACCGCCCACAACACCGGCTGCACCACATCCACCCGGCCCAGATCGCCCCCGGAACCACGCAGCACATCCGTAAGCGACCAATCGACGTACGGCGACAAAGCCCGCTCACACTCCGCCACCCGCCCCGCGAACACCGGCGACGTGTCGAGCAGCGCGGCCCCCATACCGGCCCACTGGGCCCCTTGGCCCGGGAACACCAGCACCGGACCCATGGCGGCCGTCGGTGCCGGAGCACCCGTGTGCGCCACATCCGGGTGGGACTCCCCTGTTGCCAGGGCCTCGACCGCCGCCACCAGCTCGGCGCGGTCGTCGCCCACCACTACCGCACGATGCTCGAACACCGACCGTGTGCTGACGAGCGACCAGCCCACGTCCACCGGCGTCACCTCAGCGCCCTTCAAGCACGCGACCAGCGCCCCGGCCTGCCCGCTCAGCGCTTCTGCGCTGCGCGCGGACAGCACCCAGGGCACGGCACCACCGTGCTCGGGCACCGGCTCCGCCTCGGGCGGCATGTCCGGGGCCTGCTCCAGGATCACGTGGGCGTTCGTACCGGAGGCGCCGAAGGAGGACACTCCAGCCCGGCGCGGACGCTCGACCTGCGGCCACTCCACGGAATCGGTCAGCAGCCGGACCGCACCGCTGTCCCAGTCGACATGCGGTGTCGGCTCGTCGATGTGCAGCGAGGCGGGCAGTACGCCATGCCGCATGGCCTGCACCATCTTGATGACACCGGCCACACCCGCCGCCGCCTGCGTATGCCCGATATTCGACTTCACCGACCCCAGCCACAGCGGCTCATCGGCAGTGCGTTCCTGGCCGTACGTCGCCAGCAGCGCCTGCGCCTCGATCGGGTCACCCAGCGTCGTCCCCGTACCGTGCGCCTCGACCGCGTCCACCTCGGCGGCCGACAGGCCCGCACCGGCCAGCGCCTGCCGGATCACCCGCTGCTGCGACGGACCGTTCGGCGCCGTCAACCCGTTCGACGCACCATCCTGATTCACCGCCGAACCCCGGATCACCGCCAACACCTGGTGGCCGTTGCGCCGCGCATCCGACAACCGCTCCAACAACAACAGGCCCACACCCTCGCCCCAGCCCGTACCATCAGCGGCTGCGGCGAAGGGCTTGCAGCGCCCATCGGGGGCCAGGCCGCGCTGGCGCGAGAAGCCGGTGAACACATCCGGCGTGGCCATCACCGTCACACCACCCGCCAGAGCGAGCGTGCACTCGCCCTGCCGCAGCGCCTGCGCCGCCAGATGCATCGCCACCAGCGACGACGAACACGCCGTATCCACCGTCACCGCCGGACCTTCCAACCCGAGCGTGTACGCCACCCGCCCCGAGACCACGCTGCCCGAGCCTGCGAGCATCGCGTAGCCTTCGAGCTTGGCATCGGCGCCGCTGCTCAGTCCGGTGGCGTAGTCGTGGTACATGACCCCGGCGTAGACGCCGGTCGGGCTGCCCTTCAACGACACCGGGTCGATACCGGCCCGCTCCACCACCTCCCACGCGGCCTCCAGCAACAACCGCTGCTGCGGATCCGTCGCCAGCGCCTCGCGCGGGTTGATACCGAAGAACCCCGCGTCGAACGCGTCGGCGTCGTGGAGGAAGCCGCCCTCGTTCGCGTAGCTGGTGCCGGGGTGGTCGGGGTCCGGGTGGAAGAGGCCGTCCAGGTCCCAGCCCCGGCCGGTCGGAAACTCCCCGATCACGTCCTTCCCCGAGGCGACCAGCTCCCACAGCGTCTCGGGAGATGTCGCGCCACCGGGGAACCGGCAGGTCATCCCCACGATCGCGATCGGCTCACCCGAGTCGGCCACCGTCATCGCCGGGCCGCGCGCCACCGCGGACTCACCCACCAACCGGGTGCACAGATAGGTGGCCAGGGCGTGCGGTGTCGGATAGTCGAACACCATCGTCGCAGGCAACCGCAACCCCGTCACCGCCGACAAACGATTACGCAACTCCACCGCCGTCAACGAATCAAAACCCAACTCCTTGAACGCCACCCCCGACCGCACCTCACCCGACGAACCAAACCCCAACACCACCGCCACACAACCCCGCACCACCTCACCCACCACATCCAACCGACCACCCTCATCCAACCCCACCAACCTCCCAACCAACCCACCAGCCGACACACCACCAACAGCCACCCGACGCCGCACACGACCCACCACCAACCCACGCAACACCGCAGGCACACCACCACCCACCACCCCCGCCACATCAAGATCCACCGCAACCACCAACGGATCCGGGACCCGGCACGCGGCATCCAGCAGCGCGAGTCCGCGCTCGGACGACAAGGGCCGCATTCCGCGCAGCCGGGTCAGATCCATGTGGCCCATGTGCCCGGTCATGGCGCTGGCCTGCTCCCACAGCCCCCATGCCACCGACAGCCCGGGCAGCCCGCGACCCCGGCGGCGGGCGACCAGCGCATCGACGTAGGCGTTCGCCGCCGCGTATCCGGCCTGCCCGGCGTTGCCCACCACCCCGGCGGCCGAGGAGAACATCACGAACAGGCCCAGCGGCAGACCCGCTGTCGCGGCATGCAGATGCGCCGCCGCCGTGGCCTTGGCCGCCCACACCCGCGCCACTTGTCGCGGGTTCAGTGAGGTCACCACCGCGTCGTCCAGCACGCCTGCGGCATGGATGACCCCGGTCAGCGGATGTTCCGCATCGACCCCCGCCACCAGCTCTGCCACCGCGCCCGCGTCCGTGACATCTACGGCGGCGATCCGCACCCGCGCGCCGAGGTCTTCCAGCCGGTCGGCCAGCTCCCGTGCGCCGGGAGCGTCCGGCCCACGGCGGCTCACCAGCAGTAGGTAACCGACCTGCCACGTACGGACGAGGTGTTCGGCGACCAGTCCGCCCAGCAGGCCCGTGCCACCGACGATGAGCACGGTCCCGTCCGGGTCGAGAGCACCGGACGCCCCTGGCCGCTCGGTGGTGGACTCGTCACCGCCCGCGCGGGCGACGGCCAGCCGGGGCACCAGCAACTGTCCGTCCCGCATGGCCACCTGCGGCTCATCAGCCCGTACGGCCCGCGCCACGGCGTCGGCCACGCTGCGATGGGTCGCCTCGGCGTGGGCATGCGGGTCCGTGTCCAGGAGGACGAATCGGTCCGGATGCTCCGCCTGGGCACTCCGCAGCAGGCCCCATACGGCGGCACCGGCCAAGTCCACCTCCTCGGCACCCGTGACCGCACCCCGCGTCACCACCGCCAATCGGGCGTCAGCCAGGCGTGGTTCGGCCAGCCAGCCCTGCACCAGTTCCAGCGCATGTTCGACAGCGGCCAGCTCCGCATCCGCCACGAGGTCATCGTCGGCGGGCTCACCCACGGCGGGGAGATACGCCAAGGCCACGGCCGGAGCAGGCGTACCGCCGTCCATCGCGGCGGCCAACGCCGTCAGGTCCGGGTGGCAGACCGCACCACTGGCGCTATCGCGTCGGTCCAGGACCACCCAGTCGTCGTCATCCGCCGTGACCGACTCGGTCTCAGGCAAGGACGTCCAGTCGAGGGTGAACAACCCAACGGCATCGCGCCTGCCCACGGACCGCAGCTGCTCGGCGTCGGCCGGACGCATCGTGAGGGAGTCCACCGTGAGGACGGGAGCGCCCCCGGCATCGGCCACGAGGAGACGTAGTCCGCGCTCGCCGTCCCCGCTCCCCTGGCGCGGCGTGAGCCGCACGCGGACCGTGGTCGCGTCCGTGGCCCACAGGGATACACCGTTCCAGACGAACGGCAACCACAGCTGCCCGGCCTCCGCCTGGTCGTCCGCGTCGGCGGCGGCGAACCGGTCGGCCAGCAGGAGGGGGTGCAGGGCGGCGTCGAGGATCGCCGGGTGGATACCGAAGCGGTCATGGTCCCCGGCTGCCTCGGGCAGCGCCACCTCGGCCAGCAGATCGTGGCCATCGCGCCACACCGCCCGAAGCCCCTGGAAGGACGGGCCGTACGCGTACCCGATCGCCGCCGCGCGATCGTAGAACCCCGCCACCTCCAGCGGCTTCGCATGCGCCGGAGGCCATGCGCCGGGCAGCTCCTCCGCCGGGCCGCTCGGGGACGGCGGGCTCAGCACGCCATCGGCGTGGCACACCCACCCGGGGTCGGCGCCCGGCTCGGTGGTGCGGTCGGGGCGGGAGTACACCCGTACGTCGCGCCTTCCGTCCTCCGCCGCCTCACCGACCACCACCTGTACGCGCAAGCCACCCGACTCGGGCAGGGTCAAGGGCACCTGCAGCGCCAGCTCCTCCACGCCGCCGCACCCGGCTTCATCGGCCGCCCGCAACGCCCACTCCACCAGCGCCGCACCGGGCAGCAACGCCGCACCCGCGACGGCATGCTCGGCCTGCCAGCCGCCACCTCCGGCGGAGACCCGGCCGGTCAGCAGCAACCCGCCATCGGGCAGTCCGACCGCAGCGGGCAGCAAGGCGTGCTCCACACGCTGCAACCCTGCCGCCGACACATCCCCCGCTCGACCACTCGCGGCAGCCACCCAGAAGCGCCGACGCTGGAAGGCATACGTCGGCAGATCCACCGTCCGTGGCGTCGGGTCGGCCGGGAACAGGGTCGTCCAGTCCACCGGGACGCCCGCGACGAACGCCTCGGCAAGGGAGCGCACCAGCTGCGCCCTGCCCCCGTGGTCACGGCGCAGCGTCGGGACGGTCACCGCGTCGACGCTCGCCCGCTCGAAGGTCTCCTCCATGCCGACCGCGAGGACGGGGTGGGTGCTGGCCTCGATAAACACCCGATGCCCGTCGGCCAGCGCCGCTTCGAGTGCGTCGGCGAAGCGTACGCGCTCCCGCAGATTCGTCACCCAGTACGGAGTGTCCAAACCGCTGGTGGAGATCCGGCCGCCGGTCACCGTGGAGTAGAACGTGATGCCGCTTCCAGACGTGTCGTTCGGGCGGACACCGTCCAGTACGCGCATCAGCTCGTCGCGGATCTCATCGACCTGGGGACCATGCGAGGCGTAGTCCACGTCGATCAGCCGCGCCCGGCCACCGTTCTCCTGACAGGCGGCCACCACAGCGGCCACCTGCTCCGGGGGACCCGAAACCACCGTAGACGACGGCCCGTTGACCGCCGCCACACCCACTCCAGCCGCTGGGTCACCCAGCCCCGACAGCAGCCGACTGGCCTCCTCCTGCCCCACACCCAGCGACGCCATCGCCCCACCGCCCGCAAGGCTGCGCAACGCCCGACTACGCAGCGCCACCACCTTCGCGCCGTCCTCCAACGACAGCGCCCCGGCCACGACCGCAGCCGCGATCTCGCCCTGACTGTGGCCGACCACCGCCGCAGGCTTCACCCCATGCCCGGCCCACACCGCCGCCAACGACACCATCACCGCCCACAACACCGGCTGCACCACATCCACCCGCCCCAGGTCGCCCCCGGAACCGCGCAGTACATCGGTGAGGGACCAGTCCACATACGGCGACAAAGCCCGCTCACACTCCGCCACCCGCCCCGCGAACACCGGCGACGCATCCAACAACGACGCACCCATCCCCACCCACTGGGACCCCTGCCCTGGAAACACCAGCACCGGACCCACAACACCCACCAAAGCCGGAGCCCCCAAATGCACCACACCCGGATGCGACCCCCCAGCCGCCAACGCACCCACCCCGGCCACCAGCTCCGCGCGCTCCTCACCCACCACCACCGCACGATGCTCAAACACCGACCGCCCCGCAACCAACGACCAACCCACATCCACCGGCATCAACTCCGCATCAGCCACCCGCGCCACCAACGCCCCCGCCTGACCCCGCAACGCCTCCACACTCCGCCCCGACACCACCCACGGCACCACACCCTCAACAGGCCGAACCACCTCAACCCGCTCAGACACCTCCGGAGCCTGCTCCACGATCACATGCGCATTGGTGCCGCTGATTCCGAACGAGGACACCCCTGCCCGCCGTGGCCGGTCGCCGCGCGGCCACTCCACGGGCTGGGTCAGCAGCCGTACGCCGCCCCCATCCCACTCCACGTGCGGGGTCGGCTCGTCCAGGTGCAGGGTCGCGGGCAGCATCTCGTGACGTAACGCCATCACCATCTTGATCACACCGGCCACGCCCGCCGCGCCCTGCGTATGGCCGATGTTGGACTTCAACGAGCCCAGCCACAGGGGACGGCCCTCCGGCCGGTCCTGCCCGTAGGTGGCGATGAGCGCGTCCGCCTCGATGGGGTCGCCGAGGGTGGTGCCGGTGCCATGGGCCTCGACGGCGTCGACCTCGGACGGGGCCAGCTGGGCGCTGGTCAGCGCCTGGCGGATGACGCGCTGCTGCGACGGGCCGTTCGGCGCCGTGAAGCCGTTGCTGGCGCCGTCCTGGTTGATGGCCGAACCCCGGATGACGGCCATCACCCGGTGACCGTTGCGCCGCGCGTCCGACAGGCGTTCCAGCAGCACCAGGCCGACGCCTTCACCCCACCCCGTGCCGTCGGCGGTGGCGGCGAACGCCTTGCACCGGCCGTCCGGGGACAGGCCACGTTGCCGGGAGAATCCGGTGAACACCTCGGGGGTGGCCATCACCGTGACGCCACCGGCCAGGGCGAGCGTGCATTCGCCCTGCCTCAGTGCCTGACTCGCCAGGTGGATGGCCACCAGCGAGGACGAGCACGCCGTCTCCACCGTGACGGCCGGGCCTTCGAGGCCGAAGGTGTAGGACACGCGTCCCGACAGCAGGCTCGGCGCGTTGCCCGCGTATCCCTCGGATGCCTGCTCCGGAAGGTCGCCGCCCGAGGCCGCGCCGCCGGTGGTGGCCGTACCGGCGTAGACCCCCGTGGGGGAGCCCTTCAGCGAAAGGGGATCGATACCGGCCCTCTCGAACGCTTCCCATGCGGTTTCGAGCAGCAGCCGCTGCTGCGGGCTGGTGGCCAGGGCCTCGCGCGGGCTGATGCCGAAGAACTGGGGGTCGAATTGATCGGCGTCGGCAAGGAATCCGCCCCGGCGGACATAGGTGGTGCCCGGGTGGTCCGGGTCCGGGTGGTACAGGCCCTCCAGGTCCCAGCCCCGATCGGTGGGGAAGTCGCCGATCGCGTCGACTCCTTCGGACACCAGGCGCCACAGCGCTTCGGGCGTGTCCACCCCGCCCGGGAAGCGGCACGCGACGCTCACCACGGCCACCGGTTCCTGGGAGCGCTCTTCCACCTCACGGAGGCGCAGCCGCGTATCGTGCAGATCCGCGGACACCCGCTTCAGGTACTCGACCAGCTTCTCTTCGTTCACGTTCACATTCACCATGAGGTTTCACCCGGCCTTAAGCGGTCGTCGCGCCCGGCACATTCAGGACACACCCAGTTCGTTGTCGATGAAGTCGAGCACCTGGGCCGCGGACGCGGACTCCAGCCGCTCCGCGGCAGTCGAATCCCGCTCCGACAGATTCCGTCCCGCCAGGTTCCGTGTCGCCTTCCATGTGGCCAGCAGACTCTCCAGCCGGGCCGTGATCGCCCCGGATTCGCCGTCCGCCACGTCGAGACCGGCCAACGTGGCCTCCAGCTTGGCCAGTTCGCCGAGTGCCGGGTCGGCGCCGGACCGGGCCCGCGAGCCGTCCTCCTCGGGGGCGAGGCGTTCCAGTAGGTAGTCGGCCAGGATGGCCGCCTCGGGGTAGTCGAAGACGAGGGCGGCGGGCAGCCGCAGTCCGGTGGCGGCTGCGAGCCGGTTGCGCAGTTCCACGGCGGTCAGCGAGTCGAAGCCCAGATCCTTGAAACTGGTGTCCGCCTGGACCGCTTCCGCGTCCGCGTGGCCCAGCACGGTGGTCGCGTGGCCACGGACCAGATCGAGCAGCACCCGATGCCGCTCGTCGGCGGACATTCCCGCCAGTCGGCCCGCCCAGTCGACCGGCTGCGCACCGGCGGCCGCCGCCGTACGCCGTCCCGCCGTACGCCCCGCAGCGGCGCCCGCCACGACCAGGGCGCGCAGCGCGGCGGGCAGGGTGTCCGGGGGCTGGGCGGCGAGGACGCGCGTGTTCACATCGGCCGCGATCAGCTGGTGGCCGCCGTGCTGGACCGAGGCGTCGAGCAGCGCCAGGGCGTGGTCGCCGCTCATCGCGGCGATACCGGAGCGGGCCATGCGGGCCAGGTCCGCTTCGGTGAGGTTTCCGGTCATCTCACTGGACGCGGCCCACAGCCCCCATGCCACGGACACACCCGGCAGCCCTTCGGCCCGGCGGCGGGCGGCCAGTGCGTCGCAAAAGGCGTTGGCCGCAGCGTAGTTGGCCTGTCCGGGGCTGCCCATCACTCCGGACGCGGAGGAGAACATCACGAACATGCCGAGCCGCAGGTCCGCCGTCGCCGCGTGGAGATGCGCCGCCGCCCGGGCCTTGGCCGACCACACCCGGGCCAGTCGCTCGGGTGTCTGCGAGGTGAGCACCGCGTCGTCCAGGACACCGGCCGCGTGGATCACCCCGGTCAGTGGGTGCTCCGGGTCCACTCCCGCCACCAGGGCGGCCACCGCAGCGGCCTCGGTGACATCGGCCGCCTCGATCCGTACCACCGCGCCCAGTTCACCCAACCGAGCGGCCAGTTCCTTCGCGCCTGGGGCGTTGGGGCCACTGCGGCTGACCAGCAGCAGATGCCTGATGTGCCACGTGCGCACCAGATGCTCGGCAACCAGGGCGCCCAGGGTGCCGGTGCCGCCGGTGATCAGTACGGTGCCGCCGGGGTCGACGGGGGCCGGGACGTCCAGCACGAGCTTGCCGGTGTGCTTGGCCTGGCTGAGGTAGCGCAGTGCCTCCCGCGCGCGGTCCAACGGCCAGGCCCGCAGCGGCGGCGGTTCCAGGACCCCGGCGGTGAAGAGCGCGCCCAACTCGGCCAGCATCCGGGCGATACGGTCCGGTCCGGCGTCCCCGATCAGGTCGTAGACCTGGTAGCGCACACCCGGGTGGTCGGCCGCGATCCGCTCCGGATCACGGATGTCGGTCTTGCCCATCTCCAGCAGTCGGCCACCCTTGTGCAGCAGCCGTAGCGAGGCGTCGACGAAGGGACCGGCGAGGCTGTTCAGTACGACGTCCACGCCACGGCCGCCGGTTGCCTCCCGTACTGCGTGCTCGAAGTCCAGGTCGCGCGAGGAGGCCCGGTGAGCGGCGTCGATGCCCATGGTTTCCAGCACCGGGTGCTTTCCGGGGCTGGCCGTGGCGTAGACCTCGGCGTCCAGGTGGCGGGCGATCTGCACCGCCGCCATGCCCACTCCACCGGCTGCCGCATGAATCAGCACCGACTCGCCCGCGCGGAGGCCGCCCAGCTCCACCAGCCCGTACCACGCGGTGAGGAACACCACCGGCACCGCGGCCGCCTGCTGGAAACTCCACCCGGTGGGAATCGGCGCCACCATACGCGCGTCCGTCACCGCCAGCGGGCCGAACGCGCGGTCGAAGACACCCATGACCCGGTCGCCCACCGTCACCTGGGTCACTCCCGGCCCGACCGCGACCACCACTCCGGCGCCCTCGCCGCCCAGCCCGGTCTGGCCGGGAACCATGCCCAGACTGATCAGGGCGTCGCGGAAGTTGATGCCCGCCGCGTGCACCTCGACCCGCACCTGACCCGCGCCCAGCGGCTCCAGTACCTCGGGGCAGGGCACCGGTTTCACGTTGTCCAGCGTCGCCGTGCCCGTCAGCTCCAGCCGCCACGCGGGCTGCCCCGCGAGCCCCACCACTCCCCCGCTGCTCGCCCCACCGGCGCGCATCAGGCGCGGCACCAGGATCCGCCCGGCGCGCAGCGCCACCTGAGGCTCGTCCATCGCAACGGCCCGCAGTACGCCGTCCACCACGCTGTGGCCGGGGACCGCACCGACCGGCTCACCAGCAGGATCGAGGTCGAGCAGCAGGAAGCGGCCCGGGTTCTCCGCCTGCGCACTGCGTACCAGCCCGCACACCGCGGCACCGGCCGCGTTCACACCACCGTCGCCCTGTCCCTCGTCCTCGGACGCGCCGACCGGGACCGCGACCGCGCCCCGGGTGACGACCACCAACCGGGCATCGGCCAACCGTGGCTCGGCCAACCAGCCCTGCATCAGCGCCAACGCCTCTTGGGTCAGGGCCAGTCCGGCATCCGCCACGTCGCCGTCCGGGGAGGGCGCCGAAAGAGCGGCGATGCCCACCGAGGGAACGGCCGCCCCACCATCGAGCGCGGCGATCAGCGACTCCAGATGCGGATGGCAGACCGTGTCCTCCCCGATCGGGTCCGCCGCCCCCGCCTGGCCCAGCACCACCCAGTTGGCGGTCTCCGACTGGGCATCGTGGCTTTCCGGTGGCGTCGGCAGCGGCGTCCAGTCCAGGGTGAACAGTCCGTCCACATCGGGCCCTGCGGCGGCCCGCAGCTGTTCCGGGTCGGCCGACCGCATCACCAGCGCATCGACCGTCAGCACCGGAACGCCCACAGCATCGGCCACGACGACCCGTAGTCCCCGCTCCTCCTCCGCGCCGTCCTCCGACGGCCGCGACCGGGGAGAAAGCCGAACCCGTACGGTCGTCGCGTCACTCGCCCACAACGACACGCCCCGCCAGGCGAACGGCAGCCACACCTGGGCGCCGTCCCGTTCCAGCTCGGGCTCGGGTTGCGGCTCGGACGGGTCGAGCAGCAGCGCCGGGTGCAGGGCGGCGTCCAGCAGTGCGGGGTGAATGCCGAAGCCGTCGCGGTCACCGGCAGCCTCGGGCAGCGCCACCTCGGCGAGGACGTCCGTACCGTCCCGCCACACGGCCTGTACGCCCTGGAAGGACGGGCCGTACGCGTATCCGGCCGCCGCCGCGCGCTCGTAGAACCCGGTCACGTCCACCGGCTCCGCCTCCGCCGGAGGCCACACCCCGGGCAGTTCCTCCGCCTCGCCATCGGCGGACGGCGGGCTCAGCACACCTTCCGCGTGGCACACCCATCCGGGGTCGGCGCCCGGTTCGGCATCGCGGCCGGGGCGGGAGTAGATGCGCACATCGCGCCGCCGGTCCTCGGTGGCCGGGCCCGCCACCACCTGTACGCGCAAACCACCCGACGCGGGCAGCACCAGCGGCACCTGGAGCGCCAGCTCCTCCACACCGCCGCACCCCGCCTCATCGGCTGCCCGCAGCGCCCATTCCACGAGCGCCGCACCGGGCACCAGCACCGCCCCGGCCATCACGTGTTCGGCCAGCCAGCTCTTGGTGCCCGCAGCCGAGATACGGCCGGTGAGCACCACCCCGCCGTCGGCCAGCCCCACCGCGGCGGGCAGCAACGCATGCTCCACACGCTGCAACCCGGCGGCAGCCACATCTCCGACTCCACCGGCAGCGGACAGCCAGTACCGCTCACGCTGGAAGGCGTACGTCGGCAGGGCCACCGTTCGTGGCGTGGGGTCGGTCGGGAACCAGCTGGTCCAGTCCACGTCGACCCCGGCGGTGTGCAGCCGTGCGAGGGTGTGGCCGAAGGCGCGTACGTCGGGTTGCTTACGGGTCAGCGTGGCCCCCACCAGTGGGCTGGTGTCCGTAGTCGCGTGGGCGAGGGTGTGTTGTGTCGCGGTGGCCAGGACCGGGTCCGGTCCCAGTTCCAGGAAGACGCCTGTCTCGGGGGCGATGCGGGTGATGGCGGGGTGGAAGTGGACGGGCTGGCGGATGTGTTCGGCCCAGTAGCCGGGGGTGGCGATGCGCTCGTCGGCCAGCTCTCCGGTGAGGTTGCTGAGCAGCGGGAGGGTGGGCCGGTGATAGGTCAGATCCGTGATGGCCTGGGTGAACGGTTCCAGGATGGGGTCCATCAGCGGGGAGTGGAAGGCGTGGCTGACGGTCAGGGTCTTGGTCTTGCGGCCCTTGGCGGCCCAGGCGGCGCTGATCCGGACGACCAGTTCGCTGGGGCCGGAGATGACGGTGTTGCCGGGGGTGTTGAGGGCGGCGATGCTGACCTGGCCGCCGTGTTCGGCGAGATCGTCGGCCAGTTCGTCGGGGGTGGCGGCGATGGTGGCCATGCCGCCGCCTTCCGGGAGCCCGCCCATCAGCGTGGCGCGGGCGGCCACCAGGCGGCAGGCGTCCGGCAGGTCGAAGACACCGGCCACATGAGCGGCTGCGACCTCACCGATGGAGTGGCCGATCACCACATCGGGGCGCAGCCCCAGCGAGTCCAGCAACCGGGCCAGGGCGATGTGCAGCGCGAACAGCCCCGCCTGGGCGTAGGTGGTGTGGTCCAGCAGCTGTGCGTGCTGCTGGTTGAACACGACATCGCGGAGTGGGTGTTCCAGGTGCGGGTCCAGGAGGGTGCAGACCTCGTCGAAGGCTTCGGCCAAGACGGGGAACCGGTCGTACAGCCCGGCCCCCATCCCCACGCGCTGGCTGCCCTGTCCGCTGAACAGCCACACGGTCTTCCCGGACGGGACCGCGCCCGAGGGCGGGCCCACCACTCCCGGATGCGGTGCACCGGCCGCCAGGGCCTCGACTGCCGCCACCATGTCCGCCCGTTCGCTGCCCAGCACCACGGCTCGCTGCTCGAACAGCGACCGGGACCTCAGCAACGACCAGCCCACATCCACCGACTTCAATGCGGGGTCCTCGGCCACATGCGCCACCAGCGACGCGGCCTGCCCGCGCAGCGCCTCCGTACTGCGCGCGGACAGCACCCAGGGCACGACATCGCCGTGCTCGGGGACCGGTTCCGGCTCAGGTGGCGCGTCCGGGGCCTGCTCCAGGATGAGGTGGGCGTTCGTACCGGAGGCGCCGAAGGAGGACACTCCGGCACGGCGGGGACGCTCGGACTGTGGCCACTCGATGGGCTCGGTCAGCAGCTGTACGGCACCGCTGGCCCAGTCGACATGGGGTGTCGGCTCGTCGATGTGCAGCGAGGCGGGCAGTACGCCATGCCGCATGGCCTGCACCATCTTGATGACACCTGCCACCCCAGCGGCCGCCTGTGTATGCCCGATATTCGACTTGATGGACCCGAGCAGCAGTGGCTGATCGGCGGTGCGTTCCTGGCCGTACGTCGCCAGCAGTGCCTGCGCCTCGATCGGGTCGCCCAGCGTCGTTCCCGTACCGTGTGCCTCGACCGCGTCCACCTCGGACGCCGACAGCCCGGCACCGGCCAGCGCCTGCCGGATCACCCGCTGCTGTGACGGACCGTTCGGCGCCGTCAGACCATTCGACGCACCATCCTGATTCACCGCTGAACCCCGGATCACCGCCAGCACCTGGTGGCCGTTGCGCCGCGCATCCGACAACCGCTCCAGAAGCAGCAGCCCGACGCCCTCACTCCAGCCGGTGCCGTCCGCGGCTGCGGCAAAGGGCTTGCAGCGCCCATCGGGAGCCAAGCCGCGCTGGCGCGAGAAGCCGGTGAACACATCCGGCGTGGCCATCACCGTCACACCACCCGCCAGAGCGAGACTGCACTCGCCCTGGCGCAACGCCTGCGCCGCCAGATGCATCGCCACCAGCGACGACGAACACGCCGTATCCACCGTCACCGCAGGCCCCTCCAACCCGAGCGTGTATGCCACACGCCCCGAGACCACGCTGCCCGAGCTGGCGAGCATGGCGTAGCCCTCCAGCCGTGGATCGCCACCGCTGAGCCCGGCCGCGTAGTCGTGGTACATGACTCCGGCGTAGACGCCGGTCGGGCTGCCCTTCAACGACACCGGGTCGATACCGGCCCGCTCCACCACCTCCCACGCCGCCTCCAGCAACAACCGCTGCTGCGGATCCGTCGCCAGCGCCTCGCGCGGGTTGATACCGAAGAACCCCGCGTCGAACGCATCCGCGTCGTAGAGGAACCCGCCTTTGCGGGCATAGGACGTGCCGGGGTGGTCGGGGTCCGGGTGGAAGAGGCCGTCTAGGTCCCAGCCCCGGCCGGTCGGAAACTCCCCGATCGCCTCATCGCCCGAGGACACCAGGTCCCACAGGCTCTCCGGGGAGGTGACCCCGCCCGGGAACCGGCAGGTCATCGCGACGATCGCGATCGGCTCGTCGGTGGCCGCCGAGGTCACAGCAGGCATGGTGGGTCGGGCCGTCTCGCCGCCCAACCGGGTGCACAGGTAGGTGGCCAGGGCGTGCGGTGTCGGATAGTCGAACACCATCGTCGCAGGCAACCGCAACCCCGTCACCGCCGACAAACGGTTACGCAACTCCACCGCCGTCAACGAATCAAAACCCAACTCCTTGAACGCCACCCCCGACCGCACCTCACCCGACGAACCAAACCCCAACACCACCGCCACGCAACCCCGCACCACCTCACCCACCACATCCAACCGACCACCCTCATCCAGCCCCACCAACCGCCCAGCCAACCCACCAGCCGACACACCACCAACAGCCACCCGACGCCGCACACGACCCACCACCAACCCACGCAACACCGCAGGCACACCACCGCCCACCGCCCCCGCCACATCAAGATCCACCGCAACCACCAACGGATCCGGGACCCGGCACGCGGCATCCAGCAGTGCCAGTGCCTTGGGGGTGGACATCGCCGCGATGCCCGAGCGGGACATGCGGGCCCGGTCCACCTCGGCGAGCTTTCCGGTCAGGCCGGAAGACTCGGCCCAGAGGCCCCATGCCACCGACAGCGCCGGAAGGCCCATGGCCCGGCGGTGGGCGGCGAGGGCATCACAGTAGGCGTTCGCCGCCGCGTAGTTGGCCTGGCCGGGGCTGCCCAGCACTCCGGCGGCCGAGGAGAACATCACGAACAGGCCCAGTGGCAGATCCGCCGTCGCGGCGTGCAGATGCGCCGCCGCCGTGGCCTTGGCCTCCCACACCCGCGCCAGGCGCTCCGAGGTCTGCGAGGTGAGCACCGCGTCGTCCAGGGCACCGGCGGCGTGGATCACCCCGGTCAGTGGGTGCTCCGCGTCGACCCCCGCCACCAGCTCCGCCACCGCGCCCGCATCCGTGACATCTACGGCGGCGATCCGCACCCGCGCGCCGAGGTCTTCCAGCCGGTCGGCCAGCTCCCGTGCGCCGGGAGCGTCCGGCCCACGGCGGCTCACCAGCAGTAGGTGGCCGACCTGCCACGTACGGACGAGGTGTTCGGCGACCAGTCCGCCCAGGGTGCCGGTGCCGCCCGTGATGAGCACCGTGCCCTCCGGGTCGAGCACGGCCGGGACGACGTCCGACGGCTGGTCGGTGTCGGCCCGCATCAGCCGGGGCACCAGGACCTGGCCGTCCCGGACCGCCAGCTGGGGTTCGTCCCGTTCCACCGCACACGCGGCCGCGTCCCGCACACCATCGGCCAGGACATCGGCCTCGTGCTCGAGGTCGAGCAGGAGGAAACGTCGCGGATTTTCCGCCTGCGCACTGCGTACGAGGCCCCATACAGCGGCACCGGCCACGTCCACGTCCTCAGCACACGCGACCGCGCCCCGCGTCACCACGACCAACCGGGCATCGGCCAGCCTCGGTTCGGCCAGCCAGCCCTGCACCAGTTCCAGCGCACGTTCGACAGCGGCCAGACCATCGGTCGCCGACACGGCATCGGGAGCGGAGTGCGGAAGGCAGGCGAAGGCAACGGATGGGACCGGATCGTCCGTGTCGAGTGCCGCGACCAGCGACTCCAGGTCCGGGTGCCGTACCGCACTCGATGCGCTCTCGTCCGCCTGGTCGAGGCCCAGGACCACCCAGCCGTCGTCATCCGCCGTGGCCGGCACGGCGGGCAACGGCGTCCACTCCAGCGCGAACAGCCCGTCCACGCCACGCGCGCCCGCAGCCTGCAGCTGATCGATCCGTGCCGGGCGCGATACCAGGGAGTCCACCGTGAGGACCGGCTCCCCGGTGGCGTCGGCCACCACCATCCGCAGTCCCCGCTCGCCGTCCACGCCATGCTGCTGCCGGGAGATCCGCACCCGCACGGTGGTGGCTCCGGTGGCCCACAAGGACACGCCGTTCCAGGCGAACGGCAGCCACACCTGGTCGTCGTCCTCGTCCCGCTCGGACGAGGCGCTCAGCAGCGCCGGGTGCAGCGCGGCGTCCAACAGCGCCGGGTGGATGCCGAAGCCTTCCTCGTCCCCCGCCGACTCGGGCAAGGCCACCTCGGCGACGACATCCGCCCCGTCCCGCCACATCGCACGCAGCCCCTGGAAGGCAGGCCCGTACGCATATCCCACCGCCGCGGCCTGCTCGTAGAACCCGTCCAGTTCCACCGGCTGGGCGCCTGCCGGGGGCCACGCGCCGTGCACTCCCTCGGCCGTGGCTCCGGTGTCCTCGCGTGGCGGACTCAGTACGCCCTCCGCGTGGCACATCCACCCCGCTACGGAGTCGGCGTCTCCCGGACGGGAGTACACCTGGACCTCACGCCGTCCGTCCTCGGCCGCCTCGCCCACCACGACCTGTACGCGCAAGCCACCCGACTCGGGCAACACCAGGGGCACTTGAAGCGCCAGCTCCTCGATCCCGCCGCAGCCGACCTCGTCGGCCGCTCGCAACGCCCACTCCACGAGCGCCGCACCCGGCGCCAGGACCGCCCCCGCCACCACATGGTCGCTGAGCCAACCCTCGCCGCCCCTGGCCGTAATCCTTCCGGTGAGCAGGTGCGTACTGCCGTCGGCCAGCTCGACCGCGGCGCCCAGCAGCGGGTGTCCGGCGGAGACCAGCCCGAGGTCACCGGGGTCACCGGCCCCGCCCGATCCGGCCATCCAGAAGCGCTGGTGCTGGAACGGGTAGGTGGGCAGGTCGACGGTGCGCGGTGTCGGGTCGGCCGGGAACAGGGCCGTCCAGTCCACCGGGACGCCCGCGACGAACGCCTCGGCAAGGGAGCGCACCAGCTGCGCCCTGCCCCCGTGGTCACGGCGCAGCGTGGAAACGGTCACCGCGTCGACGCTCGCCCGCTCGAAGGTCTCCTCCATGCCGACGGTGAGCACGGGATGGGTGCTGGCCTCGATAAACACCCGGTGCCCATCGGCCAACAGCGCCTCGATCGCGTCGGCGAAGCGTACGCGCTCCCGCAGATTCGTCACCCAGTACGCGGCGTCCAGCCCGGCCGTATCGGCTCGGCCGCCGGTCACCGTCGAGTAGAACGCCACGTCGTCCGAGGGCGCGGCGACGGGCGTCACGCCGTCCAGTACGCGCATCAGCTCGTCGCGGATCTCATCAACCTGGGGACCGTGCGAGGCATAGTCCACATCGATCAACCGCGCCCGATCACCGTTCTCCCGGCAGGCGGCCACCACAACGGCCACCTGCTCCGGCGGACCCGAAACCACCGTAGACGACGGCCCATTGACCGCCGCCACACCCACACCAGCCGCCTGATCACCAAGCCCGGCCAGCAGCTGTCCGACCTGCTCCTCCCCCACCCCCAGCGACGCCATCGCCCCGCCATCGGCCAGCTGACGCAACGCCCGACTACGCAGCGCCACCACCTTCGCGCCATCCTCCAACGACAACGCCCCAGCCACCACAGCCGCCGCGATCTCACCCTGACTATGACCCACCACCGCAGCAGGCCGCACCCCATGCCCCGCCCACACCGCCGCCAACGACACCATCACCGCCCACAACACCGGCTGCACCACATCCACCCGCCCCAGGTCGCCCCCAGTCCCACGCAGCACATCGGTGAGGGACCAGTCCACATACGGCGACAAAGCCCGCTCACACTCCGCCACCCGCCCCGCGAACACCGGCGACGCATCCAGCAACGACGCACCCATCCCCACCCACTGCGACCCCTGCCCCGGAAACACCAACACCGGACCCACAACACCCACCAAAGCCGGAGCCCCCAAATGCA